>VXOS01000024.1 GCA_009839925.1 Chloroflexota bacterium
GCGCAGCGTGCTCGTCCGGGATGGGGGTGTGGGGGGCGCAGCCCCCCACAGAGGGGAGGGCAGCCCTCAGGTGCGCGCGGCTTGCTGCGCAACTGCGCCGAGGAGGCGCTCGGCGTCCTCGCTGAACGGGAGGCGGCGATCGATCGAGGCCTCGGCGGAGCGGAGCTGCGCCTCGTTGCCCCAGCGCGCGCCGATCGAGAGCGGGAGCACGGTGTTCCAGAGCTCGGCGGCGGTCATCAGCGGAGCGATCAGCGCCGCCTCGGCCTCGCTGAGCGGGGACGGCGCCAGGTTCACGTAGCCGGCCAGCCACGCCCCGGCGCGCTTCGCCGATACGCCGCAATCGACGGCGAGACTGCGCGCGATGTCGGCGGCTCGCGCGTTGCGGTGCGTCAGGTCGAAATCGAACAGCGCCGTCACGGTGTCGTCGCGAAAGCGCACGTTGCCGCCGAGGCACTCGTAGTAGACGAGCTGGTCGGGCAGCTCGGAGAAGCCGCCCGCGGCGAGCGCCTCGCGGTTGCGCGCGAGGGCGTCCCCGAGCACCTCGGCCCGCGCCCCGTCTCGCCCGCCGTACCAGGCGAGCAGCGCCTCCACGTCCTCGTGTCCGTCGGCGCGCACGTTGGCGTCGAGGTCGTCGGCGCGGCCGAAGCCGGGCCGCTGGCCGAAGTCCGGCGCCTCGGCGAGGTCGGCGTGCAGCAGCGCCAGCAGCGCGCCCTTGCGCTGCAAGTAGAGCAGCGCGTCGGGCGGCGCGGGCTCGCCCGAGCGCCAGCGAAAGAGCGCCCACAGCCCCGCGTCGGTCGCGGCGAGCGTGCGCCCGCGGGCGTCGGCGATCGGCGGCGCCACCGGCCAGTCGCGGTCGCCGAGGAAGGCGAGTACGCGATGCTCGTAGGCGATGTCGCCCGCGTCGTGGCGCGGGTGGTAGCGGCGCAGCACGTAGGGGCGCTCCTCGCCCTCGACCGCGATGCGCCAGTGCTCGTTCGCCGCGCCGCCGCCGAGCGGCTCGGCCTCGCCCGCGAGGTCCCAGCGCGAGAGCGCCTCGACGATAGCCGCGCGCAGCGCGGGGGCGAGGCTCATTGCCGCGACGGCCCGTCCGCGTCGTCGCGGATCACGCCGGCGGCCAGCAGCTCCGCGCGCTCCTCCTCGGCGACGCCCAGCTCCTCGAGGATCTCGTGGGTGTGGCGGCCCAGCGGCGGCGCGGCCTGCGGGACGCGCGTTGGCGTGCCCTCCATCTCGACGATCGGGCCGACGACGCGCTGCGGGCCGGTGATCTCGTGCTCGATGTCCCAGATCATGCCCTCGGCCTGCACGTGCTCGTCCTCCGACATCTCCTCGGCGAACTGCACCTGCGAGACCGGCGCGCCGCCCGCCTCGTCGAGGATCGCGCGCCACTCCGCGGCGGTCCTGGTGCGGATCAGCTCCTGGATGGTGCGCTTCCACTCGCGCGCCTCGGCGATGTTGTCGGGGTCGTAGACGTCGTAGTCGGGGTCGTCGGAGCGCTCCGTCTCCGCGCCGACGGCGCGGCGGATCGTGTCGCGCCCGGCGGGGCTGAGCGCGCCGAAGAACATCCCGCCGTCCTTCGCCTGGTAGCCGCCGTAGTAGAGGTTGAAGCCCGCGCCGAGGCCGCGCCGCTCGTTGTGCGCGGCGACCTGCTCGGCGTAGTCCCCGCCTCGGGCGCGGATCGCCTCCAGCTGCGCCATCATCACGTCGCGGCTGGAGGCGTCGGTAACCGGCTCGCGCATCACGGCGGAGCCCTGCGCGAACAGCGTCGAGCGCAGCAGCGAGCCGCGCACGAGCTGTCCCTCGCCCGTCTGCGCGCGGTGGTAGAGCGCGGCCGCGATGCCCATCGCCGAGGCGGTGCCCGTCATGTGATCGGCGAGGGCGATCGAGAGCGCCGAGCGGGGTGCGCCGTCCTCGTCGACCTGCCCGCCGCCCGCGATCAGCCCGGTGTAGGCCTGCACGACCACGTCCGAGCCCGCGCGGGGCGCCTCGGGGCCGTGGAAGCCAAAGGCGTTCATCTCCAGGTAGACGAGGTCCGGGCGGTACTACCGCAGCGTCTCGTAGTCGATGCCGAGGCGCTTGGTGACGCCGGGGCGGTAGTTGGTCAGCACCACGTCGAACTGCGGGATGATGCGATGGATCAGCTCGCGTCCGTGCTCCTCGCGGAGGTCCACGACGAGGCTACGCTTGCCGTGGTTGTAGGCCTGATAGTGCTTGCTCTCTCCCGGCACCACGCTGCCGTTACGCCGCTGCGGATCGCCCATCGGCGGCTCGATCTTGACGACGTCGGCGCCCATCTGGGCGAGCAGCATCCCGCAGACCGGCCCGGCGAGCACGACCGTGAACTCCATGACGCGCACGCCGTTCAGCGCACCCCACTGCTCCGTCCCGCTCATCGGCAGCCTCCGTCCGCACCGCCCGCCGCGCACGTCTCGAGGCCGCCGCGGCGAGGGCTCCCCCGCCACTATGGCGGAACGCGCCCGCTCGCGTGAACCTCCGCCGCCACGAGGTGCGGGCGGCTAGACTCGGCGGGCGATGCAGTTCACCACCCGCCCGACCGTTCGCGGCTACGGCGGCGCCGTCAGCGCCGGGCACTACCTCGCGGCCCAGGCGGGCGCGCAGCTGCTCGCCGAGGGCGGCAACGCCGCCGACGCGGCCTGCACGATGGGCTTCGCGCTGCAGGTGCTGGAGCCGCACATGAACGGCTTCGCCGGCGAGGCGCCGATCCTCTACCACGACGCGGCGAGCGAGCGGACGCACGCCATCTCCGGGCAGGGCGCCGCCCCGGCGGCCGCCACGATCGAGCACTTCCGCTCGCTCGGCCTCGATCGCATCCCCGGCGACGGGCTGACGGCCGCCGCCATCCCCGGCGCGCTCGATGCCTGGCGGCTGCTGCTCGAACGCTTCGGCACGCGCACGCTCGCCGAGGTGGTCGCGCCGGCCCGCGCCCTCGCCGAGGGCGGCTTTCCGATGTACCCCTCGCTGCGCCGGCTGCTCGAGATCGCCGGCGATCGGATCGCCGCCGAGTGGCCGACGACCGCCGATGTGTGGCTTCCTGTGAAGGCCGTCGGCGAGCGGGTGCGCAACCCGGCGCTCGCCTCGCTGCTCGCGAGCATGGCCGAGGCCGAGCGCGCCTCGGGAGGCGGGCGCGAGGCCGGCATCCGCGCCGCTCGCGACGCCTTCTACCGCGGCGAGCCCGCCGAGTGGATCGAGGCGTTCCTGCAAGCCCCCGTCCGCGACGCCTCGGGCGAGGCGCACGCGGGCCTGCTCACGGCCGCCGACCTCGCGGGCTACGAGGGAGCCGTCGAGACGCCCGTCGCCGCGGGCTATCGCGGCGTCACGGTCTGGAAGTGCCCGCCCTGGTCGCAGGGCCCGGTGATGCTCCAGCAGCTGCGGCTGCTCGAGGGCTTCGACCTGGCGGCGATGGGCCACAACAGCGCCGAGGCGCTGCACACCTGGATCGAGTGCGCCAAGCTCGCCTTCGCCGACCGCGAGGCCAGCTACGGCGATCCCGCCCACGTCGACGTGCCCCTCGACGAGCTGCTCTCCGACGGTTACAGCGAGCGCCGCCGCGCGCTCGTCGACGCCGATCGCGCCTCGCTGGAGCTGCGCCCCGGCCTCGGACGGCTGCCCGAGGGCTGGCCGCTGCTGGCGGAGGACGAGGACGCTCAGGCGCTCAGCCCCGCCGGGCTGCCGCGCGCCGAGCCGGAAGCGCTGCTCGGCGCGAGCGGCCGCGGCGACACGACGCACTGCGATGCGGTCGACCGCTGGGGCAACCTCGCGAGCTGCACGCCGAGCGGCGGCTGGCTCCAGTCCTCGCCGACCGTCCCGCAGCTCGGCTTCCCGGTCGGCACAAGGGGGCAGATGTTCGTCCTCGATCCCGCGCACCCCAACGCGCTGGCGCCGGGCAAGCGCCCGCGCACCACGCTCACGCCCTCGCTGGCGCAGCTGCCGGACGGACGGCGCATCGCCTTCGGCACGCCGGGCGGCGACCAGCAGGACCAGTGGTCGCTGCACTTCCTGCTCAACCTCGTCGACTTCGGCTTCGAGGACCTGCAGGCCGCGATCGACGCGCCGACGGTGCACAGCGAGCACTGGCCCGAGTCGTTCTACCCGCGGCTCGCCAACCCGGGCCTCGTCGACGCCGAGACGCGCATCGAGGAGGGCGTGCTCGCCGAGCTCGAGCGGCGCGGGCACCGCGTGCGGCGCAGCGGGGCGTGGCGGCACGGGCGCGTGATGGCGGCCTCCTACCGCCCCGACGACGGCCTCTGCGAGGCGGCCGCCTCGCCTCGAAGCGTCGTGGCGTACGCGATCGCGCTACCCTGACGGCGGACTACCGCACAGCGCATCGCTCCACTGGAGGACGAACATGACCGACTCGACCGCCGACGCCGCGCCCAGCCCGCTCGCCGCACCGCTCGCCCAGCTCGTCGGCAACCTGCTCGGCGACCTCAACACGGCCATCGAGGACCTCAGCGCCGAGGAGCTGAACGCCCAGCCGCTCGAGGGCTCGCCCTCGATCGGCTTCCACGTCTGGCACGTGCTGCGCACGGTCGACAACATCGTCAACTTCGTCTTCCACCGCGACCGGCCGATCTGGGTCGCCGAGGGCCTCGACAAGGCCTGGGAGATGCCGCGCATCGACCAGGGCACCGGCATGACCTTCGAGGAGTCGACGGCGCTGCAGTTCGCAAGCGTGTCCGACCTCGCGAGCTACGGCGCGGGCGTGCGCGAGGCCGTCCAGCCGAAGATCGAGGCGATGGACGAGGCCTTCCTCGTCGGCACCACGCCCGCCCGCATCGCCGGCGAGATGACCGAGCGAGCGCGCATCGAGACGCTGGGCCAGGTGGTGATCGCGCACGGGCGCGAGCACTTCGGCCAGGTGCAGGTGCTGCGCCAGCTGCTCGGCAAGGACGCGCTCGGCTTCTAGCGCCTCCGGCGCCCGTCAGCCCCCGGAGGCGCTAGCCGTCCGTCAGCTGCTCGAGCGGCACCCAGTGCTGCCAGCTGCCAAGGCGCAGCTTCGGCCCGTACTTGCCGTCGCCGAGCAGCGCCTGCCCGTTGACGTTCGAGGCCGCCTCGCTGCAGAGCCAGAGGGCGGTGTCGGCGATCAGCTCGGGTGGGTTCACCCGGCCCCCGGAGAACTCCAGGATGCGCCGCTCGTGTTCCGGGTCGTGCTGCAGGTGGCGGCCGCGCATCGGCGTATCGACCAGGCCGGGGCAGACCGCGTTGACGCGCACGCCGTGCTCGCCGTACTCGATCGCTGCGCTGCGGGTGAGGCCGATCACGCCGTGCTTCGCGGCGGCGTAGTGCGCGATGTTCGCCGAGGCGAAGACGCCCGCGCCCGACGAGGTGTTGACGATCGCCCCGCCGCCCGTCTCGACCATCAGCGGCAGCTCCTCGCGCAGGCAGTAGAAGACCGAGGTCAGGTTGACCGCGATCATGCGGTGCCAGCGCTCGTCGCTCAGCTCCGGCAGCTTCGAGGGCGCATCGTTGATCCCGGCGTTGTTGTGCGCGTAGTCGAGCCGTCCGTGCATGTCGGCGATGCCGCTCAGCATCGCCGCGACGGCGGCCGGGTCCGTCAGCTCCACTTTGACCGCGTTGGCGCCGCCGCCCTCCGCCTCGACCAGGCTCACGGTCTCCTCGGCGCCCTCGCCGTTGATGTCGGCGACGACGACGTGCGCGCCCTCGCGCGCGAACGCCACCGCCGAGGCGCGCCCGATGCCCGAGCCGCCGCCCGTGATGAGCGCCACCTTGCCGTCAAACTCACCCATCGCCGCCTCCGTCCGCCTGAGCGCCGTCGCGCCGGGCAGCGTACCCTAGCGGCCGTCAGCGGGCAGGATCCGTTCCCGGAAGGGGCGTCGGCATGGAGATCGGGCTCGTGCTGCCGCAGACCGGCCCCGACGCCACCCGCGAGCACCTCGCGGCCTTCGCGAGCACGGCCGAGCAGTCCGGCTATGCCTCGCTCTGGGTGAGCGACCACGTTGTCTACCCCCGCGAGTTCACGTCCCGCTACCCCTACGCCGCGAGTGGCCGGCTGCCCGACCGCTTCCAGAGCGACAGCCATTTGCTCGAGCCGCTGACGCTGCTCGCCTTCGTCGCCGCGATCACCGAGCGCGTCCAGATCGGCACGGCGGTGATGGTGCTGCCGATGCGCAATCCCGTGCTCCACGCCAAGGTCATCGCCTCGCTCGATGTGCTCGCCGGCGGGCGCTTCGTCTTCGGCGTCGGCGTTGGCTGGTGCCGCGAGGAGTTCGAGGTGCTTTCCGCCTCCTTCGAGCGGCGCGGCGCGCGCGTCGACGAGCAACTCGCGCTGATGCGCGCGCTCTGGAGCGGCGAGGAAGTCACCCACCACGGCGAGTTCTACGACGTCGACGGCTGGATCTGCCGCCCCACCCCGGCACGCCCCATCCCGCTCTGGATCGGCGGCGCCAGGCCGCCCGCGCTGCGCCGCGCGGGACGCCTCGGCGACGCCTGGATCGCGGGCGCGCATCGCCTGCCGACGTTCCCCGAGGACATCGCCACCGTCCGCCAGGCCGCCGAGGACGCCAGCCGCGACCCGGACGCGCTGACCTTCGGCATGGTCAACTTGCCCTCGCTCGCCCCGGGCCGGCAGGAGGAGACGGCGACGATGCTGCGCGAGGCGGGCGAGCGCGGCGTGCAGCACGTCCGCCTCGGCGTCGAGGCGTCCGCGGACCAGTCCGCCGAGCTGATCGGTGGCTTCGCCCGCGCCTACCTCGACGACCTGCGCGAGGTGTAGCGCGCCGCGCCCGGCGGCGCTTGCTATCTTGCCCTCGCCGCACCGACGCGCGGCACGCCTCGAGAGGAGTCCCCCGATGCCGCTGAGCGCCGCCGACATCACCGAGATCGAGCAGTTGGTCGCCGCCCACTACCACCACTACGACCGCCGCGACCCGGAGCCCTTCGCCGACACCTTCACCGAGGACGGCGTGCTGGACCTGAACGGACGCCGCCACGAGGGCCGCGACGCCCTCGCGGCGTGGGCCGAGACGCTGAACGAGCGCCACGGCGCGGACCGCTTCCGCCACTGGGTCAACAACATCTGGATCGAGGGTGAGGGCGACGAGGCCGAGCTGCGCTGTTACCTCGTGATGTTCGACAACACGGGGGACGGCCGCGTAACGCTGATCGGCCAGTACGACGACCGCCTCCGCCGCGAGGGCGGCAAGTGGAAGTTCAGCCTGCGCCGCTTCGTCCCCGAATGGTGGGCCCGCTAGCCCTCCGGCTCCCCTCCGGCCCCCTCTCCTGGGGGAGAGCCGTGTCTTGTGGGGGGCATCCCCCCACACACCCCGCGGGTGAGGGGGCTCGCCGGCGCTGCTCCCGCCTCTATCGGTTGTTGCGCCCTCGGAGATACTTGCCCGGCGGGATCGGAGCGTGCTGCACGGGCCCCGAATCCACTCAGACCAACAGGCGGTGCACTTCCGTCGGCGCGTCGTAGTCGATGCCCTCGAGGCCGAAGCCAAAGAGCTGCTGGAAGTAGCGCTGCCACCCGGCGTAGTCGCTCAGCTCGCCGAGCGAGTCCGTGTCGATCGCGGCCATGCGGCGCGCGACCTCGGACTGCACCTCGGGCGTCATCTCCAGGTCGTCGAGGCGGATGCGGCCCTCGTCGTCGGTCACGGGCGTGACGCCGGGACCGAGGTGGTCGCGCATCATGCGCGCGATCTGCTCGATCGGGCCCTCGTGCGTGCCCTGCGCCTTCATCACGGCGAAGAGCACGCTCATGTAGAGCGCGACGCCGGGAATCGCCGCCGAGGCCTGGGTGACGATGCCCTTGTTGATGCTCACCCAGACCCCGCCGCCGCCCGGCGCGAGCTGCGCGTGCAGGTCGCGCGCGGTCGCCTCGAGGTCTTCCTTGGCGCGCCCGATCGTGCCCGCGCGGTAGATCGCGTGCGTCGCCTCGGGGCCGACGTAGCTGTAGGCGACGCTGCGGCAGTTGTCGGCGAGCAGGCCCTCGGCGCCGAGCCAGCGCAGCCACTCGGCCCAGTCCTCGCCGCCCATCACCTTCACCGTAGCCTCGATCTCATCCTCGTTCGCCGCCTCGATCGTCGCCTCGGTCACGCGGTTGCGGCGCAGGTCGATGCTCTTGCCGGTCCAGTCCCGGCCGATCGGCTTGAGCGTGCTGCGCCAGACCTCGTCCGTCGCGGCATCGCGACGCAGCGGCGCCGCGAGGCTGTAGACCAGCAGCTCGACCTGCCCGCGCATGGCGCGCAACTCGGCGGCGACCTGCTCCTTGGCCTCGCTGGAGAAGGCGTCGGCGTTGACCGTGCGCAGCGTGCGACCCTCGGCGGCGGCGATACGGTGCGCCTCGGCGAGGTTGTACCAGCCGGCGCTGCCGGGCTTGTCGTCCTCCGAGGGCCGCTCGAGGCAGACGCCGACGGAGGGCGCGCCGTAGCCGAAGCAGGCGGAGAGCAGGCTGGCGAGCCCGTAGCCCGTGCTGGACCCGATCACGAGGGCAGGGCCGAGCGCGGGAGCGCCCTCGGCGGCGGCGCGGGCGACCTCGATCTGTCCGCGCACGTTGGCGGCGCAGCCCTCGGGGTGGGCGGTGAGCGAGATGAAGCCGCGGATGCGCGGCGCGACGACCTGCTCTGACATGGCGGCGACCTCCCGGCGCGCCCGTATCGTACGTGCGCGCTCCGGGGCGGGCGAGGCGTCAGGGAGGCGTGAGAACCTCGCAGGTGGGGCCGCTGGCGCGACTGAGGCGGAAGTCGAGCGTGACGAGCGGGCAGTCAAGCGACTCGGCGAGCGCGACGTACCAGGCGTCATAGGCAGTCAGGTTGTGGCGCAACTCCCACACGCGGTCCGCGAAGGGCGCAAAGCGGTGGAGTTGGAGGGGCAGCCGAAGCAGGTTGCGCCGCCCGCGGTCGGCCCTCGCGCGCGATATACCGCCCGACAGCTCCAACCGGCGAAAAATGTTCGTGGACTCAGCCAACGCGAACTCAGGCACCGCGAGGTCATCGGCCGCGAGAGTGGCCTCCACCCATCTACCTTCCGGACGTGACTCGATCAGTGCCGCAACCAGAGCGGATGCGTCAACGACCAGCGTCACTTCCGATCGGCATCCCGGTGCCGCAGGATGGTCTCCGTGCCGATATACACCGGGTTGGCTTCCTTCTCGGCGCGCACCTCGGCCATCAACTCCGCGACCGAGGGCTTCGAGGCGATGCGTTCCAGTTCGCCCCGCAGATACTCCTGCATCGACTGGCGCTGGCGGGCAGCACGAGCCTTCAACTCGTCGCGCACCTCTTCGGGGACATTTCGGATTGTGATCTGTACCATCGTGCCAGCATTTTGCATGCACTGCCAGCATTTTGCAAGCGCCCGCGCTCACTCCCGCAGCTTGAGCACCGCCATGAACGCCTCTTGCGGGACCTCGACGGAGCCGAGCATCTTCATGCGCTTCTTGCCCGCCTTCTGCCGCTCCAGGAGCTTGCGCTTGCGCGTCACGTCGCCGCCGTAGCACTTCGCGATCACGTTCTTGCGCATCGCCCGCACCGTCTCGCGAGCGACGATGCGCCCGCCGACGGCCGCCTGGATCGGCACCGCGAAGAGCTGGCGAGGAATCAGCTCCTTCAGCGCCGCCGTCAGCTGCCGACCCTTCGCCGCCGCCCCCTCCGACTGCACGATCGTCGAGAGCGCGTCGACCGGCTCGCCGTTGACGAGGATGTCGAGCCGCAGCACCTTCGCAGGCTCGAAGCCCTCGATCTGGTAGTCGAGCGAGGCGTAGCCCTGGGTGCGCGACTTCAGCTGGTCGTAGAAGTCGACGAGGATCTCGGCGAGCGGGCAGAGGAACTCGGCGAGCACGCGCGCGTCGCCCTCGGTGCCGCCGTGGTCCAGGTACTCCAACCGCTCATGCCGCCCGCGCCGGCCGGTCACCAGCTCCATGACCGCTCCGAGGTAGCGCGAGGGCACGGTGACGGCGAGCCGCACCCACGGCTCGCGGACCTCGCGGATCTCGTTCGGCGGCGGCAGGTCGGCTGGGCTGTCGACGACAATCTCGCGGCCGTCCGATCGGCTGACCTCGTACTCGACCGAGGGCGCGGTCGCGACGAGCTCGAGGCCGAACTCGCGCTCCAGCCGCTCCTGCACGATCTCCATGTGCAGCAGACCGAGGAAGCCGGCGCGGAAGCCGAAGCCGAGCGCCGCCGAGCTCTCCGGCTGCCAGACGAGGGAGGCGTCGTTCAGACTGAGGCGCTCGAAGGCGGCCCGCAGTTCCTCGTACTCGTTCGGGTCGGTCGGGTAGATGCCGGCGAAGACCATCGGCTTGGCCGGGCGGTAGCCGGGCAGCGGCTGCTCCGCGCCGCGCCGGTCGAGCGTGACCGTGTCGCCGACACGGCTCTCGTGGACGCTCTTGAGGCCCGTCGCGAGGTAGCCGACCTGTCCCGCCTCGAGCCGTGGCTGGACGTCGAGGTCCGGCCGGAAGGCGCCGACCTCGATCGGCTCGAAGCGCGTGCCCTGTTGCATCAGCCGCAGTCGCTGGCCCGCCGCGACCGACCCGTCCACCAGGCGCACGTAGGCGAGCACGCCCTTGTAGGCGTCGTACTTGGAGTCGAAGACGAGCGCGCGCGGCGCGGCCTCCGGGTCGCCCTCGGGCGCGGGGATGCGCTCGACGATCGCCTCGAGGATCGACTCGATGCCCTCGCCGCTCTTGGCCGAGGCGTAGAGCACCTGGTCGGGCTCGAAGCCGACGACGTCGACCAGCTCGCGGGCGACGCGGTCCGGGTCGGCGGCGGGGAGGTCGATCTTGTTGACCACGGGGATCAGCGCGAGGTCGAGGTCGAGCGCGGCGTAGACGTTGGCCAGCGTCTGCGCCTGGATGCCCTGTGCGGCGTCGACGACCAGCACGGCGCCTTCGCAGGCGGCGAGGGCGCGCGACACCTCGTAGGCGAAGTCGACGTGGCCGGGGGTGTCGATCAGGTTGAGTTCGTAGTCGGCGCCGGCGCGGGCGCGGTAGTGCATGCGCACGGCCTGCGCCTTGATCGTGATGCCCTTCTCGCGCTCGAGGTCCATCTGGTCGAGCAGTTGCTCGCGCATCTCGCGGTCGGAGACGGCGCCGGTGTGCTCCAGCATGCGGTCGGCGAGCGTCGACTTGCCGTGGTCGATGTGAGCGATGATCGAGAAGTTGCGGATGTGCTGCACGCGATCATCGTAGCCGCGTGACGCCCGCAGGCGCACGCGGGCGCTGATTCTTCAGCGGGCGCCGGACGTGAACGAGGGCGGGTCTCCCCGCCCTCGTGGCTGCGCGTGCCTGGTTGAGGCTGCTAGACGCGGTGGCAGGCTACCCAGTGGTCCCGCCCGACCTCGCGCCACTCGGGGATCCGCTCGCGACACTCGTCGATCACGATCGGGCAGCGCGTGTTGAAGACGCACCCGGGCGGCGGTCGCACCGGCGACGGCACGTCGCCGACGAGGATGATCCGCTCGCGCGAGCGCTCGATCTCCGGGTCGGTGATCGGCACGGCGGAGAGCAGCGCCTTCGTGTACGGGTGCAGCGGGTTCTCGTAGAGCTCGTTCGAGTCCGCGAGCTCCATGATCCGCCCGAGGTACATCACCGCGACGCGGTCGGAGATGTGACGCACGACCGCCAGGTCGTGCGCGATGAACAGGTAGGTGAGGTTGAACTCGTTCTGGAGGTCCTCGAGCAGGTTGATGATCTGCGCCTGAATCGAGACGTCCAGGGCGGACACCGGCTCGTCGAGGACGATGAACTCCGGCTCGACGGCGAGCGCCCGGGCGACGCCGATGCGCTGTCGCTGACCGCCGGAGAACTCGTGCGGGTAGCGCTTCGCGAAGTAGGGGTTGAGGCCCACCTCCTCCAGCAGGTACTCGACGCGCTCCTGGCGTTCCTTCCCCTTGTAGAGGCCGTGGATCACCATCGGCTCGGAGATGATGCTGGCGACGCTCATGCGCGGATTCAGCGACGAGTAGGGGTCCTGGAAGATCATCTGCATGCGGCGCCGGAAGGCGCGCAGCGAGCGGCCCTTCACGTCGTTGAGGACGGTGCCGTCGAAGGTGATCGTCCCCTCCGTGGGCCGGTAGAGCTGCAGGATCGCCCGGCCGGTGGTCGACTTCCCGCAGCCGGACTCACCGACGAGTCCGAGCGTCTCGCCCTCGCGGACGAAGAACGAGATGCCGTCGACAGCCTTGACGTCGGCGATCTTGCGCTGGAAGAGGATCCCGGAGGTGACCGGGAAGTACATCTTCAGCGCGTCCACCTCGACGAGGTTCTTGGCGTGGCCGTTCCCCGTCTCCGTCATCGTGGCGGCGTCTGTGGTCATGAGCGTGTTCCCGTCCGGCCTGCGGGCCTAGCTAATGTCCGCGGTCTCGGTGCTGCGCGTGCGTTCGTCGGTCTGCGGGTCGCGCCAGCAGGCCGACCAGTGCTGCTCCTTCTTGAGCTCGAGCGGCGGGTGATCCGTCACGCACTTGTCGATCGCCCAGTCGCAGCGCGGCTCGAAGGGGCAACCCGGGATCGGGTCGATCAGCAGCGGTGGCTGGCCCTCGATCGCGTCGAGGCGCACGTGCTCGGTCTCGTCGAGGCGAGGCACCGAGTTCATCAGGCCCACGGTGTAGGGGTGGCGCGGGTCCTTGAAGATGTCCATCGTCGAGCCGGACTCGACGATCTTCCCCGCGTACATCACGTTCACCCGGTCGGCATAGCGCGAGACGACGCCGAGGTTGTGCGTGATGATCACCACGGCCGTGCCGAGGTCCTTCGACAGCTGCGCCATCAGCTCCAGGATCTGCGCCTGGATCGTCACGTCGAGGGCGGTGGTCGGCTCGTCCGCCAGCAGCAGCTTCGGGTTACAGGACAGCGCCATCGCGATCATCACGCGCTGGCGCATGCCGCCCGAGAACTGGTGCGGATAGTCGTCGAGGCGGTTCGCCGCCTCCGGGATGCCGACCAGCTCGAGCAGCTCGACGGCGCGCGCGCGCGAGTCGGACTTCTCCAGTCCGAGGTGCAGCGTGATCGCCTCGGTCAGCTGGTTGCCGATCGTGAGCACCGGATTCAGCGAGGTCATCGGCTCCTGGAAGATCATGGCGATGCGGTTACCCCGGATGGAGCGCATCTCCGCGTCCGAGACATCGAGCAGGTCCTCGCCCTCGAAAATGATCTCGCCGTCGACGATGCGGCCGGGCGGGCGCGGAATCAGCCGCAGGATCGAGAGCGCGGAGACGGACTTGCCGCACCCGGACTCACCCACGAGCCCCAGCGTCTCGCCTTCCTCGAGGTCCCAGGAGACCCCATCGACCGCGCGGACGACGCCTTCCTCGGTGTAGAAGTACGTCCGCAGATTGTTGATCTCGAGCAGCTTCGCCAAAGTTCCCCTCCGTCCGGAGAAGTGGAGCCCCCCTGCGGGCTCCGTTGGTGGGGAAGAGGAGACTCGAACTCCTACGCCTCGCGGCACATGATCCTAAATCATGCTCGTCTACCAGTTCCGACACTTCCCCGTAGACGCTGTCCCCTGAGCTCGTCTCCCCACCGCCTGACGGCGCGCGATTATAGCCCATCCACGCCGCCGCTGTCGGCTTACGCGCCGCGCCCTCCGAGGACGTGACGCCTCACTATAGCCCCTAAACGCGCGTCGTGGCGTTGCGCATTGTGGTAAAGCTGGTGGGAAGTCTGGTGAGCCCCCAGGGATTCGAACCCTGAACCGGCTGATTAAGAGTCAGCTGCTCTGCCATTGAGCTAGAGGCCCACTCCAGAATACAGGAACTCGCGCCAGCCGCATCCGCGCCGAGCCCGAGCGTTGACGCCTCGCGACAGGCGGGGCTAGGCTCGATTTCCGGCGTCCGGCCGGCGCGGGCGGTTAGCTCAGATGGCTAGAGCGCAGCGTTGACATCGCTGAGGTCACTGGTTCGAATCCAGTATCGCCCACCAGACTGGACAAAATCGAGAACCTTCGCTTTGAGGTTCCGCCTGGTGCCCTGAGTTCTCTTGACGAGGAGTGACAAGAGCCAGAGGTGATGGTAGGGGACCGGTAGTCTCCGCCCGCACGGTGCCACAGCACTGCGCCGTAGGTGGCCCCCGCAGCGGCTACAGTGAGCGCGAACGACCTCACGCGGCGCGACGCAGCCGCCGTGCATCGTCGCGCAGGGCCCGGACGTTTAGGGCGAGTTCGCTGATGGACGCGCGAATGTCGCCGATCGTGCTGGAGAGATCGACGGCGGCGACCTCGATGCGCTTGCCGGAGTTGCGAACCTCGTGGACCACGGGTTCCGCCTCGCCCTGTGCGTAGGCTAGAAGCCCTCCGGGCAGATCCATGGCCGTTACGTAGGCGAGCATCTGGTAGAGGTCGGCGTTCGGTACGCGCTCGTCGCGGACGCGCTTGTATTTTGCGTCGCCAACGAAGACGCATACGGAACCCTCCCACCAAGAAAGATCGGGCTTGAGACCGACTCGGCGTCCTTCGTCGAGGGTGAGCGGCGTGGGCAGGGCCTGATCGGAGCAGAGCGCGCGGTCCGAGACCCCCAACGACTCCCGGAGCGCACGCGTGACGAACGCCTGGAATACCTCGTTCATGTCCACGAGAAACCCGCTGGCGCGGATCCACCCTCGGTCCAGCTCGAAGGCGCGGTAGCGCAGGATGAGGCTCGACAGCTCGACCACTTCCCGGTAGTGCTCGTTCAGCCGGTCGAACGCCACAGCCGGAATGCCGCTCGGGTCGAAACGCACCAGCGACACGTTACTGAGCGTCGCGTCCATCCAGCCGAGGCCGTCGCGGGCATACGCGTCGCGGATGTGCATGGCGCCGAGAACAACGGCCGCCGCCTTCACGAGGCGGTTCGGTAGGATGTCGTCGGTGAAGTCGTCGTACCGAACCTCCACCGGCAGCGGGATGTCGAACCTGCGACGTACCTGCTCAGCGACCATGATCCTCCCGCGGACGGTGTGCAGCGCTTCCTCCTCGGTCCGGTACCCGTGGAGCAGGCCACGGCCAAAGGCGCTTTGCGCGGCGGCGACGAATGCCGGCGCGACGGCTTCGACTAGGGTCTCCGCGTCCTTGAAGGAGAAGGGTTCATCTTGGAGCTTGAATGCCCCCATCGCGTAGGAGGCGAGGAAGAGCACGCGCGAGATGTCCAGCTTCGGGCGGATGGAGACCGAGAGGTCGCCGATCTCAAGGGCGCCAACTGTGGAGCCCGGCGTCAGACGATAGACGGCCTCTTGCCCAGTGGCCGGCTCAATGGTCAGCGAGGGCACAGCCGCCCGGAGGGCATCTCGCTCACCGACCGAGAGCGTCTCCTCAGTCGGCTCGTACTCCCGGAGTTCAATCGCCCGCATCGCCGGACTCGGTTTCGCCTTCCTGCTCGCCCGCGACCGGTCCGTCGTCTTCACCGCCCCCGCCGAGTTCGCGGCGGAGACGATCCAGGTCGAACTCGGCCAGGCGGCCGGGCTGTCCGTAGAGTTGCTCCTCGATGTAGGGCAGGACGTTGTGCTCCCAGGTGAGTGCGACCTTGTCCTCGTCGAGGTCGTCTTGCATGAAGTAGCTCGGTCCGACCGCAGCTTCTCTGTTGTCGAGCTTCTCGTTTGCGAGGTCGACGACGTCCGCCACCCAGTCCATCTCCGGCACGTTGCGTTCCAACCACCATCCCAACAAGTGCTCCACGGGTGGCTTGTCGGGGTGGAACTCGACGAAGTGAAAGCGGCGGCGCAGTGCCAGATCCACCAGCGCGATCGAGCGGTCGGCTGTGTTCATCGTGCCGATGATGTACAGGTTGCGGGGCAGCTTGAACGGCTCGTCCGAGTACTGAAGCCGCATCGGCTCGTCCCGGTACTCCAGCAGGAAGTACAGCTCGCCAAACACCTTCGCCAGAATGCCGCGGTTGACTTCATCGATGACCAAGAAGTGCTTCGCGTCCGGTTTGGCTTGCGCGTGCTGCGCCATCTGGACGAGCGGTCCATTCTGCAGCCTGAAGCTCGCGCGCCCTTCCGTGTCGAGGCTCGGCCGGTAGCCCTGGACGAAATCCTCGTACGCGTACGAGGGGTGGAACTGGACGAGCCGCACGCGACTCGGCGACCCGGCTAGGCATGCGGCCAGCTTCCGCGCAACGTACGTCTTCCCGGTGCCCGGCGGCCCCTGGAAGATGACTTGGCCCTTGTCTTCCAGCAGTCGTTCGACATCGTGCAGGAAGCCCGCGCTCAGCAGAAGCTCATCCGCGAGCGCCTCCAGCGAGCCCGGCTCCTCGTCGCCGGTCCTGGTGGTGATGCCCGGTGTCGGCGGCTGGTGAGGCGCCTTGGTCTCGTTCATCCAAAGGACCGAGTGCGCCTCCAGGCGGTTGCGCGGCCGCTCGAGACCCAGTGCCGCCGTTCGTTCGACAAGCTGGTCGAGGAACGCGAGGGCGTGTTCGTAGTGGTCCCCTTCGTCAGCCTCGTCAGCCGGTTCCGGGTACCCGGTCGCCTTGTAGGCGTTGCGGAACTCAGTGATCTTGAAGGGCGGGTACCCGGGACCGAGAGCCATGAGCAGCACCGAAACGGGCCGGAGCCGGGTCCCCACACCCGTGAAGTTGGGGTCATCAGGCACCTGGCTGAGAAAGGTGGTCACGCGCTCTCCGGGCGGCGCGCCGTCCTCCGCCCAGAGATCTCTCAACGCTGGCAGGGCGCTGACAGGTTCGTCTCGAACCCACTTCCCGATCACGTCGCTCGCGCGCCAGCCGCCTCCGCTGAGGTTAGTCTGGAGTAGCTCACGCCCGACCTGCGACGGCCACCCGGCCTCCTCGGCGAAGACGGAGTCGCGAACCTCGGCGAGGCGCTTCGCCGTCTCGAGCTTGTCGTCCATCTCCTCTTCGTCGAGCCGGCCAGAATCAATGAAAGGCTGCGCCCGCTCGATGTAGTCGTCGATCCCGCCGACTTCAGCCATCATCCCTGTCCCCGCTGCTGGTCGATCGCGCAAGTCCGTCAGCGGCGCAGGGAGCCGCTCGTCCGAGATGCGACGGCGGGAGTGTACCAGCGCGTGCGGCTACCTCGCGGCGGTGGCGTACTCCCGCAGATTGACCTTGATTAGTACGTCGGCGTCGTCTCCGTGTGACCGCTGACTACATTGTCGTCAAGTGGCAAACAGATTGAGCGGCGCCATCGCGGGATCGCTGAAGATCCCAAGCTCATGCAACGCGCACGCGGCGGTGGGCGGATCGCAGCAACCCGGGACGGCGAAGCAGGGACTATCCCCGTCCAATTGCTCGGACCTCAAGGTCGAAGAAACGCCGCAGGGGCTCGCTCGACTGAGGTTCTGAGTAGGTCCTGGTACGAGGGATCGTAGGGTCTCGCGCCCTACCTGCGCTACACCGGCGGCAGGCACTGGTTCCGGCTGCGGTGCATGGCATCGCCCTGTTGACCGCGCCTCAAGGACTGCGAAGCCTTGGCCCGCAACCGCGATGGCTTGAGTGGCGGCACCAGGGCGATACTAGACTGAGCGCACGCCACTCCCCGGAGCATTCGCATGCCGGAAACGCTGTATCGCGCGATTCGTGAGGCAATCGCCAAGCCGCTCGATGGCCTGACCTTTGAGCGATGCGCGGTCGAGCTATTGAAAGATGTCTACCCGTCTCTCCGCCCCGTCGAGGGCGGGAACGACGCAGGGATGGACGGAGTCGGCGAACTCCCGGATGGCACTCCGTTCTTCCTTGTAGCCACCGTTCAGGAAGACGCGCACGGCAACCTCGAGCGCAATATCCAGAGTCACATCGACGCCGGCGGTGAGCGCCGCACGGTCGTATTCGCAACGTCTCGCCCAATCACCGGTCGGCGGTGGCTCGAGCTGAACGAACACCTCAGCAACGAGTACGGCGTCCGGCTTGCGGCCGTTCACGATCGTGCCGACTTCGTCGACCGCCTCTACCGGAACGCGGCATGGCGACGAGAACTGCTCGGAGTCCCCGGCGAAGCGCGGGCACTGTCTCGTCTGCCGGCCACTCGGCGGCCGACGGTCGAAGTTCCTGTCATTGGGAGGAATGACGAAATCGAACGACTGGAGGCCATCGACGGTGATCTCGTTGTGGTCGGAAAGCCTGGGATCGGCAAGACCTTCTTGCTTCAGAAGCTCGTGGAGGCCGATTGGGGCCTCTTCGATGATGGCTGGAGCATTGACCAACTCGAAGACGCCATCCGCGACATGGAACCGGCGAGGGTGGTGGTTGACGATGCCCACCTTCAGGGAGATCGGCTCCGCAGGCTGCGACAACTGCGTACCCAGATGAGTGCCAGTTTCGGCATCGTGGCCGTGACGTGGCCGGGAAGCGCTGAGGATGTTGCAGAAACCCTCCCGGGTGCCGTGCGCTTTGAGATCGGTGAACTTGAGCGCGGCCAGATTCTCAGCGTCATCACAGAGATGGGCATCGGGGGGCCGGTTGAGCTCCAGGCGCTTCTCGTGAATCAGGCACATGGCCGCGTTGGACTCGCAGTTACCTTGGCCTATGGAGCACTAACCGGAGATCTGCAGGACATCGCTAATGGCGATGCGCTTCTCCGGGATCTCGTCGGTTGGTACACGAGAACCATCGGCCCGGAGAGCCGCTATGTGCTTGGCTTTCTCGCACTATCCGGGGAGCGTGGGGCGACTCTAGCTCAGGCCGGTGAGGCACTGGGCCTCACTGAACCCCATGTCGCCGACCTCATTCGAGGACTCGCATCTGGCGGAACCCTGGACGAGGCTCCGATGGCCAATGGGGTCGCCCACCTACGCGTTCAGCCAGAAAATTTACGGTATGCCCTTGTGAGAGATGTGTATCTGTCGGGCGCAGGCTCTCTCCCCCTCCCTCGGTCGCTTGAGAGCCTTGACGCCGCCGCGAGCGCTGCTGTTCCGTTGCTCGGCGCGATACTCCGCGGAGCTGAGCTCGATCACGAGGTCGTGCGGAGCCTGATCGATGACGGCGACTCCGAGGCAATCCTCGCATACTCACACTTGGGGCCTAGCGAGCTTCAAGAGGCGCTCGAACGATGGCCAGAGTCCCACGACGAGATCATCCGTGAAGCACATCGACAGGGCATTGACCCTCCAACCACGCTGCCTTTGCTGCTGGACGCAGCCATCGGGAACGAGCGACCTGAGCACAGCGAACCAGATCATCCCTTGCGGGTGATTGGCGATCACATCGCCAAGTCCGACGGCCCAGTCACGATTAGGGAGACCGCGGTCGAGATGATCGACTCTTGGCTACTCGCTGGCGGCGATGTGCAGGTTGGGATGCGCGCTCTGGCGCACGTGATGCGTCCCCAGATGCGGAGGACATCGCAGGATCCGGGGCTAGGGAACACGATCACGCTGATGGAGGCTCCACTGCCGCCCGATGCGGTAGCCGCGCTCGATGGCCTTTGGGATCGCGTGCTTGAGATCGTTGCGCGTGAGAATGGCCAGCGTGTCGCACCATTGATCGACGCGTTGCACTCCTGGGTCTATCCGGACAGCCTCAGCTTCGGTGGAGCATCGTTCCCTGAGGCGGAGGATGCGATTCGACGCGTCGCGCCCCGCATCATCACGCAACTTGCCGATCTGCTGGCCGGACACGCGGGGGCGCTCCACCAGCTTCGCTCGTACGGCACCGAGGTTGGTCTTGAGATTGCGGTTCCTCCGGAGTTCAAGATCCTCTTTCCCGACCACTGGGCAGGAGTTGCCGACGACTATGAGGACTGGGAGCGAGCCGCAGATAGTGCAGTCGTCGCGCTGGCCGAGGACGCTAAATCGCGGTCGCTGGAGGCCCAGATAGAGTTGCTCCACGGTTCGGACGAGCAGGCTACCGCCGCCGGGATCTCGTATCCGCGCCTCACTCCGCGTCTGGCGCATCTGCTCGCAGATTCGAATCGCGCCCCACTCGTCTGGGTTGATGAGCTAGTTCGACTTGGCGCTTCCCCCGATCTCGTTCTGCCGTTCCTTCAGCGGTCCGTCGAGATTGAAGCGGAGGGCGCGTACGAGGCCCTGCGAAGGTTACTCAGCGACGAGTCCTACTCGTGGCTCGCCTCACAGGTGGTCCTCACCCACCCGGTCGGTGAAGAACTCACCGCGAAGGCGATCGCGGGCTTGACAGCGCAGCACAAGAACTTGATCGAGTGGCTGGTAGCGCGAGGCGATGTCGCTGCCGACACCATCGAGCGGCTGCTGAACGCTCCCGACCCCCTCGTTGCGCGCGATACGGCCGTAGCGATCGCGCATACACGGGCGGAAGTGCAAGTGTCGTCTCTCTCCAGCGCCGGGCAGACGAGGTGGCGCGAGGTGATCGTCGCCAGCCCCGCCGACGAGTACTGGTACACAGAGGTTCTCAAGCGGGATGCAAGGCTCTTCGCGGAATGGCTGCGTGGGTGGTTTGCAAGACTGCACCCTGACCCCTCTGACGACTGGTTGCTGCCTCATTCCCTCAGGGAGGGAATCGGAGGACTGCCTCTCCCTGTTCGGCGCGAGCTGATCGATGCCCTGCCAGCAGAGGTGCCATCGTTCTTCCTCCAGGATGTCGCGACGGCCCTCGTAGGGTCAGACGCCAGCCTGGCGGAGGCGCTACTCGAGCGTGAAGACCTGGACGACCTTCATTGGACATCCCTGCGTCGCGGCCCGAGCGAGGCCTGGATGGAACGCGCTCTCCTAGCCTTCGAACGTGGCTGGGAGCCGGAGCGGATCGTTGGTGCCACGGTCTTCTCGGAGAACGCTTGGGCTGGCGAAGAGAGCCACCACTGGCAGTCTGCGGTCGATGCCTTCTTGCAGCTCGAGCGCAATGACGACGAGCGGCGCGGCACGATCATCGATGCGGGCGTCAAGGTCTTCAGTGAGATGCGCGACCGGGCCGCATCGAGAGAGCGTGAAGAAAGGGTATTCGGGTCAAGGCGTCGTGGCCGATGAAGGCGGGCAGCTCGGTGACGGGTCGAACCCTGTTGAGCTCTTGCGGCGTCGGATCGCTCTCCTACAGGCCCTTAGGGACGAAGGGTTGCGTCTCGTCAGGGAGGGCGATGTCGCGGCGCGTCAGGCCTGGTATCGCCAGTGGGCTCTGCTCCTCGATGAACTCGAGGCCCAATTGCGACTCGACTCCCCGCTCCAGACTGAGTTGGTGCTCTGGCCCGCGGTGGACAATGTGCTTCCCGACACGCAGTTTCAAGAGGAGCTTGTACGAGCCGCTGTTGGATGTCGCGAACTCAAGCTATTAGCTGATGAAATCGACCAGGCGGTCGGGGGCAACGGGCGCACACCCAACGTGCAGACCTCTCCCGCGGAGGTGCCCACGGGAGCGACGTATGTCGGCGGTGGGAGATTCGAAGGTGCGATCGAGTTACGCCGACTGATTGAGAAGGCGCGCGAATCGCTCCTCGTGGTCGACCCGTACACGACCGACGACACGTTCACTCTCTCAGCAGCGGCGCCCACTGGGATCTCGAGACGCTTTCTCAGTTCAGACCATCCTGGCGCGATAGGAGGTGTAACCGATGCTTGGCCTGCTTGGGCAGGGCACTGGCAGGGCAACAGCGAATGTCGTGTTGGAAGCAGACTTCCACACTTCCGATTCCTCCTCGTAGACGGCGCGGCGTATCACATCGACGCGTCGCTCAAGGACTTCGGAGCGAGTCTTACCTTCTATCGACGGCTTCCGACTGCCGAGTTGAACGAGATCGAAGGGACGATCGAATCCATGTGGAGCGAAGCCGCGTCCGTGGAGCTGGGCTCCGACGCGGGATAAACCACGGAAGGCTCGCGATCGGATCCGGGACGAGCGTCCCGTCGGCTAGCAGCACGAGCGTGGGCCGCTACCCTGGAGGCGTCCGCAAGTCGTCAAGGAACTCCGAGCCCGGCGCGACGCCGGTGATCAGCAGGTGGTCCCGTGCCCGTGTGCACGCGACGTACAGGAGGTGGCGCTCGGTGTTGTAGACGTCCTCGAGGTCGGCGGTGTCGGCGACGGCCTCGATGCGGGACTGGAGCGGGATGACCTCGTCGTCGCAGGCGGCGACCACGACGGCGCGGAACTCGAGGCCCTTAGCGAGATGCATCGTGCCGATGGCGGCGTGGCCCGGCGCGACCTCGGAGCCGCCACCGAGTCGGGCAGCGGTGAGGCCAGCCGCTTCGATAGCAGCTCGGGCGCGCTCCAACTCTGCCTCTGAACGCACGAAGATGCCGATCTCGTCAAGCGGAACGCCCTCCCGCGTGCGAGCCTCGATCCACTCGGCGATGGTCACGGCCTCCTCTTCGATGGTGTCGAGGACGGCGATTGTCGGCTCGGGGCCGTTGAAGGCGGAGACGGTGCCGCGCCGGATGTCGGTGTTGCCGTCCACGTCACTCATCTCGGGCGGGAGCAGACGGTCAGCTTGGCGGCGGATCTGGTGCGACGTGCGGTAGTTGATGCGCAGCGTGCTCGACCGGCCTCGCACGTCGACGCCAAGCGAGAGCCACGAGAACGGCGTTTGGAAGATGCGTTGCCCGAGGTCGCCGGCGAAGAAGAGACCGTTCTCGTGTGCGCCCCGCAAGGCGGCGAGGAAGCGGAGTTGCGGGACGCCGATGTCCTGGCTTTCGTCCACGACGATGAAGTCGTAGGGGCTCTCGCCGCTCTCAGCCGCGCGTTCGGGCACCGCAGCGAACACGCCGGCGAGGGTGCGAAGGTCGCGCTTGGCGAGCTCGGAGCGAACGCGCTCGAAGATCGACCACAACAGGAGGCGCTGGTTCTCGCCAAGGCGCGTCTTGCGGCCCAGGCGGGCGACGTCGCGATACTCCTCCCACGTCGAGAGCTGCCAGGCGTCGACCACGTCACGCCACTCGGTCTCAAGGAACCGCTCGCTGAAGCGATGCTCCTCGGCGGCCGCCGAGGCCTCACGGAGGAGCGGCAGCAGCGTCGGGTCGTCCACCAGCGTTGCCGGGCCGAACGCCGACTCGTACAGTTCGATGCCCACCTCGTCGATGGCGCTCACCGTGATGCGCTCGCGCGAGTCGTCGTCTCCCACGAGCCGGCCGAGCTTCACGCGGAGCGCAGCCGCGAGCGTGTCGCTGAAGGTCGTGAGCAGCACGCGGGCTTCAGGATGCGTGCGCGCGAGGTGCACCGCTCGATGTAGCGCAACGACGGTCTTGCCCGTGCCGGCGGACCCGGCGACGCGGACCGGCCCGCTGTAGTCCCGCTCGACGATGGCGCGCTGGGCCGGGTGGAGGAACACCGTCCACTGCTCCCAGGGGTAGTCGAGGGCGCGCTCCAGCTCGGCGGCGTTGTCCATGACCCGGAACCGGCGCTGCGCGTCGGGGTGCTCGAAGGGATCCGCGTCCTCGTCCGCGTGTGGCGGCGGCGTTGGAGTGCCGCCCGTGGCCAGCTCCAGCAATGCCTCTGCCGCCTCGGCCGGTAGGTGGTCGGCAAGCTCGAAGAGCGTGTCCTCGGTTGCAGCGCGGGCGTCGGCAAGCCACTCGGTAGGCACCCCGTAGCCGAGCAGGTCGTCATCCGCCACGTGGTCGAATAGGCGCGGCTGGGCTCCGAACGCCGGCGGAGCGGCCTCCGCGACGATTTGCTCCGCAGGGACATAGACCGGCACCTCGATCTCGCGGACAGTCTCGCGCACCTCGACGAGCTGGGCAGCGCCGGTGCGCGGGTGGCGCTCAAGAACTCGTCGCTCAGCCCAGCGGTAAGCGGCGTCGTGGTGGTCGGCGTAGCAGAGCATCAGGCTCGCGTCGGTGCGATGCACGATGAGCCGCAGGTCGCGGCTGATACGCGCCGACCAGAAGTCCTTGTCCCTGCTGCCGTCGACTCGGTGCATCCGGATGCCAGGGTTCGCGGGGTTCAACTGGAGGTCGAAGGCCGTGGTCTTCGCCGCCTTCTGCTCATCCGTGGTCAGCCGGTCGAGGCTGGCGGTGAACGTGTCGGCGATCCGGAATTCCATTCGTCAGTCTCCGGAAGCGACCGGGGTCACGTGGACGTGAAGAAGGCGATGATGGCTCCGATCCCAAACAGACTGCCTCCCGACGAGGTGAGAACGGTTGCGGCCGCATGCATTCGCCCCAGGATCACCAGAAGATGCCGAGTTGAAGGTGTCCATCGACGGCATCGGCCCACGCCCGAAACCCACCGGCAGGGACGTACAGCGATTCTCTTCGCAGCCCGTCAATCCCACCGGGTCTCTACGCGCAAGGACAGATCCGGGAAGTGTTCCCTGAACACTGCCTCCGCTGCCCTTACCGAGGCTTCGGCCACGGACAGCGCCTGTTCATCCCGCCAGCCAAGTCCCCCAATCCCTTCCACGTAGTATCCGGTTCCCGGATTCCCCCACGCCTCTTCCAACTCTAGGAGCGCAGAGACCACCGGAGATTGACTGTCGTAGACGACGAGGTGAGCCCAACCAGCTACATCGGCGACATGCCCATCCCGTGTTCGTGGAGCCGACCTAAGGTGTTCGCCGGCTGCTCGATCCGCAGCACTCCGCGCTTCTACAAGTACGGCGCGGACCTTCTCGACCAATTCGGGGGACGCATCGGGGCGATCCAGCTTTCTGATGTGCCTGGCGGGGATGTCTTCCAAACGTACGTGGCCAGGCCCGACATCTCTCAACTGGTCAAGGGCTACTACCGATGTCGCCTCCAGAGTAGTTCTGCGAAATGGGAAGTCAGCATCGTTGGCGCCAGCATCGTGCAGCTCTTGCAGCCGGCCGATCACATATTCAACTTCAGCCTCATCAGGTACGACCACGAATGCCCGAGAGAACGCGATCGGCTCCTCAGCGAGCCATATCGGCATTCCTGGACAGGAGCACCTGTCTTCGTGGTCTGCCCAGCGCCACTCTCGCTCGTGCGACCAGTCTATCGGTGGGTCTCGATCAACCGACATACGAACATACCGGAACTGTTCGGCCGCGCCCAGACCGCATGACGGGTCCAGGAAACGGGGCCACCGACCGAAGGCAGTTCCTTGTGGATGACGCTCCTTGTGGTTACCGGCCAAGCCATAGATTGCCGGCCGCCCGCCAGCCTCGAAGAGTTCCTTCTTCAGAACTCCGACTGCGTGCCTCCCGACGGAGTCCCTGTTTCGCCGCTCGGCGTATTCCACGAGCGCGTAGAGGGGCATCTCAGTGAAGCACACCGCAGCGCGAGGGCCATAGATGGTTGGGCGCCCATTCCGGAATGCCCAACTGGCCCTGATGTGTCCGTCAGTAATGATCTTCAGTAGCACCTGGAGGGCGTCCGGGTCGGGGTCTATGGGGTAATGGTCATCGCTGATACGCCACGAATCAAAGCGATCGTTGATCGCCTTTTTGTGATGGTACGGGAATCCATCGAAGTCGCCGAACGGGATCATCGAGTCGTCCGGTTCGTACCCCGGGTTGTAGTCATGGACAAAGTGCACGGCCCACTGGCTGAGGTCGTCGCGGCCAGCATTCACCGTAGCGCACCATCCGGCGTCACTGAGGACTGAGCCTCCACCACAACTCGCGACTTCTACCTGCCTCCCGTACGTGCCGATTGGTCGCCGGGAGCGCGTCATCTGCCAGCGGATCCTGAAGAGTCACGGACACTTCCCGTCTTGCCATCGGCATCTCCCGCGGCACCGGTCTGGCGCTGATCCGCAGTACCGAATGCGCATCAGTCGATTCGGAACACCTTCATCACTTCGTCGCCGAGGTGGTTGATGACCTTGACGGCGATGCGGCCCGACTCCGGCTTGTCGAAGGGGCGCGAGGTGTCGCTGTGCAGGGTCTCCCATGCCTCCTCGTTGATCTCGGCCTTGAGCGTGGTCTTGAGCGCCTTGTATGGGTCGTTCTGGCCGAGGAAGTAGGCGTGTCGGACGAAGAAGCTCTCCTGGTTG
>VXOS01000002.1 GCA_009839925.1 Chloroflexota bacterium
TTTTGTTTAAAAGACCCCGGCCCCGCCACCCGCCGGTCCACCCCCCGCCCCCCCACCCGCCGAGCGCGGCGGCCACCTCTTCGAGGAGGCGCGCAAGCTCGGCGCGGTACCGATCGAGGACTGACGGCCGGCGTGCGATCCACCTGTAGACACGCAGCGCGCGCGACGGCGCACTCCTTCCGGGACCCCCGACCGTGACGCTGCGCGAGGGCGGTACGGGCTCCTCGATCTCACGTCTCGTCGAGGCGTTCCGGCGGCTGCCGGGTGTCGGCCCGAAGTCGGCGCAGCGCCTCGC
The DNA here is from genome assembly GCA_009839925.1 of Chloroflexota bacterium. Classification (GTDB taxonomy): domain Bacteria; phylum Chloroflexota; class Dehalococcoidia; order UBA2979; family UBA2979; genus VXMT01. The sequence goes on from VXOS01000002.1 coordinate 296, forward strand.
CTACCACGTGCTGCGCTCACCCACGGGCGAGGCGCGCGACCTGGCCGAGGCGCTGATCGAGGTCAAGGAGCGCACGGTCTTTTGCTCGCGCTGCCAGCAGATCAGCGACGGCGATCCGTGCCCGATCTGCCTGGACGGGCAGCGTGACCGCAGCGTGATCTGCGTCGTCGAGGAGCCGCTCGACCTCGTGGCGATCGAGCGCACGCAGGGCTACCACGGGCTCTACCACGTGCTGCACGGCGTCATTTCCCCAGCCGACGGCGTCGGCCCCGAGGATCTGCGGATCCGCGAGCTGCTGCGCCGGCTCGACGGCGCCGAACGGGCGGCGGACGATGGTGAGGAGGCGCCGGGATCGTCCTCGGCCCTCCCCGTCACCGAAGTGATCGTCGCGACGAACCCCAACCTCGAGGGCGAGGCGACGGCGATGTACCTCGCGAGGTTGATCGAGCCGCTGGGCGTGCGGGTCACGCGCCTCGCGCGCGGCCTGCCCGCCGGGGCGGACCTCGAGTACGCGGACAACGTCACGCTCGAACGCGCCCTCGCCCACCGACAGCGCGTCGAGTAGCCGCGCCTGCCTGGCGTGGCGATTGACATCCACCCCTAGCATTGGGAGACTCGCCGCCGCGAGTTGCGCCCCCGGGCGCTGCTGCCTTTCGTGGGAAGAGGGCGCCCAGCGGTATGACGCAGTACATCATCAAGCGCCTGCTGGCGGCCATCCCAACGGTCTTCTTCGTCACCGTGATCGTGTTCAGCCTGATGCGGCTGATCCCGGGCGACGCGGTCACGAAGATGGCGATCGCCGACGGCGGCGGAGTGCTCAACCAGGAGCGGCTGGACGAGCGGCGGGCCCAACTGGGCCTCGATCGTTCGTGGCCCCACCAGTACAAGTGCTGGGCGATGGGCGACGCCTTCAATGGGCTGCCCGGGCTCGGCGGCTGCGAGGGCGGCGGACTGCTGCGGGCCGACCTCGGCGATTCGCTGCGCACGCATAACTCGATCAACGATTTGGTCAAGGAGCGGCTGCCGCTGAGCATGGAACTGGTGCTGCTGGCGGTCCTGCTGGCCCCGGCGCTGGCCGTGCCGCTGGGGATCATCTCGGCCGTGAACCAGGACCGCCCGATCGACTACGGGTCGCGGCTGTTCACGATCTTCGGGCTCTCCGTGCCGGACTTCGTCTGGGGCACGCTGGTGGTGCTGTTCCTCACCGTCTACATCGACGACTTGACGTTTGGCGCGCTGCAGCCCTGGCTGCCGCCACTCTACGAGCCGATCTTCGATGATCCGTGGACCAACATCCAGGCGCTAATCCTCCCCGCCCTGATCATCGGCTACCGGCTCTCGGCGATCAGCGCCCGCATGATGCGCTCGACGATGCTCGAGGTGCTGCGCGAGGACTACGTGCGCACGGCGCGCGCCAAGGGCCTCGCCGAGAGACCGATCATCCTCAAGCACGCGCTGCGCAACGCCGTCATCCCCGTGCTGACGATCATGGCCGGCCAGATCGCCTTCGTCTTCGGCGGCACCGTGATCGTGGAGGAGATCTTCCGCCTGCCGGGCCTCGGCCGGCTCACGCTCGATTCGGTCCGGATCAGCGACTATCCGGTCGTCCAGGCGACGGTGCTGCTCATGGCGATCGTCTTCGTCCTCGTGAACCTCGTGGTCGATCTCACCTACGGGCTGATCGATCCGCGCATCCGGTACTCGTAACAGGGGAGCAGGGCATGGCTGAGCAGACCGTGGCGGCCCCGGCAGTGCGCGAGTTCCCCGGCGCGGGGCGCCACCCCGCCCTCGACGCGGCGATCCGCATCCTCACCTCGCCCGTCGGCGCGGCGTCGTTCGGGGTGCTGGCGCTGGTGGTCCTGGGCGCGATCTTCGCCGACGTGGGGAAGGATCCGTACCAGACGTCCCTGGCGGTGCTGGTGGGGCCGAGTCTCGATCACCCGTTCGGCACGGACGACCTCGGCCGCGATCAGCTGGCGCGGGTGATGCAGGGCGCGCGGATCTCGCTCTGGGTGGGCTTCCTCGCGACGGCCGGCGGCTGCCTCGTCGGCGCTGCGTGGGGGTTGATCTCGGGGTTCGCCGGAAGTTGGCTGGACCTCGTCTCGCAGCGCGTCGTGGACGCGATGCTGGCGATTCCGGGGATCGTGCTGGCGCTGTTCTTCGTCTCGATCTTCACGCCTGGTGTGACGACGGGGATCGTGGCGATCATCCTCGTGATCATCCCCTTCAACGCGCGCGTGATCCGCAGCGCCGTGCTCGCCGTCAAGGAGAACGTCTACGTCGACGCGGCGCGGGTGATCGGCGCCGGCCCGCTGCGCATCATGCTGCGCCACATCCTGCCGAACGTGGTCGCGCCCATCCTGATCATGATGTCCACGGTCCTCGGCGCGGCGATCCTGATCGAGGCCGGGCTCGCCTTCCTCGGGATGGGCGCGCAGGAGCCGGAGCCGTCGTGGGGCCTGATGCTGAGCGACAAGGGCCGCCAGTACATGGAGCTTGCGCCCTGGCTGGCGTTCTTCCCCGCCGTCGCGATCAGCATCACCGTGCTCGCGTTCAACCTGCTCGGCGACGTCGTCCGCGACGTGCTCGATCCGCGGCTACGCGGCTCGCGCTAGCGCCGCGTCGCTCGCCGTCGGTGCAAGCGCCAATCGGCGCTCCGCGCTGCGCTTCGACAATCGTAATCGGACCCTGCGGGGGTACTTGCGCGCCCTTGAACAGAACCGTACCGTAGCGCGAAGCGTACAGCGATCAGCGGGGCCTGCACTCTGCGCGGGGCCGCTCGCGATCCAGGAGGAGCGAATGACGAAGCAACCATCGAGCACTGAGCAGCAGGGTCTGTCCAGACTCATTGGGTCTCGCGTCAGCCGGCGCAGCGTCCTCCGAGGCGGCGTCATCGGCGCGGCCGGCCTGACGGCAGCGGCGCTGATCGGCTGCGGCGACGACGACGACGAGACCCCGGCCCCTGCGGCCACGCAGCCGCCGGCGGCGGCAACGCCGACGGCAACCGCGACCGCGATCCCGACTGCGGCGATCGAGCGGACCGCGACCCCGACCCCGACCCCGACGCCGACGCCGGCGGCGGGGGCAGCGGCGACGGCCACCGCGGCTCCCGAGCCGGCGGGCCCGGGCTACCCGCTGGAGCCCGCCTACGACTACGTCGGCAACGCGCGCAACGATGGCGCGCCGTTCGCCTACGGCTGGAAGGAGCCGGACAAGACCCCGGTCCCCGGCGGCATCCTCACCTACGGGGCTCGGTACGGCCACGGGAGCTTCGACAACGTCACCACCGGTGGCTACATCACACAGTCGGTCAACACGATGGCCGGCGACATGCTGGTGGGCTACCACCACGGCCCGGACTTCAACGTCTACCAGATGGAGCTCAACCCCGACTTCGGGCTCGCCACCGGCTGGGAGGTCGCGCCCGACGGTCTGTCGCTGACCTTCTCGCTGCGCGAGGCGAACTTCCATAACGTCGCGCCGGTGAACGGCCGCGCGCTGGTCGCCAGCGATGTGGCGCAGCACTACGCGCGCATGCAGAACGGCCGCCAGGCCGGCCTGCTGCTCGGCCTCGGAGCCGTCGAGGCGGTGGACGACCGCACCGTGCGGTTCAACATGGACAAGCCGAACGCCGACATCCTCGTCGTGGCAGGCAATCGCGAGTTGCCGATTTACGCGACCGAGGTCTACGACGCCGGTATCGCCGACACGACGCCGATCGGGACCGGGCCGGGGATCCTCGACCCGGAGAACACGAGCCAGGACCAGCGGATGACGTTCGCGGCCAACCCGGACTACTGGGGCGGCGCTCCGCTGCTCGACGCCTTCCGCTTCGACACGATCACGGACGGCGAGACGCTCAAGGCCGCGTTCCGCACCGGGCAGACCTACCACGGCCTGCCGACCCTGCGGACCGAGGAGCTGGACGCGCTGTGGGGCAGCGTCCCGGGCATGAACGTGATGAGCAACCCGTCGCTGATGGGCATCTCGATCTTCGCGGTCAACTCCAACGTCGCGCCGTTCAACGACACCCGCGTGCGCCGCGCCATCAAGCTCGGCATGGACGTGGACCGCTACCTCGCGATCCGCTACCCGAACCAGAGTTGGCCGGACTCGCTGCCCGCCTTCGGCTGGCCGTTCTACTCCGACGTCTACCCCGGCCGCGCCGCCTTCGGCAGCACGGCCCCGTACGACCCGGACGAGGCCGCCAAGCTGCTCTCCGCGGCGGGCGTCGAGAAGGGGCACAAGATCCGCCACCGCCATCCGGGTGGATTCTCCGGACCCGGCGGGGACACGCAGCTGGTCTTCGAGTCCCTGCGGGAGCTCGGCTTCGAGCCCGAGCTGCTGCCGAGCGACGGTGCGGCCTTTGCCGACCAGTACTACGCGCAAGGGTTCTCCGACCCCGAGCGCCGCGGATCGGAGATGATCCAGGGCTGGTCGACCGCCGCCCCGACGGCGAACGGCTACTTCTGGGAGAACATCCACTCCAAGTCCTCGGTGCAGCACTTCAACATCGTGGACCCGGTCATCGACGACCTTGCCGACCGGCAGTTCAGCGAGATCGACACGGAAGCGCGACGTGAGCTGTTCCAGCAGATCATGAAGCAGATGAACGACGAGGCGTACTGGATGGACAAGCTGCCGGCCTCGGCGGGCATCTTCATCCTGCGCCCCGAGGTGCGCTTCGTGCGCTTCCACGGGCCGTACATCGGCATCCACAGCTTCTGGGACTGGGGCTACTCCATGCACAAGACGTGGCTCGACCCCGACCCGCCGGAGCAGACCCTCACCGTGGACCTCCGCGGCTAGACTCGCACGAGCGAGAGAACCGGGGGGGGGGCCGCCGGCGCGGCGCCCGGCGGGCGCGGCGGGGCGCCCACCCCCCCCCACCCCCCGCCCCACCCCCCCCCGGTGTCCCCCGCCGGCTCGACCCCCACGCGGCATACACCCGGGCGCGGGCCCCGGGGCGGGCCCCCGTCGTTTAACCTGTAACCATGCCCGCGCGCGCCCCCCGCGTTACCCGCAGCGAGGCGGTGGTGATCCGCCACCGGCGCTTCGGCGATAGCGACCGCATCGTCACACTGCTCACCCCCGCGCGCGGGAAGATCGACGCGATCGCCAAGGGCGCGCTGCGCCCGCGCAGCCGGCTCGCCGGACACCTCGAGCCGCTCACCCACGCCGAGGTGCTGCTCGCCCACGGCCGCAATCTCGACATCATCACCCAGGCCCAGACGCTCGAGGGCTTCGCAACGATCCGCGACGACCTCGACAGGCTCAGCCTCGCGCTCTACCTGCTGGAGCTGGCCGACCGCTTCACCGTCGAGCACGCCGAGGCGGACGCCGTCTACCGCCTGCTGCTGATCGCGCTGCTGCGGCTCGCGCGCGGCGACGGCGAGCAGCTCGTCGCGAGGTCGTTCGAGCTGGGGCTGCTCGATGCGACCGGCTTCCGGCCGGAGTGGCGCGACTGCGCCGCCTGCGGCGAGCCGGTCTCGCCGGACGCGCTGGCCTGGTCGCCGCTCGCCGGAGGCGTGATCTGCGCGGCCTGCCGTGGCTCGCACCCGGAGGCGGGTCCGATCGACGCTTCCGTGCTGAAGGTGCTGCGCTACATCCAGCAGGAGCCGTACGAGGAGGCCGCGCGCGTGCGCCTCACCCCCGAGCTCGCCTCCGGCCTCGAGCGGGTCATGCACGAGCTGATGCGCGCCATGGCCGAGCGCGACCTCGGCAGCGCGCGCTTCCTGTCGGAGGTGCGCCAGACTCCCCGGGCGGCAGCCGGCGAGGAGGATGCGGAGGACTCCGCGGCGGTCGCTGCATCGGCTGAGCCGCTGCCCGCGTATACTGAGCCGGACAGTCGGAACGCCTGACCGACGGATCGAGGAGACGGGGCATGCCGCTCTACGAGTACTACTGCGAAGGTTGCGACGGAATCTTCGAGCTGATTCGCCCGGTGCGCGAGTCCTCGGACCCGCAGCCGTGCGTCGTCTGCGACAGCGACGGCCGGCGCCTCATGCCAACCGAGGTGCACGCCTTCACGATGCGCGGCGGGATGCCGCGCCGCATCCCGGACCAGAACCTCTACTGGACGCCCAAGGGCCAGTCCACGAAGCCGATGCAGACGAACGACATGACCAAGATGGAGCCCTTCCTCGTGAAGGATCCGCGCATCGTGCCCGCCGCCACGAAGGTGACGCCCGAGGAAGTCGCCGCCAGGAAGGCCGCGGTGCAGGTCCGCGAGCGCGTCAGGGGCAGCGGCTCGCGCGGCCGCCGCCGCGCACGCGGCGAGGGCAAGGGCGCCTCGTAGCCTGACTCCCGGGGTCTGAGTTGCCTGTCGCAGCCGCCTCAGTTGCGGCGCGTCAGCACGTACTCCGTCAGCGACTCGAAGGTTTCGCGCGGCTCGCCGCCGGGGAGCGGCTCCAGCGCCACCGCTGCCTGCTCGGCGAAGCGCTGCGCCGTCTCCAGCGACTCCTCGAGGAGCCCCGACTCGCGGATCTCGTTGATCGCGCGTTGCAGGTTCGCGCGCCTGCGCACGCCGGAGAAGGCGCGCCGGATCGGGTTATCGTCGGGGTAGCGGTCCAGGTAGAGCAGCGCGGGCAGCGTCAGCGTTCCGGCCAGCAGATCGGACCCGACCGGCTTGCCGAGCTCCTCGGCCGTCGCGCTGAAGTCGAGTACGTCGTCGACCACCTGGAAGGCCATGCCGAGCTGCTCGCCGAAGCGGCGGACCGGCTCGACCAGCGGCTCCGGCGCCCCGCAGACGATCGCCCCGCCCTCGGCGGCGGTGGCGAAGAGCGAGGCGGTCTTGCCGTGGATGCGGTCCAGGTAGCGCCGCACGTCCGGCGAGTACTCGTAGGCCGCGAGGTCCTGGCTCAGCTCGCCGCGCGCCATCACGCGCAGCGTCTCGGCGAAGTTGCGGACCACCCGCAGGTTGCCCGTCTGCGCCACGAAGTGGGCGGCGTGGGCGAACATGTAGTCGCCGAGCATCACGCTCGGTCCGTTGTTGAACTGCGCCGCCGCCGTCGGGCGCCCTCGCCGCTCCTCCGCCTGATCGATCACGTCGTCGTGGACGAGCGTCGCCGTGTGCAACAGCTCGACGCTCGCCGCCATCGGCACGAGCAGGTCGAGGTCGTAGCGACCGAGGCGCCCGGCGAGCAGCGTCAGCGCAGGCCGCAGCCGCTTGCCGCCGCCGCCGAGCACCGCGCCCAGCATCTCGCGCAGCCACGGGAACTCGACGTCTCGTAACGAGTCGAGCAACTCGTCGACGCGCGGCAGATCGTCCGCGACGGGGCCGTAGGCCTCGAACTGGCTGGCCGGCGCGGTCATCGAGGGAGCTCGAATCCGAAGAGCCGAGCGGCGTTCTCGGCCGTGACGCGCGCCACGTGCTCCGGCGTGTCGCCGCGCAGCTGCGCGATGAAGGCGATCGTCTCGAGGATGTAGGCCGGCTCGTTGCGCCGCCCGCGGTTCGACTGCGGCGTGAGCGCCGGCGCGTCGGTCTCGACCAGCAGTTGCTCAAGCGGCGCCGTCCTCGCGACCGTCTGGCGCTGCGTGCCGCCGGGGTAGGTGACCGGCCCGGGAATGGAGAGCAGGAAGCCAAGCGCACGGTAGCGCTCGCCGAGCTCGGCGTCGCCCGCGTAGCAGTGCATCATCCCGATCTCGCGGTCCGGCCCCAGGTAGCGCCCGGAGTGGTGCGCCCACTCCTCGATCACGGCGTAGGACTCCTCGTCGGAGTCTCGGCTGTGGATCACGACGGGAAGGGAGGCCTCGCGCGCCAGGTCCAGCTGGTAGCGGAACGCCTCGTACTGGATGTCGTGCGGCGAGAGATTGCGGTAGAAGTCCAGGCCCATCTCGCCGAGCCCGACGAAGCGCCCGCTGTGGGCCTGCTCGTGCAGCTGCTCGCGCTGCTCCGGCAGGTCCTTCGCGCGGTGCGGGTGCAACCCGGCGACGGCGTGGACGCGCTCGTCGACGGCCGCGAGGGCGTACGCCTCCTCGCTGCTCGGTGCGCTGCCGCCGACCTCGACGACGGCCGTCAGGCCGGAGCCCCAGGCGCGATCCATCACCTCGTCGTGGTCCTCGGAGAACGCGCCGGACCAGGTGTGCGCGTGCGCGTCGACGATCGGGGCGTCGAGGGGGCTCATCGCGTGCTCGTCCTCCGTCGCCCGGCCTACTGGCCGAGCCGCGCCTCTTCTTCGTCGATCAGCGACTCGTCGAGCTTGCGGAACAGCGGCGCCGGCTCGGGCAAGGGCGTGCCTGGAGCGACCGGGGTGCGCCGCCAGCCGGCCGCCTCGATCTCGCCCTCGCAGCCGGCGAGCGCCCACGCACGCGGCGAGGTGAACGGCAGGAACGGCTGCAGCAGCGTGGCGAGCCCGGCGATCACCTGGATCGCCGTCGAGAGTGTCTCCGCCGCCGACTCACGGTCCTCGCGCACGGCCGCCCAGGGCGCGCGCTCGTCGAGGTAGCGGTTCGCCTCCTGGGCCAGCCCCATCGCGGTCTGCAGCGCGGCGCGCAGGCGCAGCCCGTCGATGTGCGCGCCCACCTCCTCGAAGGCCGCGTCGACGCGCGCGAGCAGCGCCGCCGATTCCGGCGAAGGCGACGCCTCCGTGCCCGGCACGCGCGCGTCGAAGTGACGCCGCGTCAGGGTGAGCACGCGGTGGACGAGGTTGCCCCATCGCGCGACCAGCTCGTCGTTGTTGCGGCGCACGTACTCGGCCCACGTGAAGTCCGTGTCGGAGGTCTCCGGCATCATCGCGGTCAGCCCGTAGCGCAGCGGGTCGGGGTCGTGGCGGTCGAGGTAGTCGGGCATCCAGATCGCCCAGTTGCGCGAGGATGAGGCCTTCGATCCGGAGATCGTGACGTACTGGTTGGCGGGGACGTCGTAGGGCAGGTTGAGGCCGCCGTAGCCGAGCAGCATGGCCGGCCAGATGGTGGTGTGGAAGGGGACGTTGTCCTTGCCCTGGAAGTAGACGGTCCGTGCCGCCGGATCCTTCCACCACGCCTCCCACTCGTCTGGCTGCCCGGAGTTTTGCGCCCACTCCTTCGTCGCCGAGAGGTAGCCGATCACCGCCTCGAACCAGACGTAGATACGCTTCTCGTCCCAGCCGTCGAGGGGTACGGGTACGCCCCACTCGATATCGCGCGTGATCGCGCGATCGTGTAGCCCCTCGCGCAGCAGGCCGAGCGTGAAGTTGCGCACGGCCGGCCGCCAGTGCGTCTGCGGATCGACCCAGTCGAGCAGCTGGTCGTTGAAATCGCTCAACTTGAGGAAGCAGTGGTTTGTCTGGCGCGGCTCCGGCGTGGCGTCGGAGAGGCGCGAGCGCGGCGCGATCAGCTCGAGCGCGTCCATCGTGCGGCCGCACTCGTCGCACTGGTCGCCGCGCGCATCGTTGTAGTCGCAGTAGGGGCACCCACCTTCGACATAACGGTCCGGGAGGAAGCGTTCGGCCTCCGGGTCGAACAGCATCGTCATCTCGGCCTCGTAGATGTGGCCCTGCTCGTGGAGGCGCAGGAAGAGGTCCTGCGTCACCTCGGCGTGGTTCGGCGTGCCCGTCGATGTGAACAGGTCGAACGAGATCCCGAAACGCTCGAAGGTGTCGAGGAAGGAGGCGTGGGCGCGCTCGATCACGGCCTCGGGGGTAGAGCCTTCCTCCTCGGCGCGGATCGTGACGGGCGTGCCGTGCACGTCGGAGCCGGAGACCATCAGCGTGCGGTTGCCGCGCATGCGGTGGTAGCGGGAGAAGATGTCGGCAGGGAGGTATGCGCCGGCGATCTGGCCCGCGTGCAGCGCGCTGTTCGCATAGGGCCACGCGACCGCGGCGAGGACCGTCTCAGCCATCGCGGGAATCGTAGCACCTGCACCCCGCAGGGCCACCTGCCGCCCAGGCGGGCTTGCGGTACGCTCGCTCACCATGAGGCTCACGATCGTCGTCCCCGCCTTCAACGAAGAGGAGTACCTCCCCGCAACCCTCGATGCGATTGAGGAGTCGGCAACGCGCCTGCTCGACCGCATCGACGGGGCCGTCGAGACGATCGTCGTCGATAACAACAGCAGCGACCGGACGGCCGCGGCGGCGCTGGTGGGAGGCGCGACGGTGGTGCACGAGCCGGAGCAGGGCATCGCTCGATCGCGGAACACCGGCGCGAGGCATGCCGACGGCGAGGTGCTGGTCTTCGTCGACGCGGACGTGATCGTGCCGCCCTCGCTCCTCCTGGCGATCCATGCGGTGATGAGCGACCCGGTCTGTCTCGGCGGCGCCGTCGACGTGGACTACCGGCCGCAACGCCGCTTCGCGCGGTTCTACCTGCGCGCCTGGCGGCTGCTCGCCCGGCTCACGGGCATGGCGCAGGGCGCCGCGCAGTTCTGCCGCGCGTCCGCCTTCGAGGAGGCCGGCGGCTACGACGAGACGGCGTGGATCGGCGAGGACGTCGACTTCTTCTGGAGCCTCAAACGCCTCGCGCGCGAGACGGGACGCAAGGTCGCATTCATCCGCCGGCCGCGCGTCCGGCCGTCGACGCGCCGCTTCGACAAGTGGCCGCTGTGGCGTGTGCTGGTCTGGACGAACCCGCTGTTCATCGCGCTGCTGCGCCGCCGCAAGGCGGTCTGGACGGGCTGGTACGCGCGCGAGGTGCGTTAGCGCTCGGGGCGCGTGGGCGAGGCCAGCTGAGGTCCGGCGCGGCGCTCGCCCCGGTGCGCACGGGCCATCTGCTACCGTCGTTCCATGGGCTGGCGCGGCGCCTCGTGCAGGCTGACGATTGCGGGGTTGGCAGCCCTGCTTGGCTTCCTCGCGATGCTCGCTGGAGCAGCCGAAGGCGAGGGGCACAGCGCTCCCGCGGCGTCCATCGAGGTGCGGGTCTGGCAGGACGTGCTGGACGGGCGACGGATCTACATCAGCGCCCGTCCGGCCGGCGGCTCGTGGAGAACACTCGGGACGGTTCGCCTGCTGCTCGACGACGGCCTGAGTCCCTCCGGGCACTACCGTTATGGCGACATCGAACTCGATGTGCCGTCGCGCGATCGGCCCGCCCCGGTGACGGTGGACGTGCGTGTCGAGCAGGACGTGCGGGACGACCGACGGATCTACATCCGCGCCCGCGTATCAGGCCAATCGTGGGACACCCTCGGCATGATTCGTCTGCCGCTCGATGACGGCCTGACTCCCTCGGGCCGCTTCCGCTACGGAAACATCCGCCTCGATGTCCCATTGCCCGGGCAACGCGTCGTCTCGCTGGCAGGGCTCGCGGGCGTCAACGGGTATCGCGACGGAGTCGGCGACCAGGCGCGATTCGGGTGGCGCGCCGAGGCCTCGATTGGGATGACCGTCGACCATGACGGGAGCGTGATCGTGGCGGACTTCCGTAACCACGCGATCCGCCGCGTTTTGCCCGATGGAACGGTGACCACGATCGCCGGCGGACGCCCGGGCGGCACAGTCGATGGTCCTGCGGAGACCGCGCGGTTCGATGGACCGAGCGATGTGGCTGTCGATGGCGAGGGGTCGATCTACGTCGCCGACTGCTGGGGTCATCGCATCCGGAAGATCAGCCCGGACGGATTCGTGAGCACGATAGCGGGAGGCGACCGCCCCGAAAGCGGGCCGTTGATCCGTCGGGACGGCCGCGGAACACAGGCCCGGTTCCTCTCGCCCTGCTCGATCGCACTCGGCCCGGACGGGCACCTCTACATCGCGGAGCAGACCCGGATCCGGCGGCTCTCGCCCTCGGGCTGGGTCTCCACGTTCGCCGGGCAGGCAGGCCAGGGATACCGCGACGGTCCACGAGCCGACGCGCAGTTCGCCCGCATTCAGGACATCGATGTGGACGCCGAGGGCAACCTCTACGTAGTCGACACGAACGACTACGTGCCCGGTGAGGAGGACACTTACCACACCGTCCGCAAGATCAGCGCGACAGGCTGGGTCTCGACACTCTTCCGGACGTCATCGCCGCGCTCTGGGGGCCTGCTCGCCACTCCCCAGGGAATCGCCGTGACGGACGATGGCAAGGTGTACGTGTCGAACACCGGGCTCAATCAGATCTCCCGGGTCGCCGGTCGCCACAGGCTCGTGCCGGTGGCCGGCACCGGCATCGCCGGATACCTCGATGGTCCGCGTGACGTCGCGCTCCTGCACCTGCCGGGGGCGCTCGATATCGCTCCCAGCGGGGCGCTGGTCGTGGTCGATCAAGGCGACAGCATGGTGCGTCTCGTCATCCCGCCCGCCGACGGGAGCTTCGGGGCCGTGGAGCAGGCTCCGGGCGGCGAGGCCTCGCGAGTGGATGCGGTTCTCGTCGGCCCGTTCGCAGGGCAGGGCGCGTTCGGTCGGTACCCCTATCTGGGCATCGACGGTTTCAGGGACGGCCCGCCAGGCCACGCGCGCTTCCACCTCCCCCACGGGATCGCGTGGGACGCCGACGGAGGCATCATCGTCGCCGACACGGCCAACCACGCGATTCGGCGGATATCGCCGGACGGGAACGTGCGCACCGTGGTGGGTGGCAACGGCGAGGGGTACCACGACGGTCCGCGTGATCTCGCACAGTTCTCGTGGCCGCGGGACGTTGCGGTCGATGCCGGCGGCGTGATCTACGTGGCCGACACCGGAAACGGTCTGATTCGCCGCATTGCGCCGGACGGCGCCGTGACCACCGTCGGCGATCGCGAGCGAGTCTTCAACTGGCCCTCGGAACTCCTCGTCGACTCGGATGGCACGCTGCTGTTCAGCGAGTGGAACAGGGGGACGATCTTGCGCCTCTCGCTCGAGGGCGAGCTGTCAACCGTGGTGAACGCTGGCAATGTCTTCATGGACGCGTTCGCTCTGGACGATGAAGGAACCCTGTACTACGCGACCTCGAAGCGCGCGGCGACGACCGTGTGGCGCGTGGACGCCGGTGGAGCCGTCTCCACCGTGCTCGCGGGTCGGCCCTCGATCTACGGTGGCGTCCTTTCGGACTACTTGCCGGGCCTGGCCGTGGCGCCCGATGGCGTGCTCTACGCGGCGGACTGGCTCTTCGGACACGTCGTGCGGATCTCCCCTGATGGCGAAGTCACGATCCTGGTGGGAAGGGACTCATTCAGCGACTCGCCGCACTTCCAGCCGGCGGCGATCCTCATCACACCGGAAGGCGATCTCCTCGTCGCCGACTCGGGCATGAGCGTGATCTGGAAGATCACGCTCCCGAACGAGGGAGGCGAATAGCCCTCTCCGAGGCCCGGATCGCGCCCTTCGAGGGCCGCGACGTTGACCCCCGATCCGGGTGGCCCTACCATTCTCAAAAGCAGGGTGACCGTGGCGGGACCCATGCGACAGCCTGGCAACAGACGACCTCGGGTGCAGCCCGAGCCGGACCCCTCCCCTGTGGCGGGGTCTTTGTGTATCTGAGCCGCCGGGCACTCTCCCCAGTCGCCATCCCCGCCGCTGCGTGTCACCCGGGCGCCCCGGGGGAGGGACCACGGCGATGACGGCAGTAGAGCGTAAGAGCCTCGAGCGCGCCTGGGGCTTCGACGACGTGGCGATCGTCCCCGGCGCCGTCACCACCAACCCCGACCTCGTCGAGCCCACCTTCACTCTCGGCGCGCACTCCTTCCCCGTCCCGATCCTCGCCTCGGCGATGGACGCCGTCGTCGACCCCTCGTTCGCCGCCGCGCTCACCAGGGCCGGGGGGCTCGCCGTGCTCAACCTCGAGGGCGTGCAGAGCCGCTACGAGGACACCGCCGGTATCTACGAGGAGATCGCCGCCGCCAACCTCGAGCACTCGACCGAGATCATCCAGCACGTCTACTCCCAGCCGATCCGCGACGAGCTCGTCGGGCGGCGCATCGAGGAGATCATCGAGCTCGGCGGCGTCGCCGCCGTCAGCGCCACGCCGCAGAACACGAAGCGCCTCGCCCCCGTCGCGAAGGAGGCGGGCGCCAGCTTCTTCGCCGTGCAGTCCACCGTCACCACCGCGCGCCACGTCTCCCGCTCCCTGCGCGGCCTGCGCCTCGACGAGCTGGTCGAGCAGATCGACCCGGTCCCCGTGCTCGTCGGCAACACGGTCGACACGGGCGCGGCGCTGGAGCTGATGGAGACGGGCATCCACGCCATCCTCGTCGGCGTGGGGCCGGGGGCGGCGTGCACCTCGCGCGAGGTGCTGGGCATCGGCATCCCGCAGGTCAGCGCGACGCTGGACACGGCCTACGCGCGCGACCTCTACCACGAGCGCACGGGCCGCTACGTCCCGATCATCACGGACGGCGGCATCCGCACCGGCGGCGACCTCTCCAAGTCGATCTGCGCCGGCGCCGACGCGGTGATGATCGGCTCTCCCTTCGCCGCGACGAAGGAGGCGCCGGGCCGCGGCTACCACTGGGGCATGGCGACGCCGCACGCGGAGCTGCCTCGAGGCGTGCGCGTGCACGTCGGGCAGCCGCGAACGCTGGACACGCTGCTGTTCGGCCCGACCTCGCGCACGGACGGCACCGAGAACCTCGTCGGCGCCCTCCGCACCTCGATGGCCACCTGCGGCGCCCAGTCCATCGCCGACTTCCACGCCGCGCGCATGGTCATCGCCCCCTCGATCAAGACGGAGGGGAAGATCTACCAGCTCGCGCAGCAGATGCCGGGGTAGGGGTCCAGCATCGACTCCGTCACTGGGTCACGGAGAACAACGTCTCAGTCACTATCCGGTTGAGGGCCGTTCGTCTCATTAGTCAGAGTTGCACTCCTTAGCAGCGGCTGTACCGGAGCTCCTCAGTACCCCCGCCGCACCTCCAACACCCGCCGGTTGCCCGCGAGGTCGCGGTGCACCTCGACAGTCACGTCGGCGTCGCTGCCGCCGAGGGCGGACGTGAGCCAGTCGGCGACGAAGGGGGACTGGCCGCCGCCGAGCTCGAGCAGGACGGCGACCGGGCCGTCCGCGAGGTGCTCCGGGAGCTGGCCGACGAGGCGGCGGACCAGCTCGAGGCCGTCGTCGCCGCCGTCGACGGCGAGGCGCGGCTCGCCGTCGCGGATCTCCTCCGGCAGGCGCTCGTACTCGTCGGTCGGGATGTAGGGCAGGTTCGCGGCCACCACGTCGAGCGGCTCGCCGATCGGCTCCAGCAGGTCGTCGGCGAGCAGCACCACCCGCTCCATCGGCCCCAGCCGAGCGCGGTTGCGGCCCGCCCAGGCCAGCGCCTCCGTCGAGGCGTCCGTCGCGAACACCTTCGCCGATGGCGCATGCCGCGCGATCGCGATCGCGACCGCGCCGCTGCCCGTGCCCGCGTCGGCGACGCGCACGATGCGGCGGGCGTTCGGGTGCTCGCGGATCGCCGCCAGCGCCGTCTCGACCAGCGTCTCGGTCTCGGGGCGCGGGATCAGCACGCCGGGGCCGACCTCGAAGGTCAGGCCGTGGAACTCGCGGCGACCGAGGATGTAGGCGAGCGGCTCGCGCGCCATGCGCCGGCGCAGCAACGCCTCGAAGCGCGCGCGCGCCTCGGGAGGCGGCGCCTCGCGGCCGGCCGCGATCACCTGCGCGCGGCTCAGCCCCGCCGCCTCGCCGTAGAGCAGGTCGACCTCCAGCCGCGCCTCGTCGAGGCTCTCCGCGGCCCAGGCGGCGACCAGTCCGCGCGCCGCCTCCAGCAGCAGCGCGCCCACGCTGTCCTCGGGGTGGCGGGGCTCGGGCGCCATCGGGCGGTGGTCAGGTCGTTGCGGCCTGCTGTAGCAGGCGGGACTGCTCCTCCATCGCGACGGCGTCGATCAGCGCGTCGATCTCGCCGTCGAGGATGCGCGGGAGGCCGTGCCGGGTGAGCCGCACGCGATGGTCGGTGACGCGGTCGTCGGGGAAGTTGTAGGTGCGGATCTTCTCCGAGCGGTCGCCGCTGCCGACCTGCGAGCGGCGAGCGTCGGCGACCTCGGCGTCGGCCTTCGCCCGCTCGAGCTCGTAGAGGCGGGCGCGCAGCACGCTCTCAGCCTTCGCGCGGTTCTTGGCCTGCGAGCGCTCGTCCTGGCAGACGACAACGATGCCGGTCGGCTCGTGGGTGAAGCGCACGGCGGTGGCGACCTTGTTCACGTTCTGCCCGCCCGCGCTCGAGGCGTGGAAGATGTCCGTCCGCACCTCGGCCCAGTCGATGTCCACCTCCACCTCGTCGACCTCGGGCAGGACGGCGACCGTGGCCGTCGAGGTGTGGATGCGGCCCTGCGACTCGGTCTCCGGGACGCGCTGCACGCGGTGCACGCCGGACTCGTGCTTCATGCGGCGGTAGGCGTCCTCGCCGGACAGCTCGAAGGTCATCTCGCGGTAGCCGCCGGGTCCGGCCTCCGAGGTGTTGAGCACCTCCAGCCGCCAGCCCTGGCGCTCGGCGTAGCGCTGGTACATGCGGAACAGGTCGGCGGCGAATAGCGCGGCCTCCTCGCCGCCCGCGCCGGCGCGGATCTCGATAATCGCGTCCTTCTCGTCGGCGGGGTCGCGGGGCAGCAGCGCGAGCTTCAGCTCCTCCTCGAGGTCGGCGAGCAGCGGCGTCAGCCGCTCCTCCTCCTCGCGGGCCAGCTCGCGCTCGTCGTCGTCGCCGGAGCGCAGCAGGTCGCGGGCGTCGGCGAGCGCTTCCTGGGTCTCGCGGAAGCGCCGGCCGAGCTCGACGATCGGCTCGAGTCGGGAGCGTTCGCGGGCGAGTTCAGCCATGCGGCGGTGGTCGGACGCCACCTCCGGATCGCCGAGGAGCTCCGTCAGCTCCTCGAACCGCGCCTCGATCTCCGCGATACGTTCGTGCATGGAACTAGGGTAGCAGGGGGCGCGTGCGGGAGCCCGCGCGGGGCGCGGTGCTACGATGTGTGCGGCGAGATGCACGGCGTGCAGGAGACGGCGATGTCGAAGCGCAAGGTCTCGATTGGCATCGGCGACGTGGCGCTGAGGCGCCTGGATGAGCTCGGCCGCGAGTCCGGCGAGTCGCGCTCTGCCGCCGCCGCTCGGCTTGTCGAGGAGGGGCTGCGCATGGCGCGGCACCCGGGCATCGTCTTCCGCGACGGCGCGACCGGTCGCCGCCCTGCCCTTGCCGACGGCCCGCAGGTGTGGGTGCTCGCGGAGATCTTCCGGGAGATGCCGCTCGACAACACCGAGGCGATCGAGCGTGCTGCCGACTACACGGCGGCGCTGATGGAGTTGACGCGAGAGCAACTGAGCGAAGCGATCAACTACTACCTCGACTACCGGGACGAGATCGACGAGTGGATCCGCCGCAATGACGAGGCGGCGGAGCAGGCCTACGCCGAGTGGGTCCGGAAGCAGGAACTCGCTCGCGCGTGAGGCTGCTGCTCGACGAGATGTGGTCCCCGTCGGTCGCGAGAAGGTTGCGTGATCTCGGCCACGATGTCATCGCGGTAGCAGAGCGGCCCGACCTACGAACGAAGCCGGACGCCGCGATCCTTGAAGCCGCCCTGACCGAGGACCGGGTCATCGTCACACAGGATGTCGGGGACTTCCGAACGCTCGCGGCTGAGGAACTCAACGCGGGCCGTCGCTACCCCACGCTCGTTCTGACCGACAAGCGCCGCTGGCCGCGCGGCAACGCGCGCACCACAGGCCGCCTCGTGAACGCGCTCGACGCCCTGCTCACCTCGGGCGTGGAGGTCGACGGCGAGCACTGGCTGACGCCGCCCGACTGAGCAATGGGACGCGTGAGGGAGCCTGAGCCGGTCGCCCGAATCGAAGGAGGAGTGTCTTGTACTTGACCGCCCGCCAGCCGTTCGAGCTCGACCTCCGCTGGCTCCAGGCGCAGGCCTTCCGCTGGTGCGCGCAGGACGGCTGGTACTACGGCTTCGTCGAGGGCCACCTGATCAAGGTGCGCAACCGTGGCGACGGGATCGAGTTCCGCAGCAACCCAGCCGAGGAGTCGCTGGCTGCTGCAGTCCGGTACTACTTCCGCCTCGATCAAGACATCGCCGCGGTCCACGCCGCGCTGCGCCGCGTGGACGACACTATGGACAGGTTGGTGGGCGAGTACCGCGGCATGCGGATCCTGCGTCAGGATCCCTGGGAATGCCTGGTGGCGTACATCTGCTCCCAACGAAACGACATCAAGGGCATCACCGGAATCGTGGACAAGCTCGCATGTCTCTACGGCGAGCCCCTCACCCTCGATGGAGTGACACTCCATTCCTTCCCATCGCCGCGCCGCTTGGCGGCCGTCGGCAAGAAGGAACTGAAGGATCTGGCTCTCGGGTTGAATCGCGGAAGCCGAATCGGTGAGGTTGCTCGGCACATTACCGAAGGCGTCCTGGATCTGCGCTCGCTAGCCCGTTGGCCACATCCGCAAGCCAGGGGCTTCCTGATGAGCTACGACGACATCGGCCCCAAGATCGCCGATTGCGTCTGCCTCTTCGCCCTGGGCAAGGACGCGGCTTTCCCGGTCGACTCCAACATCGGAGAGGGTCTGAAGCACTACGGGAAGAAGTACACAGCGGGCGCGGAGAACGCGAAACTCATCGAGTGGGCTCGGAAGAAGTTTGGCGAGCACGCGGGCTACGCCGGTCAACTGCTGTTCCTCGACCAACTCGAGAAGTCCAAGAAGCCGGGATGGGAACAGGGGCCCTGTCCCTGAGCCCTACTCCCCCCGCACAGCCGCCGCCGCGTCCCCGACCGCGACCTCGAACTGGTCGCCGTCGGCCGTGAGCGGCTTGAGCTGGACGACGCCGCGGGCGGCCTCGTCGTCGCCGACGATGGCGGCGTAGCGCGCGCCCGAGGCGTTCGCGCCCCGCAGCTGCGCGCGGAGGGAGCGGCCAGGGGCGCCCGCGCGGACGGCGAGGCCCGCCGCGCGCAGCGCCTGTGCGAGGCGCAGCGCGGCCGCCGGGCCTTGCTCGCCGAGGGGGATCGTCGCGACATCCACCGCAGCTGCCACCGGCGCCTCGACGCCGCGCTCGCGCATGTTGAGCAGCGTGCGCTCGATGCCCGTCGCGAAGCCCGTGCCGGGCGTCGGCGGGCCGCCGAGCAGCTCGATTAGCCCGTCGTAGCGCCCGCCCGCACCGACGGTCGATTGCCCGCCGGCTTCGCCGTCCTCCGAGGGCGGCTCGAACTCCCAGACCGTGCGCGCGTAGTAGTCGAGCCCGCGCACGATGCGAGGCGCGACCTCGTAGGCGACGCCGGCGGTGTCGAGCAGCGAGCGGACCGTGGCGAAGTGCTCGGCGTCTTCGGCGGAGAGGTGGTCGAGGATGCTCGGCGCCTCGAGGACGGCGAGGTGGGCGGCGTCCTCCTTGGAGTCGAGGATGCGCAGCGGGTTCGTCTCGAAGCGCCGCTGCGAGTCGCGGGAGAGTGTGTCGAGGTGCGGGTGGAAGTGCTCCTGCAGCCGCTCGACGTAGTTGCGGCGCGTCTCCGCCGTGCCGATCGAGTTGATGCGCAGCACGAGGTCGTCCAGCCCCAGCTCGCGAAAGATCGCGTGCTGCAGCTCGATCACCTCGGCGTCGGCTGCGGGGGAGGGGTCGCCGATGCACTCCGCGCCGAGCTGCCAGAGTTGGCGGTAGCGCCCCGCCTGCGGGCGGTCGTAGCGGAACATCGGGCCGAAGTAGTAGAGCCGCACCGGCTGCGGGCGGCTCGCCATGCCGTGTTCGAGGTAGGCGCGGCAGACGGAGGCGGTGCCCTCGGGGCGCAGCGCCAGCTCGCCGCCGCCGCGGTCCTGGAAGACGTACATCTCCTTCGAGACGATGTCGCTCTCGTCGCCGGAGGTGCGCGCGAAGACGCGCACGTCCTCGACGATCGGCGTGGCGATCAGGGAGTAGCCGAACAACCCGGCGACGCGCTCCGTGGTGTCGCGGACGAAGCGCCAGGCGGCCTCGTCCTCGGGCAGCAAGTCGCTCATGCCGCGCGGCGCCTGCAGATCCGCCATCGTTCCCTCCGAGGCGCGGTCCGCCGCGTTCCAGCCTACGGCCTCGCCGCCGCTGGCGCAGTGTTCCGGCCTCGGCGCGGCTCGGGATGCGTTGCAGCGATGCCGCGCAAGGCATACGCTCGGAGCCCATGACCGGCAACGGACGCAGCGAGCAAGGCATCGCGATCCGCGACCATCAGGCCGGGCATCACGACGGCTCGGCCGAGTTGCTCGACGAGCTCCGCGATTACCTCCCGGATGATCGCGTCGAGGCCGCGCGCGAGGCCTACGCCTACGCCTCCGAGTGCCACGAGGGCCAGCTGCGCAAGTCCGGCGATCCCTACATCGTCCATCCGGTCTCGGTCGCCCGCCTTGTGGCGGGGTTGAACATGGACGTGCACACCGTCCAGGCGGCGCTGCTGCACGACGTCCTCGAGGACTGTGGCATCAGTGCCCGCGAGCTGAGCCAGCGCTTCGGCGCAGAGGTCACGAGCCTCGTCGAGGGCGCTACCAAGATCGAGCACCTGCCCTCGGCGGGCGTCGCGCTTGGCGCGCGCAAGAGCGCCGAGGACGCCGAGACGCTGCGCAAGATGCTGGTGGCGATGGCCGAGGACGTCCGCGTGGTCATCGTCAAGATCGCGGACCGGCTGCACAACATGCAGACGATCCAGTACCTGGACCCGGAGCGGCAGCGCGAGATCGCGCGCGAGACGATGGACATCTACGCCCCGCTCGCGAGCCGGCTCGGGATCTGGCAGATGAAGTGGCAGCTCGAGGACCTCGCGTTCCGGGTGCTCGAACCGGAGCACTACCGGCGCGTCGCCTCGACCCTCGCCTCGCGGCGCGCGGAGCGCGAGCGCTTCGTGCGCCGGGTCGAGCGCGGCCTGCGCGAGGCCCTCGAGGAAGCAGGCATCGAGGCCGAGGTGATCGGGCGGGTCAAGCACCTCTACTCGATCCACGAGAAGATGCAGCGCTACGCCGCCGAGGGGAAATCGTTCGACCAGATCCACGACCTGCTGGCCGTGCGCGTGATCGTCAACTCGGTCGCCGAGTGCTACCACGCGCTCGGCGTGGTCCACCAGACCTGGCACCCGATCCCCAACAGCTTCGACGACTACATCGGCAACCCCAAGGAGTCGATGTACCAGTCACTGCACACCAGTGTGCTCGGACCGGGCGCGCGCCCCTTCGAGGTGCAGATCCGCACCCGCGAGATGCACGAGGTCGCTGAGTACGGCGTGGCCGCGCACTGGGCCTACAAGGAGCACGCCAGCGCGCGCGACCGCCAGTACGAGGAGCGCATGGCCTGGCTGCGCCACCTCATCGAGTGGCAGCAGGAAGCCTCCGGAACCGAGGACTTCCTCGACTCGGTGAAGACTGACGTCTTCCGCGACCAGGTCTTCGTCTTCACGCCTCGCGGCGACGTGCGGGTCCTCCCCGCCGGCTCGACTCCGATCGACTTCGCCTACCGCATTCACACGGACCTGGGGCATCACTGCACCGGCGCGAGGGTGAACGGCCGGCTGGTGGCGCTGGGCACGAAGCTGCAGAACGGGGACGTGATCGAGATCGTCCGCGGACGGCGCGACGGCGGGCCCTCACGTGACTGGTTGAATCCCGAGCTCGGCTATCTGGGCTCCAGTCACGCCCGCCAGAAGGTGCGGCAGTGGTTCCGGCGGCAAAGGCGTGGCGAGAACGTCGCAAAGGGCCGCGAGCTGCTTGAGCGCGAGCGCAAGCGCATGGGCATCGCCGAGGTTCCGGACGACCTGCATCGCGAGTTCCACTACGAGTCCTTCGAGGACATGCTCGCGGCGATCGGCTACGGCGACGTCTCGCTACAGGCGCTCGGCCAAAAGCTCGCGGATCAGCTGCCCGAAACACCCCCGGTCACCACGCGCGCGCCCTCGGTGCGGCGCGGGCCACCGAACGTGCGGGTCCTGGGCTCCGCGGGGCTGCACGTCACGCTCGCGCGCTGCTGCG
The DNA here is from genome assembly GCA_009839925.1 of Chloroflexota bacterium. Taxonomy (GTDB): domain Bacteria; phylum Chloroflexota; class Dehalococcoidia; order UBA2979; family UBA2979; genus VXMT01. Next base: position 22,065 of record VXOS01000002.1, read on the forward strand.
GGCCGCTGCCGGGCGACGACATCATCGGCTACATCACGCGCTCCCGAGGCGTCACGGTGCACCGGCGCGACTGCCACAACACTCGCAGCGGGGCGGAGCCGCAGCGCTTCGTCGAGTGCGACTGGGGCCGCGAGGGCGAGCTCTACGCCGCCGCCGTCGAGGTCCACGCCTGGGACCGCGTCGGCCTGCTGCGCGACATCAGCACGCTGGTGGCGGCCGAGCGGGTGAACATGGTCGCCGTGCGCACCGAGCACGAGGATCGCATGACGACGATCCACCTCACCCTCGAGACGGAGGGCCGGGCGCAGGTCTCCCGCCTGATGAGCCGCCTCGACAGCGTGCGTGGCGTGGTCTCGGTGACCCGCTCGGAGGGCTGAGCGCGGCGCTGTCGGCGCTGCCGCTAGCCGACCAGAGTCGCCGCGGCAGCTACGGCGGTCACGAGGGCGGCCGTAACCCCGAGGCTGCCGACCACGATCCCGAACATCCACTTGATGAGGCGGCTCTCCGTGCGCTCGAGCTCGGCGCGAAGAGTCTCGCGAGTAACGAACGGGCTGAGCGCCTCGACGATCCCCTCGGCCGCTTGCTCGCTGTGGCCGTGTTCGCGCAGCGTGCGCACGGTACCGTGGGTGTCGAACGCGTCCGATGCCATAACTGTGGCACCTCCGCCGACATTCTATCGGGCCCGGTCTCCATCTGTGCGAGCGCGACGCCCTACTGACACGGGGTTGCCACAAGGCGAACTGGTGTGCTACAACCCGTGCATGGCACTCGCAAAGGTTCGCAGCGGAGCAGTAGTGGGAATCGACGGCATCCCCGTCGATGTCGAGGTGGACATCGGAAGCGGCCTGCCCGCCTTCCAGATCGTCGGGCTGCCGGACACGGCGGTGCAGGAGGCGAAGGAGCGCGTGCGCGCGGCGATCCGTAACGCGGGCTTCGAGTTCCCGCTGCGCCGCATCACCGTCAACCTCGCCCCCGCCGACGTGCGCAAGCAGGGCCCGCTCTACGACCTGCCGATCGCGGTCGCGATCCTCGTCGCCTCGCACCAGGTGCCGGACCGCTTCGAGGAGATGGCGCTGCTCGGCGAGCTCTCGCTCGACGGGCGCCTGCGCCATGTCAGCGGCGTGCTGCCCCTCGTCTCGATGTGCGCCGACCAGGGCATCGGCACCGCGGTGGTGCCGCCCGACGACGTCGCCGAGGCGCGCCTCGCCGAGCTGGTGGACGTGCGCGGCCTCGCCACCCTCTCCGACGTGCGCGCCGAGCCGGACGGCTGGACCTGCGAGGACGGCGACGAGGAACCGGACGAGCTGCCGGGGCCTGCGTTCGACCTCGCGGCGGTGCACGGGCAGGAGCACGTCAAGCGCGCGCTCGAGGTGGCCGCCGCCGGCGGGCACAACGTGATGCTGCAAGGCCCGCCGGGCTCCGGGAAGACGCTGCTGGCGCGCTGCGTGCCCGGCCTGCTGCCGGAACTGACCGCCGCCGAGGCCCTCGAGGTTACGAAGATCTACTCCGTTGCCGGGATGATGGGCCGGGACCGGCCGTTCATCCGCCAGCGGCCGTTCCGCGCGCCGCATCACACCATCTCGCACGCCGGCCTCGTCGGCGGCGGCAGCGTGATCCGGCCGGGCGAGATCTCGCTCGCCCACCGCGGCGTACTCTTTCTTGACGAGTTTCCGGAGTACCCCGGCAGCGCCCTCGAGGCGTTGCGCGAGCCGCTCGAGGCGGGCTCGGTCACGATCTCGCGCGTACGCGGCTCCGTCAGCTTCCCCGCGCGCATCCTGCTCGTGGCGGCGATGAACCCCTGTCCCTGCGGCTACTACGGCGACAGCCGCCGCTCCTGCGCCTGCCCGGAGGCCACCGTCTCGCGCTACCAGCGCCGCGTCTCCGGACCGCTGCTCGACCGCTTCGACCTCTTCGTCGACGTGCCGCGCGTGGAGTACGACGACCTGACGCGCGCGCCCTCGGGCGAGACGAGCGCCGAGGTGCGCGAGCGCGTCGAGACGGCCCGCGCCCGGCAGCGCGAGCGGCTCGTCAGCGGCGACGCCGCGCCCGGTGACGCCCTGACGAACGCCGAGATGGGCCCGCAGGAGGTGCGCCGCCTCTGCCAGCAGCGCCTTGAGGCGGGCGCCGAGCCGTTGCTCGCCGCGGCGATGGAGCAGATCGGCCTTTCCGCGCGCGCCTTCCACCGCGTGCTGCGCGTCGCCCGCACCATCGCCGACCTCGAGGGCGCCGACGAGATCTCGTCCGCCCATCTCGCCGAGGCGATCCAATACCGCCGCAAGGGGCGCGAGTAGGCGATACTGCGCCCATGGCGCTGCAACCCTTCCGCATCGACTTCGGCGAGGACGCGATTGCCGACCTCCAGCGGCGTATCGACGAGACGCGCTGGCCCTCGATTCCCTTCGCCACCGGCTGGTCCGCCGGCACCGACGACGGCGTGCTGCGCGACCTCGTGCGCTACTGGCGCGAGGAATTCGACTGGTTCGAGGTACAGGACTCGCTCAACCGCTTCACGCACCTGCGCGGCCCGATCGGCGATGCGGGCGAGGCGCTGCACTGCGTCGTCCTCGGGGCAGGCGAGGGGCGCACGCCGCTGCTGCTGCTGCACGGCTGGCCGGGTTCGTTCATCGAGCTGCTGCCCGCCGCGCAACTCCTCGCGGACGGCGCCGGCGGAGCGCCGGGCTTCGAGGTGGTCGTGCCCTCGCTGCCGGGCTACGGGTTCTCCGAGGCGCCGCGCGAGCCGGGGATGCACCCGGGCCGGATCGCGGAGCGCATGCATGCGCTGATGACGGAGCTTGGGCACGAGCGCTACGGGGTGCAGGGCGGCGACTGGGGCTCCATCGTCGGCGCCCGGCTGGCCCACCAGCAGCCGCAGGCCGTGCTCGGCCTGCACCTCAACTTCCCCGCCGGGATCGTGCAGCGCCAGCCGGGCGAGGAGCTCCCGGCCGAGGAGGTCGAGTGGCGGGAGCAGATGGCGGAGTGGCGCGACCTCGAGGGCGCCTACGGCCACATCCAGGGCACGAAGCCGCAGACGCTTGCCTACTCGCTCAACGACTCGCCGGTCGGGCTGCTCGCCTGGATCCTCGAGAAGTTCGAGGCGTGGAGCGAGCCGGGCGAGCTCTGGGAGACCTTCGACCGCGACGCGGTGCTGGCCAACGTCACGCTGTACTGGCTGACGGGTACGGCGCTGTCCGCCGCGCGCACCTACTACGAGAGCCGCCGCGAGTCGCCGCCGTTCCGCGCCGCGTCTCGTCCGCCCGCGCCGATGGCGTTCGCGCGCTTCCGCGGCGAGCCGTGGACGGCGCCTCGCCCGCTCGTCGAGCGATCGTTCAACCTCGTGCGCTGGAGCGAACCGGAGCGCGGCGGCCACTTCGCGGCGATGGAGCAGCCCCAGCTGTTCGCGGAGGACGTGGCGGCGTTCTTCGCCGAGGTCGCGGCGGGCGAGGCGTAACCGAAGGCGTCGCACGCGAGCGGGCGAGACGGTGTGGGCGCTGTGGTTGCCGTCCGCGAAGCGCGCTCCCTACACTGATCCGAGCGCCCTCGTAGCTCAGGGGATAGAGCACCGGCCTCCGGAGCCGGGTGCGCAGGTTCGAATCCTGCCGAGGGTACCAACCGAGACCGTGTTGCGAACGTCCTCTGGCAGGCTGATCTCCGCTGCA
>VXOS01000173.1 GCA_009839925.1 Chloroflexota bacterium
GTTCGGGGCTCCGCGCCGGTGGCGCGGCGCGCCGCCCCGGGGCGCCCCCGCCGCCCGGCGCGCGCCCCCCCGGCGGGCGCCCGGCCGGGGGGCGGGGGCGGCCCCCCCCCCGCCGTCGTCACCCGCGCCCACGAGGGCGAGGTCGAGCTGGTGCGGGCGCAGGGTCGGGTAGTCCTCGGGCGCGGTCTGGGCGATCGAGAGACTGGCGAGGCGGCCGTCCTCGACCTCCCAGCTGGCGGCGAGCGTGTTGAGCGAGGCCGTCTCCAGCCAGAGCGCTGCCCAGCCATGCAGGTCGCGCCCGGCGCCCTCGCCGATCGCGTCGAGGAACTCGGCGAGCGTGGTGTTGCCGAAGGCGTGGCGGCGGAAGTAGATGCGCATGCCTTCGCGGAACCCGTCCATGCCGACCGCGGCGACGAGCTGCTTGAGGACGGCGGCGCCCTTGCCGTAGGTGATGCCGTCGAAGTTGAGGAAAGTCTCATCCGTGTCGCGCACCTGCCCGGCGATCGGGTGGGTGGTGACGAGCTGGTCCTGGCGGTAGGCCCAGGCCTTCATCCCGGAGTTGAACGCCTGCCAGGCCGTGCCGAAGCGCGTCGCCTCGACCAGCGCGAGGTAGGCCATGTAGGTCGCGAAGCTCTCGTTGAGCCAGAGGTCGTTCCACCAGCGCATGGTCACGAGGTTGCCGAACCACATGTGCGCCATCTCGTGCAGCAGCACCTCGGCGCGGCCGAGCCGCTGGTTCTCGGTGGGCGGGTCGCGAAAGACCATCCGCTCGGAGTGCGTGACCGCGCCGATGTTCTCCATCGCCCCGAAATTGAACTCCGGCACGAAGATCTGGTCGTACTTGCCGAATGGGTAGGCGTAATCGAAGAACTCGCCGAAGAAGTCGAGGCCCTGTTTCGTCACCTCGAACAGCTCGTCCTCGTCGAGGTGGCGGACGAGCGAGCGGCGGCAGTAGAAGCCGAGCGGGATCCCCCGATGCTCGTCGCGGACGACGTGGTACGGCCCCGCGATCAGGGCGAAGAGGTAGGTGCTGAAGCGCTCTCCCGGGGCGTAGCGGCGCCGCAGCCGCCCATCCTCCAGCTCCTCGCGCCCGAGCTCCGGGCCGTTCGCGATCAGCTCCCACTCCGAGGGCGCCTCGACCGTCAGGTCGTAGCGCGCCTTCAGGTCGGGCTGGTCGAAGCAGGGGAAGAGCCGGTGAGCGTTGTAGGGCTCGAAGTTGCTGTAGAGGTACTCGCCGCCGTCCTCGGGGTCGACGAACTGGTGGAAGCCGTCGCCGGTGTGGTCGTACTCGTGCTCGTACGTGACGCGCACGACGTTGCTCGCCCGCAGCGCCGAGGCGGGCAGCGGAATGCGGTACTCGCCGGACGGTGGCTCGAGCTCCTCGCCGTTGACCTCGAGGCGCTCGATGCCGCCGCCGCGGTGGTCGAGGAAGACGCCGTCGTCGGCGCTGTCCGAGGCGACATAAGCGAAGTGAACGGTCACGTCGCCTCGGTACGTGGATGCGCCCGCCGTGAGATCGAGGTGGATCTCGTAGCTGATGTCGGAGACGAGTCGCGCGCGGGCGATGGCCTCGTCCTGGCTGAGGACGTCGCGCGCGATCGGGGAGTCGTCGGGGTTCATCTCCGCCTTTCACGTGAGGTGGGCCTCGCGGCCGTTCGGCCGCACAAGTATACGGCCCCGCGCTGATGGTCCCAGCGGACGGGCCCCGCGCGAGGGCGGCTACATCTCCTCGCGCTTCTCGCCGGAGAGGTAGGGGGCGGGGTCCTCCTCGAAGGAGAGGCGGCAGCCGCGGGCGCAGAAGTAGTAGGTCTCGCCGTCGTGGATGGTGCTGCCGCCGGGCGGGTCGGCCCGGTCCACCTCCATGCCGCAGGCGGGGTCGATGGCGGGGCCGCGCAGGCGCAGCAGGTCAAGCAGGCGGGGCATCGCTGGTGCTCCCTCCGCCGGCTGGCCCGGCCTCGCGGCCCCGGCGCTGCTGCCGGATCCGCACTGCGACGGTGATCGCGAGCACGACCGCGAGGCCGTACCAGGTCAGAGCGTACTCGATGTGCGGCGTGGTGTTGCGGTAGCCCGCGTAGCCCGTCACCGGCAGCTCGTCCGGCACCTGCCGCGGCGGCTGCTCTACCCGCTCCCCGGCGATCACGTACAACGGCGCGACGGGGTAGGGCAGCGCCGCCGCGATCGAATCGAGGCTGAAGCGCGTCCAGGCGCCATCCTCGTTGCGCCGCGAGTCGGTGCTGCTCGCGCGCAGCGCGAGGCCCTCCGAAGGCGCTCCCGCCTTAAGGCTCGCAAGCACGCGGTCGCGTTCGTCGGCGGGGTACCAGCCGCGGCGCACGAGCAGCGCGGGACTCCCATCGCCCGTGCGCAGGGGCACGTAGACATCCTCGCCGCGCAGGCCGAAGCGCGTGCGGTTGGCGACGATCTGCGCGCTCCCGTAGTCCCACTCGCCCTCGAGGGCGACGCGCCGGTACTCGATCGCCTCGCCGTCGAGTGTTGCCGCCTCGGCGGCGGCGAGCGGGGCCGCGGCGATCGCCGCGTCACGGTCCTCGACGAGCCCTTGCTTCCACTCGTTCCTCGCGAGCTGCCAGGTGCCGAGCCCCGTCAGCACGACGAGCGCCGCGACGATGAGTGCGAGCAGGGCGGGTGTCTGGAGGCGGCGCATGGATCGACTCTACCGCGGGCGGGGGGGGACAGCCCCCCGCGGGGCGGGGGGGGGGGGTGTGGTTGCGGCGGGGGCCGCCCCCCCCCCCCGGGGCGGGCCCCGGCCCCGCCGCCCCCCCCCCCCCCGCCCGCCCCC
>VXOS01000035.1:0-6042 GCA_009839925.1 Chloroflexota bacterium
CTCCCGCCAGGGGAGAGGGGATCGGAGGGAGCCGCTGCGCGGAGCCCCCTCGGGGCTCTCAGGGCGCGCGGGAGTCCTCCCCCTCACCCCCGCCCTCGCCCCGGGGAGAGGGGGCCGGAGGGGAGCTGCTGGCCGGATCCCCCTCACCCTCACCATCTCCCGCTGGCGCGTGAGCGCCGGCTGGCCGACGCTTGAGGCATGACGCAGACCATCGCGCTGCTCGGGCATCCGGTCGCCCACTCGATCTCGCCGGCCTTCCAGCAGGCCGCCCTCGACGCGCTCGGCGTCGAGGCGCGCTACGAGGCCTGGGACACGCCCCCCGGGGACGTGCCGGACGCCCTCGAGCGGCTGCGCGACCCTGCCCTGCTCGGCGCGAACGTCACCGTGCCCCACAAGCTCGAGGCGCTGCGCCTCGCCGACTCCGCCGACGCCGTGGCGCGCCGCATCGGCGCGGCCAACACGCTCGTCCGCCGCGAGGACGGCGTGCTGCACGCCACCAACACCGATGTCGCCGGGGTGCAGCGCGCGCTCGCCGACGCCTCGGTCGCCCTCGAGGGCGTCGAGGTAGTGCTGATCGGCGCGGGCGGGGCGGCCCGCGCGGTCGTCGCGGCGCTGCGCAACGGCGGCGCGCGCTCGCTCACCGTCGCCAACCGCACGCCGGAGCGCGCCGAGGCGCTGCACGAGGTCGCCGAGGAGGGCGACGCGCCGCCCCTCGAGCTGCGCGTCTGCCCGCTGGACGTGGCCGCGGGGCCGCTGCGCGCGGCGCTGGAGCGGGCGGCGCTGGTGATACACTCGACCTCGCTGGGGATGCGCCACGGGCCGGACGAGGCGGCGACGCCCCTGCCGGCGGATTGCTTCTCGCCGGGGCAGGCCGCCTTCGATCTGGTCTACACACCCGAGCGCACGCCGTTCCTGCACGCCGCCGGAGCCGCGGGCGCCCGGCCGATCGGCGGGTTGGGCATGCTGGTCCACCAGGGCGCAGAGTCGTTCCGCCTCTGGACCGGCCTCGAGCCCCCGCTCGAGGTGATGTTCGAGGCCGCCCGCGCCGCACTGGCAGCCCGGCAGGGCGTCGCCCGGGAGTCGAAGTCGTGATCGAGATCGGGATCATCCTGACGGTCGTGATCGGCGGCACGCTGGGCTGGGTGATCGTCCAGTCCTTCTTCGGCCACCGCTACTGGCGGCGCGCGATCGCGGAGGGCGACGAGACGGCGATGCGCGCCGCGCTGATCGAGGCGCTCGACACCTGGCGGCGAATGCGCCCCGACCGCGACGTGATTCCCTCGGACTGGCGCGCGCTGCAATCGGCCGGGATCGTCGCCGCCGACTCCACGCGCTGCCGCGTCTCGCTGCTCGCCGACCCCGACATCCGCGTCGTCGACGGGGTGCGCGACGAGGTCGGCGGCGCGATCCACGTCGCGCGCCGCTCCGCCGTGATGATGGCCGAGCGCCTGCTCTACGAGATCCCGCTGATCCGCTTCGACGCCGTGCAGGTCGACGTCTACACCGAGTACCGCGGCCCCGAGGGCGCTACGGAGTCCGTCTGCCTGCTCACCACGCAGCTGACGCGCGAGGAAGGCTCGGACACCTACTGGGACGAGCTGGGCTTCGAGGAGATCCTCGCCACCTGGCACACGCGCGAGCGCCAGCCCGACGCGCCGCTCGACCCCGAGGAGGGCGCGCTGATCGCGCCGGAGGAGGACGCACAGGCGGCGGGTGCGCCCGCCGGAGCGGAGGGCGCATCGTGAGCCGCTTCCGCTTCCTCACCGCGGGCGAGTCGCACGGCAAGGCGCTGACCGTGATCATCGAGGGCGTCCCCGCCGGACTGCGCATCGACGAGGACATGATCGCCGTCGACCTGGGGCGCAGGCAGCGCGGCTACGGTCGCGGCAAGCGCCAGCAGATCGAGACCGACCGCGCCGACATCACCTCGGGCGTGCGCCACGGCCGCACGATCGGATCGCCGATCGCGCTGTGGCTGCGCAACAAGGACCACGACAACGCCAACTGGCGCGTGCGCATGGCCACCGAGGAGGTCGACGAGGAGGTCGAGCGCGTCACGCTGCTGCGGCCCGGCCACGCCGACCTCGCCGGCACGCAGAAGTACCAGCTGGACGACGTGCGCCAGATCCTCGAGCGCTCGAGCGCGAGAGAGACGGCGATGCGCGTCGCCGCCGGGGCGATCGCGCGCGCGCTGCTCGCCGAGATCGGCGTCGCGGTGCACTCGCACACGATCGCGATCGGCGACGTCGAGGCGGCCCCGCCGGAGGGCGCGATCGACTGGGAGGCCGTCGAGGCCTCGCCAGTGCGAGTCGCCGACCGCGAGGCGGAGCCGCGCATGATCGCGGCGATCGACGCGGCGAAGGAGGCGCTCGACAGCCTCGGCGGCATCTTCGAGGTGCGAGCCGGCGGGCTGCCGTTCGGCCTCGGGGCGCACGTGCAGTGGGACCGGCGGCTGGACGGGCGAATCGCGCAGGCGATCCTCGCGATCAACGCCGTCAAGGGCGTCGAGATCGGCCCCGCCTTCGACAACACGCGCAAGCCCGGCTCCGAGGTGCATGACCAGCTGCTGCCCGCCTCGCAGTGGAGCGAGCGGCCGTGGGAGCGGCGCACCAACCGCGCCGGCGGCCTCGAGGCGGGCATGACCAACGGCGAGGAGCTGATCGTGCGCGGCGCGCTCAAGCCGATCGCCACCCTCGCCCGCCGCCTCCCGACGGCCGACCTGCTGACCGGCGAGGAGGCCCAGGCCTTCTTCGAACGAGCCGACACCTGCGTGGTGCCGGCGGCCGGCGTGATCGGCGAGGCGATGGTGCTGGTGACGCTCGCCGACGCCGCCCTCGAGAAGTTCGGAGGCGACCACATCGACGAGTTCCTGCGCAACCATGAGGCCTTCCAGGCGACGGTCGGCCCGCGCGAGCCGGACGCATGAGCGACAACGGGCGGGCCGACGCCCCGATGCAACAGATCGTGCTGATCGGCCTCAGCGGCGTCGGCAAGTCCTCGGTGGGCGCGATCCTCGCCGAGCGCCTCGGCTGGCCGCTGATCGACACCGACGACCTGGTCACCGAGCTGGAGGGGCGCTCGCCGGCGGAGCTGATCACGACGCGCGGCGAGCCGGACTTCCGCAAGATCGAGGAGCGCGTGGTGGCCGAGGCCGCGCGGCGCACGCCGGCGGTGATCTCGCTCGGCGGGGGCGCCTTCCTCAGCCCGCGATCGCGGCGCGCCCTCGGGGAGCGCGGGCTGATCTGCTGGCTCGACGCCGCGCCCGCGGAGATCGCGCGCCGCCTGCGCGAGGCGCCCGACTCCACGGAGCGCCCGCTGCTCGGCGAGGATCTCGAGGGCCGCTTGCAGCAGTTGAGCGACGAGCGGCGCATCCACTACAGCCAGGCCGACCTCTGGACGCCGGCGCAGGGCCTGACGCCGGAGGACGTGGCGGATCGCATCCTGCAGGCCTGGTCGGGTGGGGCGGACGTGCCCGCCGGCGGCGCGCGCCGCCTTGAGCGGCTCGGCAGCCCCCAGCCCGTCGCCGGCCCGGCCGCGATCGTCGACACCGGCGGCGATCGCTACCCGATCTGGGTCGGGGCCGGTGAGCTGATGCGGCTGCCGGAACGGCTGCGCCTGCTCGGCCTCGAGGGCTCCGTGTTCGTGATCGCCGACGAGTCGGTGATGGAGGCGCACGGCGAGCTGCTCGTCGACGCGCTCGACAGCGGCGGCTTCCGCGGCGCCTCCTACGTCGTCCCGCCGGGCGAGACCTCGAAGAGCCTGCGCGCCGCCGAGGAGATCTACGGCTGGCTCGCGCGGTCGCGCGCCGAGCGCCGCGACACGGTGCTCGCCTTCGGCGGCGGGGTGATCGGCGACCTCGCCGGCTACGTCGCGGCGACCTACCTGCGCGGGATGCCGTTCGTGCAGGTGCCGACCTCGGTGCTCGCGATGAACGACGCCGCGATCGGCGGCAAGGTCGCCGTCGATCTGATCGACGGCAAGAACCTCGTCGGCGCCTTCCACCAGCCGCGCGCGGTGCTGTCCGACATCGACCTGCTGCGCACGCTGCCGCGCCGCGCCTTCACCGAGGGTCTCGCCGAGGTGGTGAAGCACGCGCTGATCCTCGACCCCCTGCTGCTCGGCGAGATCGAGCGGCACGCGGGCGACCTCGGCGGTCCGGCGCCGGACCAGGAGCTGCTGACGCACGTGATCGCGCGCTCCTCGCGGCTCAAGGCGCTGATCGTCTCCGCCGACCCGAAGGAGCGCGGACTGCGCGCGATCCTCAACTACGGACACACCATCGGCCACGCGATCGAGGCCGTGACCGGCTACGAGGACTACCTCCACGGCGAGGCGGTCTCCGTCGGCATGATGGGCGCGGCCCGCATCGCCGAGCGCATGGGCATCCTCGACAACGAGGTCGTCGCCCGCCAGGCGGACGTGCTGCGCACGCTCGGCCTGCCGCTCGCCGCGCCGGGCGTGAACGCCGAGGCGGTGATGGAGACGATGCTCCTCGACAAGAAGGTCGAGGCCGGGCGGCTGCGCTTCGTGCTGCTGGAGGAGATCGGGCGTCCGATCGTCCATGGCGACGTGCCCGGGGAGATCGTGCGCGAGGTGGTGCGCACGCTCACGGCCGGATAGGCCGGACCACATGGCGCTGGGCAACGGTGCCGAGGAGAGCGGCGTCCTCGCCGACCCGCGCCGTCCTCGCCGCCTCGTCGCGAAGGCGGTCGGGCGCGTCCAGGGCGTCGGCTACCGCGCCTTCTGCGCCGACGAGGCGGGACGCCTGCACGTCGACGGCTACGCCCGCAACCTGCCCGACGGCCGCAGCGTCGAGGTCCAGGCCGAGGCGGACGAGCCGACGCTGCGCCGCTTCATCGAGCGCCTGCGCGAGGGCCCGCGCATGGCCGTCGTGCACGACGTGGAGTACCGCTGGGAAGAGGCCACCGGCGAGTTCAACGGCTTCGAGGCGGTGATCTAGCGCGGGCGGCCCGAGAGCCCCGTCATCAGTCGCCAGGCGGCTCCCGCAGCCACGCGGGAACGTCCCGCGCCGCGTGCAGCACCCTCCACACGTCGATGTCCGCTTCCCGTTCGACGTAGAAGATCAGGTGCGGAAACCCCGTCACGATCCATGAGCGAAGGCCGGGAAGATCCAGCTCGACGCCGTAGCGCGGCGAGCCGCTTGCAGGGTGCTCACCCACCCGCCGGAAGGCGTCCTCCAGCGCGTCGATGAAGGCCGCCGCAATTGCCGCCGGCGCCTCGGCAAGATAGTGCTCGACGGCCTCGGCGACATCGCGCTGCGCCTGCTGCCGAAGTACGACAGGTTTGCCGGTCACCCCTGGCGGGCTTCGCGAACCCGCTGGCGCAGCTGGTCGAAGTACTCCGCGTCGGCGGTGACCGCCGGCGGCGACGCCGCGCCCTCGAGGAGCAGACCGCGCAGGGCCTGGCGATCCTGATCCCTGCGGATCAGTTCGCGGACGTACTCGCTCGACGAGCTGAAGCCTCGGGATCTGACCTGCTGGTTCACAAAGCCCTTGAGACCCTCGGGCAGCGAGATGTTCATCGTGCTCATGCTGCAAGGTTAGCCTGCGTGGCAAATCTTGCCAAGCCGCTTCGCCTCCTCGGCGCGGGTTCTCCTAGCGGCCCCGCAACCGCCCCCGCAGCCTCGCCAGCAGCCCACCGCCCTCCGGCGCCGACTCCCCACGCAGCAGCCGCGCCTCAACGCGTTCCGCCAGCTCCGCGACTGCCTCGGCGCCGCGCGCGGTGAAGTCGCGCTCGAGGCGTTCCGCCTCAACCGAGGCGAGCAGATCGCCGGGCGCGGCTGCCTCCCCCGTACTTGCAGCGGCGGTGGTCAACTCGACCGCCGGGACGCCCGGCTGCTCGTAGTCCTCGGCGATGACGAGGTCGGCGCGTGGGTCGAGCGAGGCGACGAAGGCGGCGAGCCGGGGGGGGGGGGGGGGGGGGGGGGCCCCGCGGGCCGGGGGGAGGGGGGGCCCCCCCCGGGGGGTGCCCCCCGCCGGGCCCAGCGCCAAAAGGTAGTAGGGGGAGGGGGGGGACCCCGCC
>VXOS01000035.1:6052-10730 GCA_009839925.1 Chloroflexota bacterium
GCGCTGTCGAGGGGTGCGCCGCCGGGAGCCGGTGTGACGCGGCCGCCGCTCGGGAGTGTCACCGTCGCGCGGCCGTCGGCAAGCAGTTCGGCGGTGGCGGTGCGCAGGCCGCGCGCGCGCAGCGCCTCGACGAGGGCGATGACGAGCAGGTTGCGCGCCGGGATCTGCGGCCCGACGACGCGCAACACAGGCGGCCCGGCGCTGCCGCCAGGTGTGGCGGCGGAGGTCATGGCTACGACTCGGGCTCCGTGACGCGGTCGATGAGCAACACTTCGACCTCGTCGCCCGGCTCCACCGCGGGCGCGTCCTCCGGCACGACGGCAATGCCGTTGGCCAGAGCGAACGAGGTGAGCACGCCGGAGCCCTGCGGCCCGGTCAGCCGTGCGTGGTAGCGGCCGTCGCGGCGCTCGACAATGGCGCGTGCGTAGAAGCGGCGCTCGTCCGGCCGCGCGATGCGCTCCCCGGCGACCGCGCGCACGCGAGGGCGCTCCCAGGCCTGCGGCTTGCCGAGCATCGTGAACACGGCCGGCCGGCCGAACAGCTCGAAGGTCATCATCGCGGAGACCGGGTTGCCCGGCAGGCCGAGGTGCGGCACGACCCGCTCACCTTCGCCCGCGCTGAACGTCCCGAAGGCGAGCGGCTTGCCGGGCCGCATCCGCACCGTCCAGAAGCCGACCTCGCCCTCGCGGGCGAGCACCTCCTTGACCACGTCGAAGTCGCCGCGCGAAACGCCGGCGGAGGTCACCAGCAGGTCCGCGTCGGCGACGCCCTCGCGGACGCGCGCGGTCAGCGCCTCGACGCTGTCGCCGGCGATGTCCAGCACGAGCGGCTCGGCGCCCAGCTCGCGCACCATCGAGGCGAGCGAGAAGCCGTTGGAGTCGTAGATCGCGCCGGGCCGCAGCGGCTCGCCCGGCCGCAGCAGCTCGTCGCCGGTCGAGAGGACGGCGACGCGCGGGCGGCGAATCACCGTGACCTGCTCGAGACCGAGCGAGGCCAGTACGCCGATCTGCCCCGGCCCGAGGATCGTCCCGGCCGGCAGCACCAGCTCTCCCGCGCGCACGTCCTCGCCGGCCGGCCGCACGTTCGCGCCGGGCGCGGCTGCGACATCGATGCGGACGTCGGGGCGCGGGTCGTCCTCCCAGCGGGTGGACTGCTCCTCTTCGTCCGTCTCCTCGAAGGGGACGATCGCGTCGGCGCCGTCCGGGAGCGGCGCGCCGGTCATGATGCGCACGGCCTCGCCGGGGCCGACCGAGCCGTCGTAGACGGAGCCGGCCGCGAGATAGCCGGTCACACGCAGCCGCCGCGGGCTGGCAAGCGCGGCGCCCGTGGTGTCCGCGGCGCGCACGGCGTAGCCGTCCATCGAGGTGTTCGCGAGCGGCGGGATGTCGAAGCCGCCGCGCACGTCCTCCGCCAGCACCTGTCCGAGCGTCTCGAGCAGCGGCGCGGGGACCGCTTCGAGGGGTGCGAAGTGCGCGAGGATGCGCGCGCGCGCCTCCTCCACGGAGATCATGTCGGCGGGGAGCACATGGCGGTGCGCGGGCTCGCTCATGCCTCGATCATACGTCCTCGCCGCGCAGCGGCGGCGACATCACTGCCCGACGTACTCGGCGACGTTCTCGTTGTGCTCGGCCAGCGTCTCGGCGAAGGCGTGCGAGCCGTCGCCGCGCGCCACGAAGTAGAAGTAGTCCGTGTCCGCCGGGCTCAGCACCGCCTCGATCGCGGCGAGCCCGGGGCTGGCGATCGGCCCGGGGGGCAGACCCGCCACGAGGTAGGTGTTGTACGGCGACTGGAAGGCGAGATCGTCGAGGGTCAGGCCGACCTTCCACCAGCCGTCGCGCGGCTCACCGCTGCTCGTCGTGGTGATCGCGTACTGCACGGTCGGGTCGGCGTAGAGACTGACGCCCGCCTCGAGGCGGTTGAGGTAGACCGAGGCGACGATCGGCATCTCCGCCCGCAGCAGCGTTTCGCGCTCGACGATCGAGGCGAGCGTAAGCACCTCGTGCAGCGTGAACTGCGAGAGCGCGATGCGGCCCCGCAGCACCTGGTCCAGCGCCTCGTCGAGGGCCTCGAGCATCGCCACGACGAGGCTCTCCGCCGTCGTCTCCCCGTCGATCGGATAGGTCGCCGGGAAGAGGTAGCCGTTGAGCGTGGCGCCGAACGGGCGGTCACGGAGGATCGGCTCCGTGCGCCGCATGGTGACCGCGAGATCCCACTCTTCCTGCGTCGCCAGATCGAGGGCGACGACCGCCTGGCCGATCTCCTCGATCCGCATTCCCTCGTGCACGACGAAGAAGCGCTCCCTCGGAACGCCCTCGCGTAGCTGCCGGATGATCTCGGCTGCCGGGGTGTTCGGCGCGAAGCTGTAGATGTCGGCTCGCAGCTCGGCGCCGACGCCGATCAGCTGCACCAGCGTGCGGAAGCGTTCCTCGCTGTGGAGGACGCCGCTCCGGACGAGCCGGGCGGCGATCGCGTCGACGCCGTCGCCGGGCTCCACGGTCAAGGTGATCGGTTCCGCCTCGCCGGGCCGGGCGTCCGCCGAGTCCGGTGGCGGCGGCACGCTCGCGGCCATGGCGTCGACCGTCCGCGACTGCGTGTCGGTCAAGGTGGCGGCAAGCACGGAGATCACGAGGGCAACCCAGATCAGCGACAACACGCTCACTATCAGGATCGGGTCGAATCTACGGATCACCGGCGTCGTCCATCCGTGCGCCCTCGCGCAGGCGCCGCCGTCGATCGATGAACTGCTGCAGCAGCAGCGCGGCGGCGAGATCGTCGCTCGCCCGGTTTCGGGACGCCGACCGCTCGGCGGCGACCGAGGTCAGGCGTTCGTCCTCGTACTCGACCGGAAGATCGAGGCGACGCCGCAGCCGCTCGCCGAGCAGCCGCGCGGCGGCGGCCGCCGCCCCCTCCTCGCCACCGAGCAGGCGGGGCAGGCCGACGACGATGCCGCCGACCTCCTCGCGCTTCGCGATGCTGCGAATCGCCGGGAAGGCGGCCGCGGCGGGGACGACCTCGATCGGCACGGCGATGCGCTCGTCGGGGTCGCACGCGGCGATGCCGATCCGCACCGCTCCCGGGTCGATGCCCAGCCACCTCATGGCCCGCGCCTCATCAGGAGCCCTCATCGGCGTTCGCGCTCTCCGCGTCCTCGCTGTCCTCGTCCCCGTCCTGCTCGCTCTCCGGCGGATCGCCGGCGATCGCGGCGGCGAGCGCTTCCGGGCTGACGAGCGTGATCGAGATGCGATCGGAGCGGCGAGGCATGCGCAGGCCCGGAATCCATCCCGGATGCACGGTGATGTGCGGGTCGCGCGCGAGCCCCAGCTCCTCGCGCAGCCGCTCGGCGGCGACGGCGGGCGAGACGTTCGTGAGCTGGCCGTGCAGCGAGGCGGGATCAAACAGCGGGCTGCCCCGGCCGGTCGCGGTCAGGTCCAGCGTGAGGCGGCTGCCGTCGAAGGAATGCACCTGATCGATCGTCGCCTTGGCGGTCTCGGGCAACAGCGCCATGCCGTCGGGCAGCCTGCTCTGGAGCAGGTCCTGCGCGATGCGCTGCGCGTCCTCGTCGGTCAGCACGAACGCGTTGGCGACGGCGCTGTACTCCATCGAGAAGACATCGGTTGCGTCCCCGACCTCGTCCAGCGGGGTCTGGCCAAGGACCACGGCGGTGATCGTCTCGGTGAAGACCGTCCCGTCCGTGATGGAGCGCAGCAACTCGCGCTCGCCCGCGCGCCGCAGCGCGGCGTCGGCGAGGTTGCCGACGGTGATCACATCGTCCGGGCTGACGACGGATACCTCGATGTCCGTACCGCCCCCGGCGGCGATGTTCGTGACGGTGAGTGTCGGGGGAAACCCAATGAGCTGCGTGAGGCTGTCCGCGGGGACGTTGCCGGCTGTCCCCGGCTCGATCGCGGTCGCACCGACGACCGAGCTGGAGCCCGGAGGGATCGAGACTGCTCGATCGGTGGTGAACTTCACCCCGTCGACGGACTCAACCGGTGTGCCGATCGGCAACACGAGGGCCGCATCGCCGCCATTCGTGAAGGTGAGCCCGGCGCGCGCGTGCTTGTCGCCCACGGTCGCGAGCCCGGTCGAGGCGGCCGAAACCACGAAGGTCACTTCCACCTGCACGGAATCGACGGCGATCACGCCGAGGCCCAGGTCGGTCTCTCCAAGCGGACTCAGCCGCACGCGGGTCGTCACCGACAGCGTCTCCGCCGGCGGCGAGATCAGGATCGAGGCGGACGGGATGTAGGTGCACGCGGCGAGGCCGATCAGGAAGACCGTGCCCGCCAGCAGCGCCGCTCGCACGAACGGACCGACCGACGGGGCGCGGAGCAGGAACTCGCGGCTGCCGAAGGGGATGCGCAGCGCGCGCCGCGGGCGCAAGCCCCGGACCGTGCGCGCGGCGGGCAAGCCGGCGTCCGCGGCGTGCTGCCTGACGTCCCCCCGGCTCGCGAGCACCCGCACCTGGATCCCGCGCTGGTGCACGTAGGCCGCGATGCGCAGCCACTCCACCGCGTTGCGCAGCGCGTAGCTGCGGCGCGGCACGACGAGCAGCAGCTCGACCTCGCTCGCCGCATCGATGCGGCCGATGATTGCGCGGGCGTCGTCGTCACGTTCGGCGACGACGGTGGCCGCGCCGGGAAGGCGCGGTCCGCGCCGGCCGCGGGGCGCGGACCGC
>VXOS01000035.1:10740-17583 GCA_009839925.1 Chloroflexota bacterium
ACCCCCCCACCCCCCCCCCCCCCACCCCCCCGGTGGGGCGGCCGCGTCTGTGGTGTATACGCCCCCGCGGGGGGGCCCCCGCGGCGGCCCGCCGCGCGGCGGCGCTGCGCCCCGACGCGGCCGGCGAGATCCTCGAGGGCCGCCGTCAGTTCGTCCCAGGCGCGCAGCAGGCCGTCCCGGACGCGCAGCAGGGCGTCCTTCGCCTGCTCCATGATCGGGCGGGGCTGCTCCCCGGACACCGTGCTACGCCTCGCCCAGGCGCTCGCGCGCCAGCAGCCGAGCGGCCTCGAGGGCTTCGTCGAGGCGGCTCGCGTCGCGTCCGCCGGCCTGCGCGAGTCCGGGTCTGCCGCCGCCCCCGCCGCCCACGACCGCAGCGGCGGCCTTCACGACCTCGTCGGCGCGAAGCCCGCGCTCGACCACGTCGTCGGTCGCGAGTGCGAGCAACTGCGGGCGCTCGTTGATGACCGCCCCCAGCGTGACGAAGGCGCTGTCCATGCGCTCGCGCAGGCGATCGGCCATGCCGCGCAGCGCGTCGGCCGAGTCCGCCTCGACGACGGCGACGAGCAACCGGACTCCGTCCAGTTGCTCCGCCTGGTCCGCCAGCTCCTCGGCGAGCCCGGCGGCGCGGTCGGCGGACTGCACACGGGCGCGGCGGCGCTCCTCCGCGAGCTGCTCCTCGAGGGCGTCGATGCGGCCCGCGATCTCGGCGGGTGGCGCCTTGAAGCGCTGCGAGAGGTCATCCACCAGGTCCAGTCGCTCCTCGATGTAGCGCTCCGCCTCTGGACCGGTCAGCGCCTCGATGCGGCGCAGGCCCGCGCCGATCGAGGAGTCGCCGGTGATCACGAAGTTCCCGACGCCACCCGTCGAGTGCAGGTGCGTGCCGCCGCAGAGCTCGCGGCTGAAGCAGGCGGGCGTGTGCCTGTGCTCGGCGCCGCCCGAGGCCCCGCGCGCCTCGCAGTACTCGACCATGCGCACCTCGGCGGTGTAGCGGTCCTCGAAGAACGCGATCGCGCCGCGATCGATCGCCTCCTCGTAGGGGAGGATGAACGTCTCCTGCGCGATGTCGTCGCGGATCCTCGCGTTGACCAGCCGCTGCGCCTCGCGCAGCTCCGCGGCGGACGGCGCCTGCGGGTGCGTGTAGTCGAAGCGCAGGTGGTCCGGCGCGACGAGCGATCCGGCCTGCCGCACGTGCTGCCCGAGTACCTCGCGCAGCGCCGCGTGCAGCAGGTGCGTGGCGGTGTGATTGCGGCGGCTCCCGGCGCGCCAGGCGGGATCGACCCGCGCCTCGGCCGCTTCACCCTCCGCGAGGACGCCCTGGACGACCTCGCCGCGGTGCACGTGCAGGCCGCCGAGCGGCTGCGTGTCGTCGACGCGGAAACGACCGGCTGCGGTGATGATCTCGCCGCGATCGCCGACCTGCCCGCCGGCCTCCGCGTAGAACGCCGTCGCGCCGAGCACCACGTCGCCGCCGGCGCCCGCCTCGAGGCGTTCGACGCGCTCGCCATCCGCGAACAGCGCCGCGACGGTCGACTGCGCCGCGAGCGCCTCATAGCCGACGAAGGCGCTGTCGAGGCCGAGCGCGGCGAAGCGTTCCGTCTCGTCGCCGCCGAAGTCGCTGAAGCCGGTCTCGCCGCGTGAGCGTTCGCGCTGTGCGGCCATCTCCGCCTCGAAGCCTTCCTCGTCGACGGCGTAGCCACGGGCGGAGGCCAGCTCGCGGGTCAGCTCGGGCGGCAGGCCGTGGGTGTCGTAGAGGGTGAACATGTCGCGGCCGGGGATGCGCCGCGCCGCGCCCTCGCGCTCGATCACGCCCTCGAGCAGCTCGATGCCGCGCGACAGCGCCGCCTGGAAGCGGCGCTCCTCGTCGCCGGCGACGCGCACGATGAACGCGCGCTGCTCCGCAAGCCCGGGGTGCGCATCCTGCGAGGCGCCGATCGCGGCCTCGATCACGCCCTCGATGAACGGTTCGCGCAGTCCGATCGTGTAGCCGAAGTAGATCGCGCGGCGCAGCACGCGACGCAGCACGTAGCCGCGGCCCTCGTTGCCGGGCAGCACGCCGTCGTGGATCAGGAAGGCTGCGGCGCGGGCGTGCTCGGTGATGGCGCGCAGCGCGCGCGCCTGATCTGGCGCACCGACCGGGTCGTAGGCGACTCCGGCGGCGGCCTCGGCGCTCGCGAGGATCACGCGCAGCTGGTCGGTCTCGTAGACGGAGCCGACCTCCTGCAGCACCCAGGCGAGCCGCTCCAGCCCCGCCCCGGTGTCGATGTTCTGCGAGGGCAGCGGCGTCAGCGAGCCGTCGGCCGCGCGGTCGAAGGCCATGAAGACCAGGTTCCAGACCTCGAGGAAGTTGGGCGACTCGAGGTCGATCTGCCCGTCCGGCAGGAGCGGCTCCGAGGCCGGGTCGTCGCCGAAGTAGTAGTGCAGCTCGGAGCAGGGGCCGCACGGCCCGGTGTCGCCGGAGTACCAGTAGTTCCCCAGCTCGGCGCTGTAGCGCAGGATCCGCTCGGCCGGGACGCCCTGGCCGCGCCACAGATCGAACGCCTCGTCGTCGTCGGTGTAGACGGTGACCCAGAGCCGCTCGAAGTCGAGTTCCAGGACGCCGACGAGGAAGCCGAGGGCGGCCTCGATCGCCTCGGCCTTGAAGTAGTCGCCGAGCGAGAAGTTGCCGAGCATCTCGAAGAAGGTGAGGTGCGAATCGTCTCCGACGGACTCGATGTCGGTGGCGCGGAAGCACTTCTGGACGGACGTCAGACGCCTCGCGGGCGGGGTCTCGAGGCCGAGGAAGTAGGGCTTGAACTGCACCATCCCCGCCGAGGTGAACAGCAGCGAGGGGTCGCCGTAGGGAACGAGCGAGGCGGACGGAATGCGGCGGTGGACGCGCGCCTCGAAGAAGGCGAGGAACGCGGCGCGCAGCTCTTCGACGATCACGCTGAGGTCACTGCCGATCGATCACTGCCACGCCCCTGCGGCGCAGTCTCCGGGCCAGCGATCGGGCCGCTCCGGTAGAGACAGGGCCGCTTGCGAGTGTAGAATGGGCGCGAGCGACGGGTCAATTTTCGCAGCCGCTCCCGCACAAGGCGGGACAGGCGCGTGACCGTGGAGCACCACGATCGAAACCAGCGCCGACAGCGACAAACCTCCCTCATCCCACTCCGCATGAGTTCCGGCGGATCGGCGCCGCTGCGCGGCTGGACCGCCGTCGTGCTCGCCGCCGGGCGGGGCGTGCGCATGCGCTCGCGCCGCCCCAAGGCGCTGCACGAGGTCGCCGGCCGCCCGATGCTGCTCCTGCTGCTGGACGCCCTCGCGGGCGCCGGCTGCGATCGTGTAGTCGTCGTCAGCGCCGACGCGGACGACGCGGTCGCGCGAACTGCCCGCGAGGCCGGCGCCCTCGTCGCCGTCCAACGCGAGCCGCGCGGCACCGCCGACGCCGCCCTGTCCGCCGTCGAGGCGGCCGGGGAGGCGGGACGCGTGCTGATCGCGCACGGCGACCTGCCGCTGCTCACCTCGGGCAGCCTCGCCGCCCTCGCCAACGCGCACCTGGAAGCGCGGGCCACGCTCAGCCTCCTCACCGTCGAGGTCGAAGACCCCACGGGATATGGACGTATCGTGCGCTCCGGCGGTTCCGTAGCCGCGATCGTCGAGGAGCGCGATGCCGACGAGGCCACCCGCGCGATCCGCGAGATCAACGTCGGCGTTTACGCCGCCGAGGCCGCCTGGCTGTGGCCGGCGCTGGCCTCGCTCGCGCCCTCGGCCGGGGGCGAGGTCTACCTGCCCGACGCGGTGCGCGCGGCGATCGCGGCCGGGCGCGCCGTGCTCGCCTGCCCGCTCGCCGACGCGAGCGAGGCGCAGCAGGTCAACGCTCGCTCCCAGCTCGCCGCCGCCGAGGCGGCGCTGCGCGCCCGCGTGCGCGAGGCGCTGATGGCAGGCGGCGTGACGATCGTCGACCCCTCGGCGACCTGGATCGACGCGGGCGTCGAGGTCGGCGAGGACTCGACGCTGCTGCCCGGCGTGCACCTGCTGGGCGCGACGGCAGTGGGGCGTGACTGCCGGATCGGGCCCAACGCCGTGCTGCGCGACACGCGCCTCGGCGAGCGCTGCATCATCGGCGGCTCCACCATCGAGGGCGCCACGCTCGCCGACGACGTGCAGGTCGGCCCCTACTGCCACATCCGCCCCGGCTCGACGATCGAGGCCGGCGCGCGGCTCGGCAACTACGCCGAGGTCAAGGCCTCGCGGATCGGCGCGGGCAGTCGCGTGGGACACTTCTCCTACGTCGGCGACGCGGACGTGGGCGAGGACGTGAACATCGGGGCGGGCACCATCACGGCGAACTACGATGGCGCGGAGAAGCATCGCACCGTGATCGGAGACGGCGCGTTCATCGGCAGCGACTCGATGCTGGTGGCGCCGCTCAGTATCGGTGCGGGCGCGCGCACGGGAGTCGGCTCGGTGGTCACGCGTGACGTGCCTCCGGGCGCCTCGGCGATCGGCGCGCCGGCGCGCATCCGGAAGCCCTCGGGCGAAGCGGGAGAGGAGCAGTAGCGGGCCGCCCTGTGGCCCGTACAGGTTTGGATACCCTGACAGTCCTGGCCCTGGTGGTGATGATCGCAGCGGGCGTGCTGCTCGTGCTGATCTCGGCCGCCGAGGCGGGGGTGGCCGCGATCACCCGCCGCCGCACCCGCATCCGCGCCGAAAACGGCGTGGCGGGCCTCATCGAGAGCTACATCAAGCAGCGCCAGCAGATCCTGAGCGCGCTCGGCGCGGGTGTGACGCTGGCGACCGTCACGCTCAGCCTCGGGATCGCGCTGCTGCTGATCGGCGACGAACTGGGCGTGCTGGAAGCGGCAACCGCCGGCCTGATCGCGCTCATCGTGATCGCGGCGCTGCGCCAGAACGCGCGCACGATCGCCCTCGCCAGCCCCGAGGGCGTCGGCTACCGCCTGGCGCGCGTGATCGCCTTCCTCGCGTCCCTGCTCGCGCCGTTCGCCTGGTTGATGAGTACGCCCGCCCGCGGGCTGCTCCGCCTCGCCGGCCGCCGCACCGAACTCCCCGACGACCCCGCCGCCGAGCTGCTCGCCGTCCTCGAGGCGCCGACCAACGACGGGGTCGGGGCGCTCACGGAGGAGCGGCGCATGATGCGCGGCATCCTCGCGATGTCGCGCCAGACCGCGCGCGAGATTATGTCGCCACGAATCGATATCGTCGCCGTCTCCACGGAAGCCTCGGTCGGCGACGTGATGAAGGTGGTGAACTCATCGGGGTTCAGCCGCATCCCGCTCTACGAGGAGAACATCGACCGCATCATCGGGGTGCTCTACGCCAAGGATCTGCTCGCTCGCCTGCAGAGCGGCGTCTCCTCGCCCAACCTGCGCCTGCTCGCGCGGCCGCCCTACTTCGTACCGGAGACCAAGCGCACCGACGAGCTGCTCGCCGACTTGCGCCGCGACCAGACCCACGTCGCAGTCGTCGTGGACGAGTACGGCGGCACCGCCGGCCTCGTGACCGTCGAGGACGTGCTCGAGGAGATCGTCGGCGAGATCGCCGACGAGTACGACACCGACGAGATCGAGATCGAGGTGATCTCCGAGGACGAGGCGATCGTCGACGCACGCTTCGCGATCGACGACCTGAACGAGCTGTTCGGCGCCGAGATCCACAACGAGGACTTCGACACGGTCGGAGGCTTCGTGTTCTCGCTGCTGGGCCGCCTCGCGGTGCCGGGGGACCACGTGAGCAGCATGGAGCACAGCCTGGACCTCGAGGTGCTGTCCGTGCACGGCCGTCGCATCCGCCGCGTTCGCGTCACCCACCACCCACCGCTGGACGAGGCGGCGGCGGGGTAGTCGGAGGCCGGTTCACACCCGCAGGCAGTCCGGTAGACTGGTTGCGCGGACAACTCGCAGCGGGAGGCTTGACCGGTGAGCAGCAGGCGCAACGTGCAGGTCCTGGAAGCTGAGACGGCTGAGCCGACGCTTGCCGGCGACTCATTCTGGCATCCGCCGACTCCGGAAGAGCTTATCCGGCAGTCAGGGGTAGCTCCCTACACCTTCCCGGACCCATCCGACATCGAAGATCCAGAGGATGTCGAGGCGTTCCTCGACGCGATCTTCGGTGACAGGAGCCTCCAGTAGTACAGCCAGCGTCTACTCCGGTCCTCGTCGACACCGACGTCTTCTCATACATCTTCAATACGCACCCACTCGCCGACCGCTATCGCGCGCATGTCGAAGGGCACGTGGCGGTGCTCTCGTTTCAGACCGTCGCCGAATTGCTCCAGGGCGCCTATCAGCGTGGCTGGGGCGAGCCGCGTCTGGAGCAACTCCGTCGCGAGATGCGGCGTTATGCAGTGACTCCATTCCATCTGCAGATGGCAGAGCAATTCGCTCAGTTGCGGGCACACCGACGCAGCGTAGGACGCGAGATCGATACCGCAGATGCGTGGATCGCGGCGACGGCGCTGTGGCTCCAGTGCCCCGTCGTGACGCACAACCGTCGGGACTTCAGTGACATCCCCGACCTTGCGGTGATCAGCGAGGCCTAACGGGGTCGGAGCCTCCACCAACACAACACCCCGCCACTTGCCCTCTTGCCAACGGCTGGTAGGCTGTGCTCATGGACGATGTAAGAACAAATGGTCTGGAATGGTGGGTCGCCTTCCACCGCATCTCCCGCCTCGGCTCCGTGCGCTTCGGGCTGCTTGAGCGGGCCTTCCCGTCGCTCGAGGATGCTTGGAAGGCCGACGCCGCCCCCCCGCCCCCCGCGGGGCGGGGCGCCGCCCCCGCGGCCGCCCGGGCCGCGCCGCGGCGGGCGCCACCCCCCCCCCCCGCACGCGAGGGAATATAAAAA
>VXOS01000035.1:17593-25631 GCA_009839925.1 Chloroflexota bacterium
TTTTTTTTACTCCCCCCGGGGGGGGCGGGGGGGGTGGTGGCGGGGCCTGCCGGGGGGGGTTTGTGGGGGCGGCGCCCCGCCGCCCCCGCGGCCGGGGGGCCGGGGCTGGACTCCGCCACGGTGGACCTCGTGGCGTCGCAGCGGCCGGAGATCGACCCGCAGCATGAGCTGGAACGCCTCAACGAGGCCGGCGTGCGCGCGATCCCGCGCTTCCACTCCGCCTACCCCGCCCGGCTGCGCGAGATCGCCGATCCGCCGCCGGTGATCTACGTGCGCGGCACGCTGTCGCCGCAGGACGAGTGGGCGCTCGCGCTTGTCGGCACGCGGCGCGCGACCGCCTACGGGCGGCAAGCCGCCGGCGAGCTCGCGCGCGACCTCGCGACGAACGGCGTGACGGTCGTCTCCGGGCTCGCGCGCGGCATCGACACGATCGCGCACCGCGCGGCGCTCGACGCCGGCGGGCGCACGATCGCCGTCCTGGCGAACGGCCTCGATACCGTGTACCCGCCGGAGAACCGCGGGCTGGCGAGCGAGATCGCCGAGGCGGGCGCGCTGATCAGCGACTACCCGCTGGGCACCAGGCCGCGCGCCGAGTTCTTCCCGCGCCGCAACCGGATCATGTCCGGCGTCTCGCTCGGCACGCTCGTCGTCGAGGGCGACGTGAAGAGCGGCGCGATGATCACGGCGCGCTTCGCCGGCGAGCAGAACCGCGAGGTCTTCGCCGTCCCGGGCTCGATCTTCGCCCCGCAATCGCGCGGGCCGCTCTCGCTGATCCGCGACGGCGCGACGCCGGTCGCGAGCGTCGAGCACGTCCTCGAGGCGCTGAACCTGACGATGATCGGCGCGCAGATGGACTTCGGCCGCGCGGCGCCACCGGCGAGCGAAGACGAGCAGGCGCTGATGGACGTGCTCACCCGCGAACCGAGGCACGTCGACGAGGTCGTGCGCGACAGCGGTTTGGCCGCAGCCCGGGTGTCGGCTACGCTCGCATTGCTCGAACTCAAGGGTCAGGTACGCGATCTGGGCGGCATGCAGTACGTCCGGGTGCGTGAACCGGCCCCCGCATACGAGGCTGCATCGGCTCCCCCGAAGCAGGAGACAACCCCTTGAGCAGCAGCGCGACGCGCGGACGCAGGCGCAAGGCAGCCGACGCCCCCGGCAACGGCGGCACGCGCCTCGTCATCGTCGAGTCGCCGGCCAAGGCGCGCACGATCGCCGGCTTCCTCGGGCCCGAGTACGTGGTCGAATCCTCGATCGGGCACATCCGCGATCTGCCGCAGGGGAACGACGCCGTGGACATCGAGGCCGGCTTCAAGCCGCGCTACGAGATCCCGACCGACAAGAAGCAGCAGGTCAGCAAGCTGCGCAAGCTCACCCGCGAGGCGAGCGAGCTCTACCTCGCCACCGACGAGGATCGCGAGGGTGAGGCGATCGCCTGGCACCTCGCCGAGGTGCTGAAGCCGAAGGCGCCGGTCCGCCGCATGGTCTTCCACGAGATCACCGAGCGTGCGATCGCGGAGGCGCTGGCCAACCCGCGCGCGATCGACGAGCACCTGGTTTCCGCGCAGGAGGCGCGCCGCGTCCTCGACCGCCTCTACGGCTACGAGGTCTCGCCGGTGCTGTGGCGGAAGATCCAGCCGCGGCTTTCGGCGGGGCGCGTCCAGTCGGCGGCGATCCGCCTGATCGTCGCGCGCGAGCGGGAACGCATGCGTTTCGTCGACGCGTCGTTCTGGGACGTGCGATCCGTGGTGCGCAGCGAGCAGGAGGTTCCGCCCTCGGAGCCCTTCGGCGCGCGCCTCGCCGAGCTCGGCGGGCAGCGGCTCGCGAGGGGCAATGACTTCGACCCCGAGACGGGGCAGCTTCGCGAGGGCGCCTCGGTGCTGCAGCTCGACGAGGGGCGCGCGGGCGCCGTCGCGGCCGCGGTCGCGGAGGCGGAGTACACGGTCGTCGAGGTCAACGAGCGGCCCTACACGCAGCGGCCGCCGGCCCCGTTTATCACCTCGAGCCTGCAGCAGGAGGCGGGACGCAAGCTGCGCTTCACCGCGCAACGGACGATGCGCACCGCGCAGAACCTCTACGAGAACGGCTACATCACCTATATGCGCACGGACTCGGTGAACCTCTCGGAGCAGGCGATCAACGCCGCCCGCAGGCAGGCGCGCGACCTCTACGGAGACGCCTACGTGCCGGCCCAGCCGCGCCGCTACCGCACGCGCTCGCGAGGCGCGCAGGAGGCGCACGAGGCGATTCGCCCCTCCGGCGACATCTTCCGCACGCCCGACAGCCTGCGCGCAGCGCTGCGACCCGACGAGCTCCGCCTCTACGACCTGATCTGGAAGCGCACGGTCGCCTCGCAGATGGAGAACGCCCGCGGACGGCGCACGAACGCCCGCCTCCGCGCCGACGCCGGCGAGCACGGCGAGGCGCTGTTCGCCGTCTCCGGGAAGGTGATCGACTTCCCCGGCTTCCTGCGCGCCTACGTCGAGGGCTCCGACGATCCCGACGCGGCGCTCGACGACCAGGAGCGCATCCTGCCGCCGCTCACCGAGGGCCAGACCCTGCGCGGCCTCTCCGCCGAGGCGCGCGGTCACGAGACCCGTCCGCCCGCCCGCTACACCGAGGCCAGCCTCGTGCGCGAGCTGGAGGAGCTCGGCATCGGGCGGCCCTCGACGTACGCCTCGATCATCCAGACCGTGCAGGACCGCGGCTACGTCTGGAAGCAGGGCTCCGCGCTGACGCCGACGCTGACCGCGTTCGCCGTCGTCGCGCTGCTTGAGCAGCACTTCGGCGACCTCGTCGACCTCGGCTTCACGGCGCGCATGGAGGACGACCTCGACCGCATCGCCGGAGGCGAGATCGAGCGTGAGCCCTGGCTGCACCGTTTCTACTTCGGCGATCCCACGTCGGACGACGCCGCGGGCCTCGCGGCCGAGGGCCTCAAGCAGCGCATCGACTCGAGCTGGGAGGCGATCGACGCGCGGGCGATCTCGACCATCCCGCTCGGCGAGGACGCCGACGGCCGCTCGATCGCAGCGCGCGTCGGGCGCTACGGTCCCTACCTCGAGGCCGGCGAGGGCGAGCAGCGCGCCACGATCCCGGACGACCAGCCGCCCGACGAGCTGACGGTCGAGCGCGCCAGCGAGTTGCTCGCCGAGGCCGCGCGCGGCGGGCGCGTCGTGGCGACCGAGGAGGAGAGCGGCAAGCCGATCTACGTCAAGACGGGACCAAACGGCCCGTACGTGCAGGTCGGCGAGAACGACGACAACAAGGGCAAGCCGAAGCGCGCCAGCCTCTGGCCCGAGATGAGCATCGAGATGCTGACCGCGGACCAGGCGTTCGAGCTGCTCTCCTACCCGCGCGTCCTCGGCGCACACCCCGAGAGCGGCGAGGAGATCGCGGCCATGGATGGGCGCTACGGGCCGTTCATCCGCGCCGGCAAGGAAACGCGCAGCCTGCGCGACCACGAGCACCTGCGCACCATCGAGTACGACGAGGCGGTGCAGCTGCTCAAGGAGCCGAAGCGCGGCAGGCGCGGCGCGGCAGCCGCGCCGCTCGCGGTGCTCGGCCAGCACCCCGACAGCGGCGCCAGCATCGAGCTGCGCAGCGGGCGCTACGGCCCGTACGTCACCGACGGCCAGGTCAACGCCTCGCTGCGGCGCGGGCAGGAGACCTCGAGCGTGACGCTCGACGAGGCCCTTGCGCTGATCGCCGCCCGCGAGGAGCGGATGCGCGAGCAGGGCCAGGATCCGCGCGCTCCGAAGCCGCAACGCCGCGCCAGGCGCGGCGGCGGCGCGCGCCGCACGGGCCGCACGCCGAAGCGGCGCTCCGCCTGATCTCCCGCCCGGCTCTCGTGCTACGCTCGATGCGCGGGGTTACGGAGCACACCGGAGACTGACGGTGTCCGAGCCGCGTGCCATCGAACCACCGCCCCCCGACGCGCGCGCCCTCGAGGCGCTTGAGCGCTACCTCGGCGAGCTCGCCCTCGTGCGGCAGCGATCCGAGCGCACGATCCGCAACTACCGCGACGACCTGAGCGGCTTCTTCTCACACCTCGCCGGCGCGGAGGTCGAGTTCGACGAGGCCGGGCGCGAGCAGGCGCGCACCTACCTGGGGCTGCTGCTGCAGGGCGAGCAGCGCGCGCCAGCCTCGGTGAAGCGCATCGCCTCGACGATCCGCGCCTTCTACGGCTGGCTCGATCGCGAGGGCGAGCTGCGACCGGGGCGGCCGGGCGACTCGATCCTGCGGCTGCGTTCCCCGAAGGCCCCGAACCGCCTTCCGCAGATCCTCTCCGACGAGGAAGCCGGCGATCTCATGACCGCGCCCGAGGACGACACGCCCGCCGGGCTGCGCGACCGCGCCCTGCTGGAGCTGCTCTACGGCGCAGGCCTGCGCGTCAGCGAGGCGGCCGCCATGGACAGCGCCGACCTCGACCTCGCGAACCGGCAGGTGCGCGTCATGGGCAAGGGCAAGCGCCAGCGCATCGCCCTCTTCGGCCGGCCGGCGCGGGACGCGCTGCGCGACTACCTGGAGCGAGGCCGCCCGCAGCTCGCGCGCGGCGCGGAGGCGGCGCTGTTCCTCAACCGCTCCGGTGGGCGGCTCTCGGCGCGCTCGATCCAGTCGATCGTTCGCGCCGCGGGGACGGCCGCGGCCCTGCGCCAGCGGGTGCATCCGCACCTGCTGCGCCACAGTTTCGCGACGCATATGCTGGACGAGGGCGCCGATCTGCGGATCGTGCAGCAACTCCTGGGGCACGCCTCCGCGGACACGACCCAGATCTACACCGCGGTGACGGGCTCCCGGAAGCAGGCGATCGTCTCCGAGGCGCTGGCGCGCGCCCGCGATGTCGAGCGCGACGGCGACCGCGAAACGAACGAGGCAACGGCCGGCTGAAGCACCCACTGAAGGAAGCAACCGTGATGCGCGTGCTGATACTCAACGGCCCGAACCTCAATCTCCTCGGCGAGCGCGAGCCGGAGATCTACGGCAGCGACACCCTCGACACCCTCGAGCAGCAGTGCCGCGAGCGCGCCGCCGCGCTGGGCATCGAGATCGAGTTCGCCCAGTCCAACTCCGAGGGCGAGATGGTCGACCTGCTCCAACGGCACCGCGACCGGGACGGCGTGATCCTCAACGCCGCCGCCTACACGCACACCTCGCTCGCGCTCGCCGACACGCTCGCCGCCTTCGAGCCGCCGGTCGTCGAGGTGCACCTCAGCAACATCCACGCGCGCGAGGAGATCCGCCGCCAGTCGCTGACCGCGCCCCACGCCTGGGGCCTGATCAGCGGCTTCGGCTTCCGCGGCTACCTCGCCGCGCTCGACCTGCTGCACGCACGGCTGAGCGAAGGCGCCGGCGAGTGAGCGCTGCCCCCTCGCGCCTCGCGCGTTTGCGCGAGCGGCTCGACGCCCTCGAGGTCGACGCATTGCTGGTGACCGCGCCGGCGAACCGCCGCTGGCTGTCCGGCTTCACGGGCTCGGCCGGCGTGCTGCTCGTCAGCACCGAGGCCGCACGAATCGCAACCGACGGCCGCTACCACGAGCAGGCGCGCCTGCAGGCGTCCGCGTTCGAGCTGGTCGCCGCCCCGCTTCGGCGAATCGAATCGTTCGCCGCGGACCTGCTCGCGGGCCTCGGCGGCAGGGCCGTCGGCATCGAGGCGGCGCACCTGACGGTGGCGGAGCACGCCGAGTGGGCCGAGGCGATCGACGCGCTCGACCCCTCGGACCGCCCGCGCCTGAAGCCGCTGCGCGACGCGATCGAGCCGCTGCGCGCCGTCAAGGACGCCGGGGAGCTCGAGGCGATCACGCGCGCGGTGCGGCTCGGCGACGAGGCGTTCGCGCACGCAGCCGCGCAGCTTCGGCCCGGCGTCAGCGAGCGCGAGCTGGCCTGGGAGGTGCAGCGTTACGCGCTCGAGCACGGCGCGCAGCGCCTCTCGTTCGAGACGATCGTCGCCGCCGGACCGCACGGCTCGATGGCGCACGCGCGCCCGCGCGACGTCGCCGTCGAGGCCGGACAGGGCGTGGTCATGGACCTCGGCGTGGTCGTGGACGGCTACTGCTCGGACCTGACCCGCACCGTGTTCGCCGGGGAGCCGGATGAGCGCTTCGCGCGGGTGTACGATGCGGTCCTGACCGCGCAGACGATGGCCGTCGAGCGAATCGAGGCGGGCATGAGCGGCGCCGAGGCCCACGCGATCGCGGCGACCGTGCTGGCCGAGGCCGGCTGCGGCGAGGCGTTCACGCACGGCCTCGGCCACGGCGTGGGCCTCGAGGTCCACGAGGCGCCGCGGCTCTCAGCCGACTCGGGCGACGTGCTCGCCGACGGGCACGTCGTGACGGTCGAGCCGGGGGCCTACTTCCCCGGCTGGGGCGGCGTGCGCATCGAGGATCAGTGCGTGATGGAGGACGGACGGCTGCGCGTACTGTCGCGCGCGCCGAAACTGGATCTGCAAGTGGGACCGGGAGTGGGGGTGGCCTCGTGATCGGAAGCGGCGATCTGCGGCGCGGCACAACCGTCGAGGTGGACGGCACGCTCTACCAGGTGGTCGAGGCGCACCACGTCAAGACCAAGAAGTCGGCCGTCTACCGCGTGAAGATGCGCGACATGCGCGCCGGGCACCAGATCGAGCGAACCTTCAACGCCGGCGAGAAGCTGACCGCCGCCCGCGTCGAGCGCCGCGCCATGCAGTACCTCTACTCGGACGGCGACGCGCTCACGTTCATGAACACC
Source organism: Chloroflexota bacterium (assembly GCA_009839925.1). Classification (GTDB taxonomy): domain Bacteria; phylum Chloroflexota; class Dehalococcoidia; order UBA2979; family UBA2979; genus VXMT01. Next base: position 24,320 of record VXOS01000035.1, read on the forward strand.
GAGACCTACGACCAGATCGACGTGCCGCGCGCGGTCGTCGATGACCAGCTCCCCTACCTCAAGGAGAACGACGTCGTGCAGGTGCTGACCTACGGCGAGGAGGCGCTCGGCGTCGAGCTGCCCGCCGCGGTCACGCTCGTGATCACCGAGGCGGAGCCCGGCGTGAAGGGCGACACCGCGACCGGCGCGACGAAGCAGGCGACGCTGGAGACCGGCCTGGTCGTCGACGTCCCGCTGTTCATCAACCGCGGCGACACGATCAAGGTGTCCACCTCCGGCGGCGGCTACCTCGAACGGACCGCCACCGCCTAGTTCCTCCCCGGAAAGGGCGCGAGCCCGATGCCGCCCGAGGTCTACCCGGTTCGCCAGGTCACGCGTTACCTGCGCGAACTGATCGAGGTCAACCGCCACCTCTCGCAGATCTGGGTCGCGGGCGAGGTGCGCAACCTCACGCAGGCGTCCTCCGGGCACATCTACTTCACCCTGGCCGACGAGCAGGCGCGCGCCGGGCTGCGCTGCGCCTTTTTCCGCCAGCGCAACATCGGCCAGCGCGAGCGAATCGCCGAGGGCGTCTCGGTCGTCGTGTACGGCTCGCTCTCCGTCTACGAGCAGCGCGGCGAGCTGTCGTTCATCGTCGAGTTCGTGCAGCCCGAGGGCACCGGGGCGCAGGCCGCCGAGTTCGAGCGGCTGCGCGCGCTGTTCGAGGCGGACGGGCTGCTGGCGCCGGAGCGCAAGCGCCCGCTCCCCGCGTTCCCGCAGCGCATCGGCGTCGTCACCTCGGCCGCGGGCGCGGTGCTGCACGACGTGCTCGACGTGCTGCGCCGCCGCTGGCCGATCGCCGAGGTGATCGTGCAGCCCACGCAGGTGCAGGGCGAGGGCGCCGGCGCGCTGATCGCCGAGGCGCTGCGCGCCCTCGGCGAGCGGGCCGCGCCGCAGCGGCGGCCGGAGGTGATCATCCTCGCGCGCGGCGGCGGGGCCGCCGAGGATCTACAGGCCTTCAACGAGGAGCCGGTCGGCCGCGCCATCTTCGCCTCGCCCGTGCCCGTCGTCTCCGCGGTCGGCCACGAGACCGACACCACGCTCGCCGACCTCGTCGCCGATCTGCGCGCGCCCACCCCCTCGGCCGCCGCCGAGCTGGTCGCGCCCGACCGCAGCGAGGTCGCGCAGCGCATCGACGCGATCTCGCGGCGGGGCGAGGCCCGGCTGGCCCGCCTGCTGCGCGACGCGCACGAGCGAACCGTCCGGCAGAGCGCGGCGCTCGACGCCGCGCTGCCCGACCTCGCCGAGTGGCGGCGCGCGATCGCCTGGCACG
>VXOS01000214.1 GCA_009839925.1 Chloroflexota bacterium
TCCACCACCCCGCTGCGTATGGCCTGGGCGGCGGCTTCGGCCCGCGCGGCGCGGAGGGCTACGGCTATCTTGGTGACGGCGGCGATGACCGGCATGGTCACGCCCGCTCAACGGTCCGGTCGCGCCCGCGCCGCCCCACGATGAGGCGGCGCAGGCGGTCCGGGTTAGTCCGTGCGTACTCCGAGCGCCTAGCCTTCCTCGGGCCAGCCGTCCGGGGTCTCGCCATCTTCGAGCGCACTGGCGATGGCCTCGGCGGCGTCCTCGGTCACCCAGCTGCTCCAGACGGCCTCGTTGCCGTTCAGCCACCAGAGGGCGGCGTCGTTGGCGTCGGCGTCCGGGTTGTCCTGGAGCCAGGCGGCCACGGTGCTGTACTGGCCGATGTCGAAGGTCCAGTTACGCAGGAACGCGACAACGTCAGGAGCGTTGGTCACGACGTCCGGGTGCGCGGCGATCAGGATCGTCGCGTCCTCGTAGGCGCAGGCCTTGGTCGTGAACCAGCACTCGTCACTGTAGGCCGGCTCGGTGAGCCGAACGAGGTCGAGGACCAGCGCGGGGTCGTTGGTGCCCCACTGGTAGCCAAGCCACGGCTCGCCCTTCTCGTACGCGCCGTAGATGTCGGCGTTCCCCGCCGCGCCGTCTCCGGGGTTGACGATGTGGACGTGATCGGAGAGGCCGTAGCCCTCGATCTGCGCGGCGTTGACTTCCTCACAGGCCCAGCCGATCACACAGGAGACGAGGCGCGCCTTGCCGCCGCTCTCGGCGGAGACGAACAGCTCCTTGAACTGCGGGTCCTTGAGGTCGTCGACGCTGTCGAGGTCCGGGTACTGCTCCTGCAGGTACGCCGGGATCACGAAGGCGGACTGCCAGTCCTTACCGAGACTCTGGCCGAGCGAGACGACCTCGCCGTTGGCCTGTGCTTCGTTCCAGGCCTCGTCCTGGTTCGGCAGCCAGATTTCCATCGTGATGTGCGTGTCGCCGGCCCGCAGACCCTGGAACAGGGGCAGCGTGGCTCCCAGCACCACGTCGGTCGGGTATTCGTAGCCCATCTCGACGATGTACTGGGCGATGCGGTTCTGGACCTGTGCGCTGGTCCAGTTCAGGTCACTGAAGACCAGTGTTTCCTTGTCGCCGTCGCCATCGTCCTCGCAGGCCGCCGCAAGCGCGAGGACCAACATCGAGATCATGGTGAGAGCGAACAGCTTGTACCTTGTCAGCAAATCCCAACTCCTTTCATCAGGGATTCATGCTTGAACGTATCGAGGCGCCTCAGGGCTGGTAGCAGCGACGAACGTACCAGCGCCGGATCGCGCCGATGGAGCCGACTCCGCGGCTGCGGATCGCTTTGCGGTGCTGGCTGCGCTGCGCGTTGTTCATCACGGCCGGCCAGGTCAGCCGGCGCTCATGCGTCCCTTCTCGCCGGAACCGATGGATTGTGTCAGACGGTCGATGATGATGGCGAGGAAGACGATCGCGAGCCCCGCGATCAGCCCGTTGCCGGACTGGTTCTTCTGCAGCGCCCGCAACACGTTGTCGCCGAGGCCACCCGCGGCCACCATGCTGGCGATCGTAACCATCGCCAGCGCCATCAGCGTGGTCTGGTTGATGCCCGCCATGATCGTGGGCAGGGCCATCGGGATCTGCACCTTCCTCAGCACCTGCCACGGCGAGGACCCGAAGGCGAGCGCCGCCTCGACCACCTCCGGGTCGACCTGGCGGATCCCGAGGTTCGTGAGCCGGATTACGGGCGGCACCGCATAGATCACCGTGGCGAAGATGCCGGCCGGCTTGCCGAGGCCGAAGAAGAGGATGCCGGGGAGCAGGTAGACGAAGCTCGGCATCGTCTGCATCGCGTCGAGGATCGGACGCATCACGTTGTCGGCGATGCTGCTGCGTGCGCCCAGTACGCCCAGGGGCAGGCCGATTGCGAGTGAGATTGCCACTGCGACCGTAATCAGCGCGATGGTGTCGATCGCGTTCTCCCAGAGGTCCATGAACCCGAGGTAGAGCAGGGCGAGCGCCGTGAAGCCCATCAGCGTCCAGCGCCCCACCGCGAACGCGAGCAGCGCGAGGCCGACGACGATGACCGGCCACGGCACCCACTTGAGCGCGTCTTCGATATTCACCAGCGCATACGCAATCGCGTCGCTGATGCCGTCGAACAGCCAGTCGCCCTCGGTGGTCAGCCAATCGACTGCGCGGTCGATTGCGTCGCCGGTCTCGCCCCGGATGGTGCTCTCCAGCGTGACCGTTCTCTCGCCTGCCGGCGTTTCGGATTCCGACAGCGTCGTGGGGAAGCCCATTCCGGGTCCCCAGACGAGCAGGCTTACCACGAGGACCACGAGCATTGCCGCGAGCCCCGCGAGCAGCGGTAATCGGGACTGCATCCGTTGGAGCAGGCCGCTGCCGGACAGCGCGTGATCAGCGCTTCGCGGAGCGCCCTCGATGTCGGTGGCGGCCATCTACCCGCCTCCTCCACCGCCAACCGCGGAGGGCTCGGTCGCGCCCGCGCGCAGCTCGGCGACGCTCGAGACGTCCTGCACGAAGTCCGCGACGTACTCGTCGGCGGGGCGCGTGACGATCTCCTCGGGAGGGCCTTCCTGGACGATCTCTCCATCGCGCATGATCGCGATCCGGTCGCCCAGCTTGATCGCCTCGTTGAGGTCGTGGGTGATGAAGACGATGGTCTTGTGCAGCTGGTCCTGGAGCGCCTTCAGCTCGTCCTGCATCTTCCTGCGGATCAGGGGATCGAGGCCGCTGAACGGCTCGTCCATGATCAGCACGTCCGGGTCGACCGCGAGCGCCCTCGCAATGCCGACGCGCTGCTGCATACCGCCGCTCATCTCGTGCGGGAAGTAGTCCTCCCAGCCGTCGAGGCCGACCGTCTCGATCGCCTCGCGTGCGGCCCCATAGCGCTCGCCCTCGCCGATGCCCTGGATCTCCAGGCCGTAGGCGACGTTGTCGAGCACACAGCGGTGCGGGAGCAGCCCGTAGTGCTGGAAGACCATCGCGATCTGCTTGCGGCGGAACTCTGTGAGCTCCTTCTCGCTGCACCCGAGGATGTCCTCGCCATCGAAGCGGATCGCGCCGCGGGTGGCGTCGATCAGGCGGATCAGGCAGCGGGCGAGCGTGGATTTGCCGCTCCCGGAAAGGCCCATGACCACGAACGTCTCGCCTGGCTTCACGCCAAAGGACACGTCCCGAAGACCAATTACAGCGCCCAGTTCATCCTGGATTTCAGATCGGGTTTTGTTGATATATTCGGGCTCAAAAACCAGAGCGGCGTTATCGCCGAATATCTTCCACAGTCCTTCGACCTGTATCTGTTGTTCGTTTTGAACCATCACACGATTGTTGGTTTACACCAACAATCTACAGGTACCCCCGATCTTTCCTCGGCAAACGGTGTGCGAGAAACCCCTGCCCCGGGGAGCGGACTATAGCACGATCGCCTGCGGCCGTCACAGCGATCCCGGCTTCGCCCGTGCGCCTTCGAGGCCGGCGAGAGCCGGGTCCGCTATCCTCCGCGCGCGCCCCGAGTCAGCGCGCCGGGGCGGGATGGAGGACCAGATGCGCCACTCGACCGCCCTGCGGGCCCGGCTCGATGGGCCCGAGATCATCGTGCTGCCCGGCGCCTACGACGCACTCTCAGCGCGCCTCGCGCAGCAGGCTGGCTTCGACGCCGTCTTTACTACCGGCTTCGGCTTTTCCGCCGCCGCCCTCGGCGCCCCGGACTACGGCCTGCTCACGGCCTCCGAGGTGCTGGACCGCGTGCGCCCCATCGTCGCCGCCGTCGACGTGCCGCTCGTGGCCGATATGGACACGGGCTACGGCAACCCGCTCAACGTGGTCCGCACCGTGCGCGAGTGCGTCAGCGCAGGCGTCGCCGGGATCATCCTCGAGGACCAGGAGTGGCCGAAGAAGTGCGGCCACTTCGAGGGCAAGCGCGTCATCCCCGCCGAGGAGCAGGTGCAGAAGCTGCACGCCGCCGTCGACGCGCGGGGCGACGACGACCTCGTGATCATCGGGCGTACGGACGCGCGCGCTCCGCTCGGCCTGGAGGAGGCGATCCGTCGCGGCCGGCTCTACCACGAGGCCGGCGCGGACGTCGTCTTCGTCGAGGCGCCGCAGTCGATCGACGAGCTGAAGGCGGTGCGCGAGGCGATCCCGGACGCGCCGCTCTTCGCCAACATGATCGAGGGCGGCAAGACGCCGCTGCTCTCCACCACGGAGCTGCAGGAGCTGGGTTACGGGATGGTGGTCTTCCCGCTCGCGGCGCTGTTCAGCGCTGCGAAGGCGGTCGCCGCCACCTTCCGCGCCCTGCACGACGAGAAGACCACTGCCAGCCGCGTCGACGCCCTCACCGGCTTCCACGAGTTCGAGCAGATCGTCGGCGCCCCCGACTGGCACGAACTGGAGGCGCGCTACGGAGTGACGGAGGGCGCGGGATAAGGAGCGGCGGCGATGAGCATCAGTAAGACCCGCGGGTTCCTCTATTGGCTGGCGAGGCTGTTCAAGTAGCCGCCAGCCCGTGCCGTGCGAGGAAGGCGCGTGTCTCGCGGATCGCGACCTCGGGCGCGTCGTGGTGCAGCCAGTGGCCCGCGTCCGGGACGATCACCCAGCGTGCATCGCGGAACGCCGCCCGGTCCTCCTCCAACGGTGGGGTCGTCGACCATGTCGAGGCGCCGCCGAGCAGGTGCAGCACCGGGCACTCGACGGCCGACCAGAAGCTGCGCACCGTCTCCACGTCCACCTCGTCGCTGGTGCGGCCGCGCGCGAACGGGTCGAACTTCCAGATGTAGCCGCCCTCGACCGGGCGCAGCGCGTGCCGCGCCAGCTCGAGGGCGAATGCGTCATCGAGGCGGCTGTCGACGAGCTGGATGCGCTCTCGCGCCGCCTCGAACGTCGTGTAGACGCGCGGCTGCAGCTCCGCGTAGCCCTCGTGACGCGCGATCCAGCGGCGCAGCGCCTCGGGCTCGCTGAGCGGGCGGCGCGAGAGTCCGCGGAACGCGAAGTTGACCGTCGCCTCGATCGCGACGACCGAGTGCACGCGCTCGGGGAACGCGCCCGCCGCGTAGAGGGCGATCCGCGAGCCGAAGGAGTGCCCGACGATGTCGACCGGCCCGCCGATCACGTCGATCAGGGCGAGCAGGTCGGCGATGTGCTCGGACATCCCGTAGTAGCCCCCGACGGCCCAGTCCGAGTCACCGTGTCCTCGCAGGTCCGGGGCGACGACGCGATAGTTTTCGCGGAACGCTGCGGCGAGGCGGTCGAGCGAGCGGGCGTGGTCGCGCTTGCCGTGCAGTAACAGCAGTGGCGGCGCATCGGTACTGCCCCACTCCCAGTAGGCCAGCCGCAGGCGCTGCGAATCAAAGTGGTGCTGGACAGGGTCGGACGGTGCCATCGCGGGTCCGCCGGCTACTCGCCGTGTACGACCGGCAGCACCTCGTCCGCGAGGCGCCGTGTCTGTTCCATGAGGTCGTCGTCGTCCTCGGCGATGGGCCTCATCACGAACTTGGAAACCCCGACGGCGGCGTACTCCTCGACGCGCTTGAGGATGGCGGCCGCGTCGCCGACCGCGAAGTAGGTGGTCGGGTCCGCGCGGTCGCTGAGGCCGGGGCGGCGGCTGATCGCGGCGGCGGAGCGCTCGACGATCGGGTCGTCCCAGCCGCCGAAGCGGAAGGGGAAGCTCGCGCCGTAGTGGTCCTCGGGCACCGGCCGCCCGGCCTCCCTCGAGACGCGACGGATCGACTCAACCACGGGCGCGACCTGCGCGGGCGACTGCAGGCCGCCCAGCCAGCCATTCCCGAAGCGCGCGATGCGGCGCACCGCCGCGGGGCTGGAGCCGCCGATCCAGAGCGGCAGCGGCTGCTGCACGGGTAGCGGAGCGATCGAGGCGTCCTTGTAGCGGTAGTGCTCACCCTCGAGGCTCACGGTCTCGCCGCGCCAGAGGCGGGTGATGATCTCGAGCATCTCGTCGGACCTCGGGCCGCGCCCGCGGGGCTTGCGGCCGGTCGCGACCCACTCGGGTGCGACCTCGGGGCCGACGCCGAAGGCGGGCAGCATCCGGCCGTCGCTGAGGAAGTCGATAGTCGCGCACTGCATCGCGAGCACGAGCGGGTCGCGCAGCGGCAGAACGACGACGCTCATCCCGAACTTGAGCCGCTCTGTCGCCCCCGCGAGGGCGGCCATCACGCTCATCGCCTCGAGCTGCGGTTGCGGCGAGATCAGCCGGTCGGACTGCCAGATCGAGTCGATGTCGCTCTCCTCGCAGAGCTCCACCCACCGGCGGAACGCCCGCGTCGAGGCAAACGGAAACGCCGCCATGCCCAGCCCGATACGTGCGCTCATCGCCGCTCCTCCGCGTCCTCGCAGCAGGGTAGCGGACGGCGGCGTGCGGCGCGCGTGGGTCTCGGCAGCAGCCGGGGGGTTGCGAAGCAGCGCGCGCGTCGCCATGATCGCGGCGCGACAGAGAGACAGGACTCGCCATGCCCGATCTGCTGTACGAGAAGCACGACCACTACGCCATCTTCACGATGAACCGCCCCGAGCGACTCAACGCCCTCGGCGGCGCGATGCAGGAGGACCTCAAGCGCGCCGTCGCCGACTTCGAGGCGGATCCGGAGATGCGCGCCGGCATCGTGACCGGCGCCGGCCGCGCCTTCTGCGCGGGCGCGGACCTGAAGGAGAGCAACGAGGAGTTCTCGGCAGGCCGTACCAAGCCCACCGTGCGCTTCAACGACTCGGCCCCCTACTCCCTGGCGCAGAAGCCCTACATCGCCGCAGTCAACGGGCTTGCCGTCGGCGGCGGCCTCGAGCGCGCGCTCGACTGCGACATCCGGATCTGCTCGACGGAGGCCTGGTTCGCGCTGTTCGAGCCGAAGCGCGGCCGCATGGCCGGCTACGCCATCCACCACCTCCCGAGGATGATCAACCTCGCGGCGGCCAGCTACATGCTGCTCACGGGCGACCGCGTCGAACCGGAGAAGGCGAAGGAGTGGGGCATCGTCGCCGAGGTGGTCGAGCCGGAGCGGTTGCTGCCTCGGGCGATCGAGATCGCCGAGCTGATCGGGGAGAACGCCCCGCTGGCGATCAAGGGCACGAAGGCCGCGTTCCGCGCCTGGCGGCACGAGAACATGGACTACTCCTACCGCCTGAGCGAGTGGGTCTACCGGGCGAACATCGACAGCTCGGAAGACATTCGCGAGGGCGCGGCAGCGTTTGCCGAGAAGCGCCCGCCAGTCTGGAAGGGCCGCTAGCGGCCGTTCAGCGCGAAGCCTCCGCAGCGAGCGCCTCGCGGCCGAACCGTTCGATCGCCTCCAGGGTCTCACGCACGTCGTCCCAGGCGGTCGTGTGATTGAGGATGCAGAGCCGGAGTGCGAACCGTCCCTTGAGCAGCGTCGAGGACATCAGCGCCGGCTCTTCCCAGAAGACGCGGGCGAGCACGGTCCTGTTGATCTTCTCGATGGTTTCCTCTTCAAGCCCGCTCTCCTCGGGATTCACCCGGAGGCAGACGACCCCCAGCGACACGGGGCTCAGCGTCTCCAGGACCGGGCTGTTGCGGACGTGCTCCTCGGCGCGCGTCGCCAGCTCCATGCCCTTCGCTACGGCCCGCCGGAACGCCGCCAGCCCGAAGATCTGGACGGACATCCAGACCTTCAGCGCGCGGAACGAGCGGCTGATCTGAATCCCCCGATCCGCGAAGTTCGGGTGGTTCGCGCCCCAGATCGTGTCCTGGAGGATGTCGGGGCGAACCGCGAAGGCGTTCTGCAGCGTGCTCCCGTCCTTGACCAGCAGGCATCCCGCCTCGTACGGCTGGAAGAACCACTTGTGCGCGTCCAGCCCGACGGAGTCGGCTCGCTCGATCCCGCCAAGCAGCCGTCGCCCCTCCTCGGTCACCACGGCGAAGCCGCCGTACGCTGCATCCACGTGCAGCCAGATCCCTTCCGACTCGCAGTAGTCCGCCATCTCCTCGAGGGGATCGATGGCCCCGGTGCCCGCCGCTCCCCCATTCGCGCAGACGATAATCGGGTTGAAGCCGGCGGCGCGGTCGTCGGCCACCGCGCGCTTCAGCGCTTCCATGTCCAGACGGAAGTGATCGTCGCTCGGGACCGTGCGCACACACTCCGGCCTCACGCCGATGATCATGGCGGCGCGTCTGAGCGCGACGTGGGACTGGTCGCTCATGTACACCGTGGCGCGCTCCGGGTGATCGGCCGCTTCGCGCGCCGCGACGAAGGCGTCGACACTGGCCGCCGACCCGCCGCTCGTGAAGAGTCCGTCCGCACTCTCGGGGTAGCCAAGCCAGCGGCGGAACCAGTCGATCACGGCCAACTCAACCTGGCTGGGGCCGCTTGCAGTGAGCCAGGTCGCGCCGTTGATGTTGTACCCGGCGGCCATGAAGTCGGCGAGGACGCCCGGCCAGGTGGGCGCTGTCGGGACGAACCCGAACGAGCGCGGGTGATCGAGCCGCGCAGCGTAGGGGAGAATCTCGCGCGCCGCCCGCTCCAGTACGTCCTCCGCGGGCAGGCCTTCTTCCGGCGGCTCCCCCATGAGCACGGGTGCGAGGCCGTCGCGGAACTCGCCGTCCCAGGCATCTTCCGTCGACAGACTCTCGGTACGCTCCACCAGGAGCTCCGCCGCCCGGCGCGCGAGATCCAGCATCCGGTCCGGCGCCATCCGGAGATCATCGCCGCCCGAACCCGCGGATCTGTCAAGATCAGTGGAGGCGCTCACCGTCTCGTCTCCTTGCGGTTCATCCCGAGCCATATGCGCTTCCTCTCCCCTCGCACAATTGCCCGAAACCTGCCCGGATACAACCCTCAAACGCGCCACAGCCGACCGAAGCCCCGGCGGCCCTCTACCACGCCACCTCGCGCGCCTCGAGGTCCGCGATCGCGCCGGGTGCGAGGTCGAGCAGCTCGCCGAACACGGCGGCGTTGTGCTCGCCGAGCCGCGGAGCGCGGCGGTTGGAGTCGTAGCGCGTGCCGTCGAGCACCCAGGGGCTGGCGGCCTGGATGTGGCGCTCGCCCCGTGGCACCCGGAAGAGGCCGCCCGAGGCGTGCGCGGCGGTCGTGAGGCCCGCCTCGCGCACGAGCTGCCGCAGGTCGAGCACCCGCTGCGCCGCGAGCCCTCGGTCCCGCAGCAGCGCCTCGAGTTGCTGCGCCTCGCGCTGGAGGCTTAGCTCGCCCAGCCGCCTCGCCAGCTCGCGCGGGGTCTCTCCGGCCGCGGGGCCGTCCGCGCCGAGGGCGCTCGCGAGGCGCTCGACCTCCTCGGGCGACTCGCAGACGACGGCGACCCACTCCTCGTGGAGGCAGGGCAGGCACTCGCTGAAGGGGGGCACGGGCAGCGCGAATCCGCGGGCGGAGTCGAGCGGCTCGCGAACGCCGTCACTCGGCGGGTAGTTGCTGCCGAGGTAGCGGTGCAGCGCCGCGGAGGGACCGAACAGGTCCACCTCGATCAGTGCGCCCCGCCCGCTGTGTGCGCGCTGCTGGAGCGCATCGATCATCGCGAAGGCGAGCACGAAGCCGGCCTGCGGGTCCGGGTAGGCGATGCTGCGGTCGATCCACGGCTCGCCCTCGCCCTGGTAGCCGAAGCCGCAGGCGAGCAGCATCGCGTAGCCGAAGCCGACGAGGCGCGACAGCCGGCTGTCCGGGTGGTAGGCGGAGAGCCGCCCGATGATCAGGCCAGGGTTCGCCTCCCACAGCGCCTCCGCCGAGAGCCCGAGGCGCTCCGCCACGCCGGGCGTGAAGTTGGAGACGACGATGTCCGCATGCGCCGCCAGCTCGCGGAACAGCCGCTGCCCCTCGGCAGTTCCGAGGTTGACCGTCGCGCTCTCCTTGCCCTGGTTCGTCTCCCGGAACGAGCCCTTGCGGTCCCACTCCGGCAGATCCGCGTCGGGCAGCGAGAGCTCCCCGATGCGCGAGCGCGTGTGGTCGAGGCGATACTGCGACTCGACCTTGATCACGCGCGCTCCGAGGTGCGCGAGCTGCGCGGTGCTGAGCGGCGTCGCCCAGACCGTGCTGAGGTCGAGCACTGTGACGCCCTCGAGCGGCCGCGCGAGGTCGGCTGCGGCCCCGCCCCGCGAGGGCGGTACGGCTGCCGGGGAGGGCGTCGAGCGATAGAGCCAGTCGCGCACATCGGCGCTGCCGGACAGTTCCTCCTCGATCTCCTCGACGCCCGACGGCGCGAGGGCGAACGCGAAGGGCAACCGCTCGCGCAGCGCGAGGTCCATCAAGTCGTCGCAGCTGCGGGTGGCGAACCACGGGGCGAGGCGCGGCTCGAGCACGTCCCAGTTCTCGCCTCGCAGGCCACGGTGGGCGAAGATCTCCCAGCTCGCCCACTCGGGGTCGTCCATCTCGCGCATCAGGCGCTGCCACTGCTCCTCGCTGGTGCAGAGGACGAAGAGATCGCCGTCCGAGGCGCTCATCACCTCCATCGGCTGGAACAGCGCCGAGCCGAGCCGCGTCGGCGAGAGTCCGGCGTAGGTCCACTTCACCACCTCGCCGGCGGCGCAGATCGAGAAGCACTCGTGCTTCGTCAGCTCGATCAGCTGGCCCGCGCGGCCGTGTGTGGAGGCGAGCAGCAGCGCCATCGCGGCGTAGGAGCCGGCGATCGTCTCGGTCTGGTGCTCGTGCAGCACCAGCGGACGCCCCTCCGGATCGCCAGAGGCGCCGGTGAGGTGGAGCACGCCCGAGGCGGCCGAGACGGTCAGGTTGCCGCCCCTCGGCGCGTCGGGCTCGCGTCCGAACGCGGAGATCACGACGGCGGGACAGGCCAGCCCGTCCGGCAGCGCACCGTCGGGCCAGCCCGCGCGATCGTCGAAGTCCACGAACAGCGCCGCGGCATCGAGGTCCGTGACGGCGTCCGCGATCGCGGTGAAGGACTCGGCCGCGCCGCCGCCGTCCGCGCTCCAGGCGGCGCGCACCGTGACGCCCTCGCCCGCTCGCTCCAGCAGGCGTACCTCTCGCCCGGCGCGGCGCAGCAGCAGCGAGGCCCACTCGGTCGTCGCGGTACGCCCGGCGAGGAGGATCGGGCGGTCCGGCCGAGACGCTGTGCTCATCGAGTCCCTCCGGTTGGACGGCAGCACGGTCCACTGCCGTCGCGCCGCGGTCAAGGCGGACGGCGAGCCAGTTGCAGGTCGAGCGCCTGCCGTCCGGCGGCGGCTCACCGAGGAGATCGAGGGCGGCTACACTGCGGCCGTGCCCGCCAACTGCTGACCGGGTAGCGACAGTCAGGCGTCTCGCGGATGATCAACGACACGCTCGCAGCGACCGAGAAGTGGTTCCGCAGGCGCGGCATTCCGCATTTCATCGAGGACTACAGTACCCGCCGCGACGTGCTCACGAAGGCGCTGCCCTTCCTCATACTCTGGGCGATCTTCGAAGTGGCCCTGGTGTTCAACCCGGACTGGGCCTGGTGGATCAACGTGCCCTTCGTCGCCGGTGCGTGCGTGGCGTTGGCGGCGACCTGGGCAGGGATCAACTACCTCCGAGGGCGTCCGCTGCGGGCGCTGCCCGAGCAAGTGGGCACCGTGGAGCTGCTCGTGTTCCTGCTGGCGCCCTCGATAGTCGCGGCGGTTTTCGCGGGGGACTGGGAGGTAGCGCCGTTGTTCGTGGTGATCAACGTGCTGATCCTGGGGATCGTGTACGTGACAGTGAGCTTCGCCCTGCTGCCGATCCTGCGCTGGGCGGGGTGGCTCGTCATTCGCAACGCCCCCAGCGTCGTGGGACTGTTCGCGCGGGCACTGCCGCTGCTGCTCCTGATCGTGACGTTCCTCTTCATCAACGCCGAGCTGTGGAGCATGGCGGGCTCGCTCGAGGGCGCGCGCTTCTGGCTGGTGATGTGGCTGTTCGCGGTGGTGACCGTGGTCTTCGTGATCTTCCGCCTGCCCGCCGAGATCGGTGAGATCGAGCGTTTCGCAAACGCCGGGCGGGTAGCCGAACTCGTGCGAGGAACGCCGGTGGAGGGGCTTGCGCTCCGCGAGGACGCGCTCGACCTCGACGCGCCGTTGCGCAGGGGCCAGCGGATGAACGCCAGCATCGTCGTGCTCTTCAACCTGTCGCTGCAGGTGCTCTCCGCCAGCATGATCGTAGGGGCGTTCTTCCTCGTCTTCGGCGTTCTTGCCATGGACGAGGGCGTCATCGCGTCCTGGATCGGGGGCGAGCCGCGGGTCCTGGCCGAGCTGGGCTGGCCGCGTGGAGCGGTGGTAACCGAGGAACTGCTCCTGGTGGCCCTCTTTCTCGCCGCCTTTTCGGGCTTCTATTTCACCATCAGCGTGCTGACGAACCGGGAGTTCCGCGACGAGTTCTTCGAGGACATCGTCGGCGAGGTCCGGCAGGCGTGCGCCGTGCGCGTGGTCTACCTCGGCGCGATCGCTCAGCTCGATGCCGAGGGGGACGAGGCGCAGCCCGGGTAGCCCAGACTTCGCCGGTCTCCCTTCAGCGGCTCGCCGGGTAGCATGGCCCTCGCAACGCGCGAGGAGACCGCCGTGCCACAGGCGCCACCCCAGCCCCGCCCCTTCGACAGCAGCTTCGTGCTCGACATGCCCTCCGCCGGCTCGCCCGCAATCCGGCCCGGCGACGGGGCAATCGCCTACGTCGTCACGCGCGTCGACCGCGAGACGCTGGCGACCGAGTCGCACATCGAGGGCGTCCCGTTCGGCGGCGGCGTGGCGCGGCGGCTGACCGACGGGCCACGCGACAGTTCGCCGCGCTGGTCGCCGGACGGCGGCACGCTGGCCTTCCTGCGCCGCGAGGAGGACGGGCCTGCGCAGATCTGGCTGCAGCGTGCGGACGGCGGCGCGGCGACCGCGCGCACCTCGCTGCGTGGCGGTGTCGCCGAGTTCGTCTGGTCGCCGGACGGCGCGACCATCTACTGCACGAGCGACGTCGACCCCGACGCCATGCCCGCCTCGGCGGAGCGCGATCCGCCGCTGCCGCGCGTGCGCGAGGTGCACGAGATCTACTACCGAGGCGACACGATCGGCTGGCGCGGCCGCACGCGGCGGCAGATCTACGCCGTGCCCGCATCGGGCGGGCGCGCGCGGCGGCTCACCCGCGGCGATTTCCAGCACCGCGCGCTCGCGGTCTCGCCGGACGGCGCGGCGATCGCCTTCGCCTCGGACCGCTCGCGCAAGCGGCACGAGCGCGCGCCGTGGGGCGCGGAGCTGTGCGTGATGCCTGCCGAGGGCGGGCGCGTGCAGCGGTTCGCGCGCGACGTCGTCGCCGTCGGCGGCATCGCCTGGCGGCCGGGGCGCGCGCCGGGCGAGCAGCAGATCGCCTTCGTCGGCGCGCCCGAGGACAATACCTGGCAGCGCTACGTCTACCTGCTCGACCTGGCCTCGGGCGAGTGCCGGCGCCTCACCGACGACTCGATCGACCCACAGACCGGCTTCTTTCCGATCGCCCCGGCGCCCCCGCTCGTCTGGCGCGACGGTCGCGTGCTGTTCCTCGCCGACGCCAAGGGCGCGTCCGGCATCTACGCCGTGACGCCCTCGGGCGAGGTCGAGGCCGTGCGCTTGCGCCGCGAGCTGATCGGCGCCCTCGACGCGACCGCCGAGGGCGACCGGCTCGCCTTCGTCGCCTCGAGCCCGAGGGCCGCGCCGCAGGTGCGGACGCTCGACCTGCGCGCCGGGCGCGGTCGCGCGGTGACCCGCGCCGGCGCGGACTACCTCGCGGCGCACCCGCCGGGGCACACCGACCGCTTTCGCGTACGCCGCGCCGGCGAGTCGATCGCGGCGCGGCTCGTGCACCCGCCGGACTTCGACGCCTCGCGGCGCTACCCGCTGGTGCTGGAGATCCATGGCGGGCCGAACGCCTTCCACGGCGACGGCTTCAGCCCGCTGCACCAGGTGATCGCGGGCGCGGGCTTCCTCGTGCTCGCGGTCAACCCTCGAGGCTCCAGCAGCTACGGTGCGGACTTCACCTCGCAGGTCTTCGAGGACTGGGGCGGCGAGGACTACCTCGATCTGCTTGCCGCGGTCGACGCCGCCTGCCGCCGCCCCTACGTCGACGAGCAGCGGCTGGGGCTGCACGGCTACTCCTACGGCGGCTACATGAGCAGCTGGATCGTCGGGCACGACGAGCGCTTCCGTGCGGCGGTAATCGGCGCGCCCGTCACCAACCTCGTTTCGATGTACGGGCAGACCGACATTGCCGTATCGTTCGGCGAGCGGCAGTGGGGCGGGCAGCCGCAGGAGAACTTAGACCATTATGTCGAGCGTTCCCCGCTCACCTACGCCGACCGGGTGACGACGCCCGTGCTGCTGCTCCACGGGGAGGACGACATCCGCGTGCCGATCTCGCAGTCCGAGGAGCTCTACGTGGCGCTCAAGCGGCGCGGCAAGACGGTGGAGTTCGCGCGCTTCCCGGGCTGCTCGCACCTCTTCCTGCGCGGCGGCCACGCGGCGCTGCGCAAGGAGTACTACGACCGCTCCGTGGCATGGCTTGAGCGGTGGCTGACGCCATGACACTCGCCGAAGAGACCGCCGCCGCCGCGCAAGAGGTCGTCGAGCGCATGACGGCACAGGGGCTGCGCCTCGCGACCGCCGAGTCGACGGTCGGCGGGCTGATCGGGCACGCGCTGACCGACGTACACGGCGCCTCGCGCGTCTTCCCCGGCGGGATCACCGCCTACGCGAATCCGCCGAAGCAGGCGCTGCTCGGCGTACCCGCCGCCACCCTCGAGGCGCACGGCTCCGTCTCCGCCGAGACGGCGCTGGCGATGGCGCACGGGGTGCGTGCCGCCTTCGGCGCGGACCTCGCGGTGGCGGAGACCGGGATGGCGAGCGCGCTGCCACCGGAGCGCGCCAACCCCGAGCGCCCGGCGGGCCTGTATTACATCGCACTCGTCGCCGAGGGCTTCGAGCGCGCCGAGCGCCGGATGTTCCCCGGCGACCGCGAGGAGACGAAGCAGCGCGCCGCCGCCGCCGCGCTGCGCCTCGTCCTCGACTACCTCGACGCGACCGAGGGGTAGGCCGCGGCTAGCGCGGGTAGACCAGTGTTCGGGCGACCTCGCCGCGCTCCATCATTTCGAAGGCGTCGTTGATCCGCTCCAGCGGCAGCCGCTCGGTGATCAGCTCGTCGAGCTTCAGCTTGCCCGCCATGTAGAGATCGACGATGCGCGGGATGTCGGCGCGCGGGTTGGCCGCGCCGAAGCCGCTGAACTGCAACCCCTGGCGGCCCGCCATCAGCTGCCACCACGGGATCTCGAGGACCGCGTCTGCCGGAAGCACGCCGAGCACCCACATCTTGCCGCCCGGCTTCAGCGAGGCCATCCCCTGCAACACCACGGCGGGGATGCCGATCACCTCGAAGGCGTGATCGACGCCGATGCGTGTCAGCTCCCGGATCTGCTCGACGGGGTCGCCCTCGGAGGCGTTGACGGTGTGCGTCGCGCCGAACTCTTTCGCGAACTCAAGCTTCGAGTCGAGCAGGTCGACGCCGATCACCATCTCGGCGCCTGCGAGGGCGGCCGCCTGCACGGCGTTGAGGCCGACGCCGCCGCAGCCGAACACGGCGACGCGATCTCCGGGCGCGACCCGGGCGTCGTTGAAGACGGCGGCGACGCCCGTCGTCACCCCGCAGCCGACGAGCGCGATCGTGTCGAGCGGGGCGTCCTTGCGCACGGGGATCGCGCCTGTCGCGGGGACGACGGTGTACTCGGCGAACGAGGAGACGAAGGACTGGTTGCTGATCCGCTCGCCGCCCTTGCTGAGCCGGCTCGTGCCGTCGAAGAGCGCGCCCAGCGGGCGCATCGCGGCGATCTCCGGGCAGTCGCTGAAGCGACCCGCGCCGCAGGCCAGGCACTCGTTGCAGTAGGGCCCGATGCTGAGCACGACATGGTCGCCGACCTGCGGGCTGCCGACACCGGGTCCGACCGCCTCGACGACGCCGGAGCCCTCGTGGCCCATCACCATCGGCAGCGGCGAGGGGAAGTCGCCGTGGATGCGGTGCAGGTCGCTGTGGCAGACGCCGCTCGCCTCGATGCGGACGAGCACCTCGCCGGTCTTGGGCTCGGCGATCTCGATCTCCTCGATGGTCAGCGGCTCATGGATCGCTCGCAGCAGTGCGGCCTTCATGCCTCGCTCCCTTCGTCGGCTTGTGCGCGGCGGACACGGTACACCGGGCGGCGGTCTCGGAGTCATTCGGGCCAGCGGCGCCGTTACCATCTTCTGCGTGGCCGGGGCCGCGTGCGCGCCCGCCGACGTCTCAGGCTGGGCGGAGATCCGTGTGCGCCGCTCTTACGTACCGATAGGGGGCGGTCTTCGCAGTGCCTGCGCGGGTGAGGACGGAACCGACGTGCCACTGAGGGGGTCGCTGCGATGACTCTGCGCCTCGCGCTCCTCGCCGTCATCGTCACCGCCCTGGCTACGCCGACCGGCGCCGCGGCTCAGCAGGACGGTGACCCGTTCGAGGTCTTCGTCGAGTTGCGCGTCTGGCAGGGTGTCGACGACCTCGAGGACATCTGGGTCAGCGCCCGCGCCCGGGGAGGCGACTGGGGTACGCTGGGCACGGTCCCCTTCGCGCTCGACAGCACGTACCCGGTGTACCACGACTGGCGCTACTACCGTTACGGCGATCTCACGGTCGCCGGCGCCACGCTGCGGATCTGGCAGTGGACCGGCGACCTCGACAGCATCTCCGTTTGCGCCCACCGCTGCGAGGATCCATGGAGCCGCTCGGTCCCGCGGCCGCTCGGGGCGATCCCGCTGCCGCGCGACGACGGTCACAGCCCCGGCGGACATTACCGCTACGGCGATCTCACGATCGCGACCGTCCCGGGGAGCCCGGGGCTTCTGGCAGACCGCGTGCAGCTCCTGAGGCTCCGGGACACCCTGGCCGGAACCGGAACGCTCGATTGGGACCCCGACACACCGATGACGAGCTGGACCGGCGTCACCGTCGGAGGCACACCTCCCCGCGTGACGAGGCTGCGTCTGGCGGACAGCGGCCTCACGGGTGAGCTCTCGGGCCTGCTTGGGCACCTGACGGGCCTCCATGAGTTGGGGCTGGATGGCAACGCGCTCACGGGTGCGATTCCGTCGCGGGTCGGTCAACTGACCGGACTGACGCACGTCTACCTCGGCGGGAACGCGCTCACGGGCTGCGTCCCGCCGTCGCTCCGTGCCGTCGCGAACAGCGATATCGACTCGTTGGGGCTCGCCGACTGTTTGCCGCCGGTCGAAGTCTCCGACGGAGATGTCATCACCGATGGCTCATACGTGATCAGATCCTCCGCGATCAGCGCCGACGGGGCACCTTTTGTCTTCGACGTGCCCGCTGACATCCGAATGACGATGGCCGGCCCGCACAAGGTCTACGGGCACGACTACCCTGCCTGGGTCATCCTGCGGCACGTAGACAGCCAATCGGTGACGGGCTTCTCGCTGGGCAATGGCTCCGAGTACCACCGAGAAGTGGATCTGGCCGCTTCCGGGATCTCAGCAGCGTTCGACAAGATCATCGAATCCGCGTGGTTCGGGGCACCAGGCGATCCGTACACCCTGCCCGGCGAGAGGCCGCTCACCGGGGACAACCGCCCAGCCGGTCCCATCGCGCCCGCCGTGGCGATCACGTTGCTCGGCCTGCTGGCCCTCGCTGTGGCGAGATGGCGTGGGCGTGTATGATGGCGCCGCCGGGGAGCGGTTTCCCGGCAGTCGCAACACGCCACCAGAACGTAGTGGGGGAGAGCCGATGGCCGAGGAAACATACGAAGAGATTAGTGTCGAGAAGAAAGGCCACGTTGAGATCATCACCCTCAACGTCCCGGAGAAGCTGAACCCGATCACCTTCCGCTCGCTCTACGAGATCATCGTCGAGATCGAGCGGGCCGAGCTGGACGACGAGGTCCGCTGCATCGTCTTCACGGGCGCGGGCCGCGGCTTCTCCTCCGGCGCAGACCTGAGCCGCGCCGCCGTGGACGGCCCGATCTACCGGGCGAAGCTCGGCGAACGCAAGATGACCGAGTACCCGGGCGGCGTCCTCAGCTACGCCATCCAGCGCGTCGGCGCCTGCGAGAAGCCGACCATCGCCGCCATCAACGGCGTCGCGGTGGCCGCGGGTCTCGCGCTCATCCTGGCCTGCGACATCCGCATGGCCGCCGAGTCGGCTCGCTTCTCCACCATCTTCACGAAGCGCGCGATGGTCGTGCACGCGGGCATGTCCTACTACCTGCCGCGCGTCGTCGGCATCTCGAAGGCACTCGAGCTGCTCTGGACCGACCGCTTCGTGATGGCCGACGAGGCGAAGGAGATCGGCCTCGTCAGCTCCATCCACGGGCAGGACGAGCTGATGCCTGCCGCGATGGAACTGGCCGAGACGATCGCTTCCGGCCCGACGGTCACGCTCGAGCTGGACAAGAAGCTGATCTGGCGCGCGATCGAGGCGCCGACGCTCCTCGAGGCGATGCAGGTCGAGTCCTGGGCCGGCTCCGTCGCGCACCAGACCGAGGACTCCAAGGAGGGCATGGCGTCCTTCATGGAGCGCCGCGAGCCAGTGTTCCAAGGGCGATAGTTCCAGGGTCGGTAGCCCCAGAGCCACCAACCCCGGACTCCGGACACGCAAGCACAGAGGCCGCCCCTTTCCGGGGCGGCCTCTTGACGCCCGTCGCACCCCCCGGAGTCTGGCGGCGCTACTGCGCTCCGAGCAGCGCCGCCAGGTCGTGCTTGTGCGCGAGGATGTCCGCCCACGGATCGCCAACCTCGGCGATGCGGGCGGGCGCCGTGAGGATCGTGAAGTCCGTCGGGTAGACCTCGTCCAGCTCGGCCCAGCGCAGCGGCATCGAGACGGGCGCACCCGGCTTCGGCCGCGGTGAGAACGCCGCCACGAGGTTCTTGATGCGCGCGTTCTGGTTCACGTCGAGGAAGATCTTCCCGCCTCGCTTGTCCACCGCCCACTCCAGCGTCACGTCGCGCGGCTGCGCACGCTGCAGGAAGCCACCGAACGTCTCGGCCACCGATCGCACCGCCGCATAGTCGAACTGGCGCAGCACCGGCACGAGGATGTGCAACCCCGTCGCGCCCGAGGTCTTCACGAACGAGGACAGCGAGGCGGCGTCGAGCAGCTCCTTGAGCCCTCGCGCGACCTCGACGGTCTTCGCGAAGGCGCGGCGGTTCAGCTCCGGCTCGTCGCCCGCCTGCTCGCTTCCGGCGTAGATGTAGGGATCGAGGTCGAAGAGCACGAAGTCGGGGTAGTTGAGCAGCGACGCCTCGACGCGCGCCTTCGAGCCGCTGAAGCTCGCCTCGAGGTGCGCGCCGTCCGGCTGCGGACTGACGCGCGCGAGCGAGATGTGCAGCTCGAGGTCGGCGAGCTGCCCGAGCCAGAGCAGCGTCGGCAGGTTGTTGCAGAGGATCGCCTGCTGATCGCCGCTCGCCGAGTCCGTGTAGACCGTCACCGTCTCGACGAACGGCGGCGGGTTCTCGTAGTGCTTCTGGTAGAACGAGCCGCCCTCGATGCCGTTCGGGTAGCGCGTGAGCGTCAGCGGGCGGTCGCGCAGGTGCGGCAGGAGCCAGGGCGAGACCTCGGCGAGGTAGCGCAGCAGGTCGCGCTTGGTGAGCGCGCGCTGCTGCGCCGTCTCCGGCCACAGCACCTTGTCGAGGTTCGTGACGGCCAGTTCACGGCCGCCAACCCCAAGGTGCAGGCGCTCCCCCTCGCGGCCGAGTTGTTCGAGGACGTCGGCGACGGCGTCGCCGCGTCGGTCCGCTGCCGCAGGCGCCTCGATAACCGGCGGCGGCGCTGCCAGCGCGTTCGCGCGCAGAACCTCCGAGGGCGGCTTGTCGTCGCGCAGGCGTACGAAGACGGGCGCGCGCAACCGCTCGTCGTTGGTCCAGTTCGCGAACTCCACCTCGGCGACCAGCTCCGGGCGGACGAAGTGCAGGCGACCGGGCTCCGGCGGAGCGTCGGAGAACGGGTCGTCGTCCGCGGCGAGGGCATCGAGGCGCGCGCGCAACTCCCCCAGCGCCCGATCGTTGAAGCCCGAGCCAACGCGGCCGGCGTAGCGCAGCGCGCCGTCCTCGTCGTGCACGCCGAGCAGCAACGCGCCGAAGCTGCCGCGCCCGCTCTCCCCCTCG
This sequence comes from Chloroflexota bacterium, assembly GCA_009839925.1. GTDB lineage: Bacteria > Chloroflexota > Dehalococcoidia > UBA2979 > UBA2979 > VXMT01. The sequence continues at coordinate 20,069 of VXOS01000214.1, forward strand.
CGCCAGCCGCCGACGACGAGGTCCGTCGTCCGCCGCGCCTTCACCTTGAGCCACTCCTGCGAGCGCCGCCCGTCGAGGTAGGCGCCGTCCCGCCGCTTCGCGATCACACCCTCGAAGCCGAGGCCGACCGCGGCTTCGTAGGCGGCGTGGCCGTCCGCCTCGAAGGTCTGCACGGGTTGCAGCAGCGGCCCCGGCCGCAGCACGCGCGCCAGCACCTCGATGCGATCGGCGAGCGGCACGCGGCGCAGGTCGAAGCCGTCGAGGTAGAGCAGGTCGAAGGGCAAGAACAACACGGGCAACTCGGCGTCGGCGAGCGCGATGTCAACCTCGCCGCTGAGGTTCATGCGCTGCTGCAGGCGCTCGAACGAGGGTGCGCCGTGCTCATCGAGCGCGACGATCTCGCCGTCGAGGATGGCGCTCGCGACGGGCTGCGCGGCGATCGCCTGGACCAGCCCCGGGTATTGCGCGCTGACGTCGAGGCCGCGCCGCGAGCGCAGCGTCACCGCGCCGTCCTCGATGAAGGCGAGTGCGCGGATGCCGTCGAGCTTCGGCTCGAAGAGCCAGTCCTTGCCGTCGAACGGGCCGTCCGCGAGGGCGGCCTGCATTGGCGCGAGTTCGCGCGGCAGCTCGCCGCGCTCGGCCGGGGGCAGTGCCGCGAGGTCGGGCGGTGTGCCGCGCCGCGCCGGATCGGGCAGGCGGCCCGCCTGCAGATCGGCGATCGCGAGACCGGAGATGACGGACTGATCCTCGGCAACGAGGTCGCGCGAGGGGTCGGCGGCCTCGTCGCGGTGCTTGATCAGCAGCCAGCTTCGCTCCTCCTCGCTGGTCCGCACGAGTGCCCACGAGCCCTTCAGCTTGCGCCCGCGGAGGGTGACGGAGAGCTTGCCGGCCGCGATGCCCTTGAGGACACGCGCCTCCGCCTCGGCGCGGTCGTGGAAGGAGAGCGCGCCGTCCTCGTCGGGGGAGTAGGTGCCGTCGTCCCAGACGATCACCTCACCGGCGCCGTACTCGCCCTTCGGGATCACGCCCTCGAAGGAGGCGTAGCCGAGCGGGTGGTCCTCGGTCTGGATCGCGAGCCGCCGCTCGGCCGGATCGAGCGAGGGCCCGCGCGGCACCGGCCACGAGGGCATCGCGCCGCCGACCTCGAGACGCAGGTCGTAGTGCATGCGTGTCGCGCGGTGCTGCTGCACGACGAAGGTGAGCGGTGCGCCGGCCGACGGCTCCCGTGCGGCATCGGGCGGCGGCTCGGGCGTCTTCTCGAAGTCGCGCTTCGCCTCGTACTCGTCGAGGCTGCGGGTTGGCTTGCGAGCGGGCATGGCTGCGGCCCGGCGGCGGGGCGCGGGCTAGCTCGCCTTCGCCTGGGTGGCGGCCGGGGCGTCCTCGCGGGCGGCGGCGCGCTGAGAGGCGGCCTCGACGCTGGCGCGCAGCGCGGCCATCAGGTCGACGACCTTCGCGGTCTCGGGCGCCTCGGCCTCGACGAGCTCCTGGCCCTCGAGCTTGGCCTCGATCAGCTGCATCAGCGCGTCGCGGTACTCGTCGCGATAATCCTCGGGCTGGAACGGCGCCTCGAGCATCTCGATCAGCGTGAGCGCCATCTGCAACTCGTCCTCCGAGACCTCCGTTTGCTCGAACGGCTCGAGGGCGGCGGTGCGCAGCTCGTCCGGGTAGTAGAGCGTCTCGAGGAGCACGCGGCCCTCGGCGCCCGGCCGCAGGGCGCAGAGCCGCTCCTTGTTGCGGATCGCGACCTGCGCGATCGCGGTCAGGCCCTTCGCCTCCAGCGCCCTGAGCAGCAGCGCGAAGGGCTTCGCGCCCGTCTCGTCGGGTTCGAGGTAGTAGGCGCGCTCGTAGAAGACGGGGTCGATCTCCTCGAGCTTCACGAAGGCCTTGATCGCGATCGTGTGCTTCGTCGGGAGGGGGAGCTTGTCGAAATCCTCGTTGTCGAGGACGACGTAGCGGTCCTTGGCGTACTCGTAGCCGCGCACGATCTCGTCGAAGGGCACCTCGCGGTCGAGGTTGGGGTTCCAGCGCAGCTGCCGCACGCGCGACTGGTCTTCGCGGTGCAACTGGCGGAAGGAGACGTCCTTGCTCTCGGTGGCGGTGTAGAGGCGTACGGGGATGGCGACCATGCCGAAGCTGATCGCGCCTCGCCAGATCGGTCGCGGCACTGGGGACTCCGCTCCTCGCGGCGGCGCGCCGGCCTGCGCCGCCCGTGCTACTACCTTAGCGCGTTTGTGCTCAGCGCGAGGAGCGCAGGATGGCGCGGCGCGGGGTGGGCGCGGGCTGCGAGGGTCCGTCGGATCCGGCTACAGGCCACGGTAGGTGCGCTCGTCGCGCCTCGCGACGCGGAGCACCATCACCCGCTGCTCGTCTTCATGCACCTCGTAGATGACCCGAAACCGGCCTGTCCTGACGCGCCACACCGCAGCGAACCCCGCGAGCTTCGCACTGCCTGCGGGGCGAGGCTCGGTGGCGAGTGCGCGGAGCGTATCCCTGATGCGCCGAGCGTCGTCCGGTGCCAGCCTTCGCGCCTGACGCTGCGCGGCCGGGGCCAGCTCAACCCGGTACAACCGCGCCGATCAATCCTGGTCGCCCAGCAGTTCGTTGAAGAACTCCTCGAACTCGACACCGCCCTGCTCGGTTGCTTCGCGCCTGGATCGCTCGATCGCGGAATGGTCGGCGTCATCGAGCGCGGCATCCGCCAGCCATGACTCGATGGCCTCGTTCAACAGCTCCTGGACTGGCCTACCGTCGCGATCGGAGGCCGCCTCAAGCGCTCCGTAGAGGCTGTCTTCCACGGTCATCGTCTTCATAGCTTGGCTTCTCCCCCGTTGAGGAGTCTCGAAAACGCCTCGCCAGCGAGCGTAGCACACTCCTGTTGGGTCACCACTGCCCGGTGGCCACGGCGCACCGCCTTAGCGCAAGGAGCGCGGGATGGCGCGGCGCGGGGTGGGCGCGGCCTGCGAGGGCGCGTGGGCGCCCTCGGCGATGGAGGCGAGATCGGCGTCGGGGGCGAGCAGGCCCTCGGCCGGAGGTTCGGCGAGGGCGCCGTCGACGAGCTCGAAGCTGCGGTCCTGGACGGCGGGGATGCGCGGGCCGGGGAGGATCACGCCGGTCAGGTTGAGCGGGTCGGCGGCGCTGAGGCGCACACGCTCGCCCTCGCGCGGGCTGCGCCGCACCGCGCGCAGCGCCTCGAGGGCTTCCGGCAGCGAGAACTGCTCGCCGACGAAGCCGCTCACGAAGCGCCCGCCGCGCACGATGCCGCGCGCTTCCAGGCGGCGCAGGGCGCGCAGCAGGTCGCGCCACGGCACGGTGAAACTCTCGGCGGCGACGACGTCGCGGAAGACGACGCCGTAGCGACGCAGCAGGAGTTGCGCCAGCTCCTCGGCGAACTCGTCGCGCTCGGCCGGGTCGGCCTCGGAGGCGCGCAGCAGCGCCCAGCGGCCGGCCGGTCCGCCGCCGGCGTAGCGCCCGCTACCGAGGTAGCGCCCGCGCCGGGCGCGGCGGGCGGAGCGGCGGGTCAGGTCGCGCAGGCCGCGGAAGCCATCGGAGGCGACGAGCCCGGCGGCGATCAGCTCGCGCAGGCCCTCCTCGATGTCGCTCGCGAGGCGGCGCGTGCCGCTCGCCAGCTCGTCGAAGAAGAGCGCGCCACGCTCGCGCAGCAATGCGAGGATCTCGGCGGCTGCCCCGGCGGCGGGCTCGCGCGGCAGGCGTCCGTCCGCCCGCGCCGCGGCGAGCAGCATCGCAAGGTCCGCCCGCGAGGCGAGCGTGACCGGCGTCACCTTCGTCGCGCGCGAGAGGCGCGCCGCCTCGCTGCCGTTCTGCCCGTTCGTCGTCGAGCGAGGCGGAGCGAGGCGTCCCCACGCGATCTCGCCCGCGAGGCACAGCTCGTCGAGCCATTCCGGGCCAAAATCCTCGACACGGGAACGCAGCAGATCGCGCTCCCAGCTCGCGGCGGGGGCCTCGAAGCCGCCGAGCTGGGCGACGGCCTGGCGCACGCCACGGCGGCCGGCGAGCTGCGTCCCGGGCGCGAGGTGCTGCCAGCGCAGCAGGAAGCGCATGAAATCCTGCGCGCTGACCGGATCGATCTCGCGGCGCAGCCGGTCGAGTGTCTCGCGGTGGATGCGGGCGAGCAGGCGGCGGTCGCAGAACTCGTCCTCGTCGCTCTCGCGGCCGGGCGTGAAGCGCCCGCGCAGCACGAAGCCGCTCGCCTCCACTTGCTGCAGGCCGCGCGCGACGTCCTTCGCCTCCAGACCGGTGCGCGAGGCAAGGCCCGAGGGCGTGAACGGCCCGCGCACCTCGCTGTGCCCGCGCAGCAGCCGCCGGCGCGCCTCCTCGCGGTCCTCGCAGGGCTCGGCGACGCCCTCGGGCAGGTCGAAGGCCGGGAGCGAGGCGTCGGGGTAGAGCAGCGCGATCGCGGGGTGCTGCTCGGCGGCGAACCACAGCCGCGCGCCGCCCGCCTCGAGGGCGCCCGCGCGGCCCCGCGCGGCGAGGTCAAGCAGCCAGTCCTCCCACGCCGCGGCGTCCTCCTCGTGGACGGCGACGAGGCCCATCAGCGCCTCGTGTGTCTCGTCGGCGTTACGCGGCTGCGGCCAGGCCTGCTCGGCGACGCGCTCGATCGCGGCGGCGTCGAGTGCGCCGAGGTCGCGCGCCTCGCGCGGCAGCGAGCGGCGCAGCATCACGGCGCGCGTGCGGCGCTCCTCGAGCGGCGCGTCGTCGAGGAAGGTGTACGGCTTGCCGTTGATGATCTCGTGCGCCATCGGCGAGGGCTCGGTGGTGTCGCGGGCGTGCAGCCGGATCTCGCCGTCCTCGATGCGGCGCAGCACCGCCTCCAGACTGTCGACGTCCATCGCCTCGTGCAGGCAGTCGTCCATGGTCTGGCGCAGCAGCACGTGGTCGGGCATCTCGAGCGGGCCGGTGACGTTCTCCTGGCAGCCGACCTGCTCGGGGAAGGTCGCCGCCAGCAGGTCGTCGGCGATCATGCGCTGCAGGTAGGGCTGCACCTTCTTGCCGCCGCGCAGCCGCGGCACCGCGAGGGCCCGCGTCGTGTTCCAGCGCCAGCGTGTGGGGAAGAGCGGGATGTAGAAGCAGGATTGCCGCACTGCCTCCTCCACGTTCCGCGAGGTGACGTAGGCGAACGACTCCTCGAGGGGAAAGCTGTGCTGCGGTCCCAGCGAGAGGATCATCCCGTCGTCGTTGGCGGCGGCCTGCAGCTCGAAGTCGAAGCGGACGCAGAAGCGCTTGCGCAGCGC
>VXOS01000074.1 GCA_009839925.1 Chloroflexota bacterium
TACAGGCCCAGGGCGCGATCACGCGCCCCAACATCAATCCTGGCTTTATACACTAGGCCATAGTAAATACCAGCCCCTATCTGGTTGCACCCAAAGGTCAGGTCGTGGTCGCGAAGGAGATTCGCGACCGGCTCGGGATCGGTCCCGGGTGGGTCGCGATCCAGCGCCTGGCCGGTGACCACGTCGAGATGCGCTTCCTGCCACCCGATCACAACGAGTCTCTGAAGGGCAGCCTCGCCCAGTACGTGCGGCGCGAATCACGTCCCGAGGATTGGGACGTAGTGAGGGACCGCGCCTGGCGCCATGCCGCGGAGGAGCGTGAACGCGAGCCTGATCCGTCCGGGTGAGCGCGCTGCTCGACACGTCGATGCTCGTTCGGTACCTCACGGGAGACCCGCCTGACCTCGCCGATGTCAGCGCGCGGGTGATCGACGGCGAGGATCCGTTGCTGATCACGGACATCGTGCTCGTGGAGACGGCGTACGTGCTCCGCTCCGAGTACGACGTGCCGAGGGAGGCGATCGTCGATCACCTGATCGCCCTGCTCCGCAAGGCCAGTATCGATACCTTCCGACTCGATACACACCTTGTGATCGAGGCGCTGTTGCTCTGCCGGCCGTCGGGTCGTGTCTCGTTCGGCGATGCGCTCATCTGGGCAGCCGCGCGGTCGGAGCCGGACTCGATCGTCTACTCGCTCGATCGCCGCTTTCCCGACGACGGGATCACAGTCCTGCATTCGGTCCGCGCCGAGTAGCACTGGGTCCACACCCTGCTGGAAGCGATCCAACGAATGAGCACTGTATCCGTGGTACACTGAGTTCGTGCGCAATGTGACGATCACCCTGGACGACGACACCGCCCTCTGGGCGCGCATCGAGGCGGCTCGCGCGGACACGAGCCTCTCGCGCTTCGTAGGGGGCTTGCTGCGTGAGCAGATGCAGCGCCGCAGTCGCTACGAGGAAGCGCGGCGGGCCTTCATGGAGTACCGGCCCAGCTCCTCCCTCAGCGGTGGCGCCCCCTATCCCTCCCGTGACGAGATCCACGAGCGATGAGCGTCTTCGTCGACACGAACGTCCTCGTCTACGCGCGCGACCCCGGTCATCCCGAGAAGCAGGAGCGATCCCTCGAATGGCTGGCCCACCTCTGGGCGTCCGGGGACGGGCGCGTCAGCACCCAGGTGCTCAACGAGTACTACGCCACCGTGACGCGCCGCCTGGCGCCGGGTCTGCCACAGGCGCGAGCGAGGGCCGATGTCGAGGCGCTCTTCGCCTGGGATCCCCAGCCGGTCGACCGAGCCATCGTGCAGCGCGCGTTCGAGATCGGGGAGGCCACCCGGATTCCTCACTGGGATGCGCTGATCGTCGCAGCCGCCCACGCGGCTGGCTGCACGCACCTCCTGAGCGAGGATCTCAGCGACGGGCAGCGCATCGACGCCGTCACCGTGATCAGCCCGTTCACTCACACGCCCGACATGGTTTGACCCTCAAAGCCCGCAGTGCCCGGCGGCCACGTGCGCCGGCCTGACTGCTCGCCAACTCCACGGGAACTCGACGCCCGGATCGGGGCGGTGCTACGATCGCGGTCCTGGCGCCTCGCGGCGCCGTCGGGGTGTAGCTCAGCTTGGCAGAGCGCGTCGTTCGGGACGACGAGGTCCGCAGTTCAAATCTGCGCACCCCGACCATCCCCCTCCACTTCTGACCCCGCGACGAAGGGCTCGGTCCGGTGACCACACCCCCCGCCGCGAGCCGCACGCGCCGCCCTCGCGTCCTGGTCACGCGCGCCGAGGAGGTGCCCGGCGAGCGCTGGGACGACTACGCCGATTGCCTCGAGGCGGCCGGCGCGGACTGGGAAGCGCTCGACCTCGCGGACTGGCAGCCCGACACGCGCATCGAGGACTACGACGGCCTGGTGATCAGCGGCGGGGTCGACATCGACCCCGCCTGCTACGGCGAGGCGCCCTCCAGCTACGTCAGCGACACGAACGCGGCTCGCGATCAGTTCGAGACCGCGCTCCTGCAGGACGCCCTCGAGCGCGATCTTCCGGTGCTCGGGGTCTGTCGCGGGCACCAGCTTCTCAACGTCGCGCACGGCGGCTCGCTGCTGCAGCACATCGCCGAGCGCGAGCCGCACCGCGCCCGCAGCGGCGAGGACGGCGCGATCGACTCCGGCTGGCACGAGGTCGCGCTGGCCCAGGGCTCGCTCCTCGCTGGCCTGTTCGACGTGCCCTCGCTGCGCGTCAACTCACGGCACCACCAGGCCGTCACGCTCGACCGCCTCGCACCCGGCCTGCGCGTGGCGGCGACGACCCCGGACGGCGTCGTCGAGGCGCTGGAGCGCCCCGACCGGCGCTGGGTGGTCTCCGTGCAGTGGCACCCGGAGCGCAAGGAGGATGGCGCGAGCCAGCGCCCGATCTTCGAGGCGTTCGTGGAGGCCTGCGCCGCGACCGCGCAGCAGGACGGGTGACGGACGCGCCTGGCGGCTTCCGCTACTTCGCGTACGGCTCCAACCTCAGCGAGTCACGCCTGCACGAGAACTGCCCGTCCGCCCGCCTGGAGGCGATCGCCCGGCTGCCCGGCTACCGGCTGGCGTTCACGCGCCGCAGCGAGCGCTGGGGCGGGGGGGGGGGGGCGGCCGCCCGCGGCCCCCCCCGCCCCGGCCCCGGGGGGGTGGGGGGGCGGGCGCCCCCCGGCCGGGGCGGCGC
>VXOS01000113.1 GCA_009839925.1 Chloroflexota bacterium
CTCCCGCACGGCGGCGAAGCCCACCCGATCTCCACGCAACAACGCCTCGCGCGAGGCCGCCAGGGAGCAGCTCCCCAGGCCGCGCAGCAGCGCCCTCGGACGGCTGTTGCGCGGCGTCTCCCTGCTGCTCGCCGTCGCGCTGTTGCTCGGGCTCGCGGCCGGCGTCGGCGCGTTGCAGGTGCTGCAGAGCACCCGCACGGCCGAGGCCGGCTACGAGTTGCGCTCGCTGCAGGCCGAACGCGCCGAGCTCGGCGCGCGGCTGCGATTGCTCGAGGCCGAGATCGCGCATCTCGCGGATCTCGACGCGGTCTACACCGATGCGACCACCCGGCTCGGCATGGTTCCCGCCGACCGCACGCTGAACGTGGCCGTGGGCGTGCCCGCGCCCTCGGTCATCCCGATGCCAGAACGCTACGTCCAGCAGATCGCGCCGCTCCCCACGGAGACCGAGCCGTGGTGGGAGCAGCTGCTTGGGATTGTGACCGGCCTCAACTGAACCGCCCCAACTGAACGGAGCGCGCCGGCCGGCCGCGAACCCTGAGTGCGAGACGGCACTGCCGCGCCGCTTGTGCTCATCGAGGGGAGGGGAGAGGCCGTGGCGGAACCGCACGGCGAGCAGGTACGTCCCGACTACATGACCTGGCGGCACTGGCTGCTGGCGTCGCTCATCGCGATCGCACTCGTCGCGCTGCTCGGACGCCTCGCCTGGATCCAGATCGCGAACCATGAGCGCTACACGGAGCTGGCGGCGGCCGCGCGCGCGGACACCGAGCTGCTGCCCGCCCCACGCGGCGCGATCCTCGACGCCTCCGGTCACCCGCTCGCCATCTCCGTCGACACCTGGGACCTCTACATCGACTCGTTCCTCTGGCAGGACCGCCGGCGGGCCGGCGAGGCGGCGGTCGCCCTCGGCGCGGCGATGGGCATGGATGCGGAGACACTGTTCGAGCTCGGCATCTCGCGGGAAATCGGCGACGTCATCGTGCAGCGCTTCATCGACTACGAGCGCGGGCTCGAGCTGCGCGAGCGCGGCATCTGGGGCGTGCGCCTGTTGCCCAGCTCGCGGCGCGTCTACGCCGAACAGGAGCTGGCCGGACCGCTGATCGGCTACGTCGGCCTCGATGGTTCGGGGCTGTGGGGCATCGAGCGTGACTTCGATCCGGTGCTGCGCGGGAGTCCCGGTCTGTTGCTCTACGAGCGCGACGCGCTCGGCCGCCCGATCGCCTTCGCGGCCTCCGGCGGGCGCGAGCCGACCGTCGGCGGCGAGGTGCAGCTGACGATCGATCGCTTCATCCAGGCGATCGCCGAGCAGCGCCTCGCCGAGGCGGTCGAGGCGAACAAGGCGAGCGGCGGCACGGTGATCGTGATGGAGCCTCGCAGCGGCGCGATCCTCGCGATGGCGTCCCTGCCGACGATCGCCCTCTCGGAGGTCGACCTCGACGACGAGCAGGTGCTCGACCTGGCGCGCAACCGCGCCGTCTCCGACATCTACGAGCCCGGGTCGGTCTTCAAGACGCTGACCACCGCGACGGCGCTCGACCTCGGGTTGATCACGCCGCAGACGACGTACGTCGACGAGGGCTGGGTGCACGTCGGGGGGCACACGATCCGCAACTGGTACTTCACCGGCTACGGCGAAGTCACGATGACGGAGTTCCTGCAGCGCTCGCTCAACACCGGATCGATCTGGATCTCCCAGCAAATCGGCCCGGAGCGCTTCTACGAGTACGTTCAGCGCTTCGGCATCGGTCAGCCAACGCACATCGAGCTCTCCGGCGAGGCGCCCGGGATGTTGCGGCGCGTCGACGATTCGGGATGGTACCCGGTGGATCTCGCGACGCACTCCTACGGGCAGGGCCTCGCGGCGACGCCGTTGCAGGTGATCAGCGCCGTCAACACCTTCGCCACGGGTGGGCTGTTGATGCGCCCCCAGATCGTGCACAGTGTGGTGGGCAGCGACGGCGTGCGCGTCCACGAGCCCGTCGTCGTCCGCCGCACCGTCTCCCCGGAGACCGCCAGCACGATGGCGCGAATGATGCTCGCGGTGGTCGAGGAAGTCCCCTACCACCTCGCCCGCGTCGACGGCTACCGCGTCGCCGGCAAGACCGGCACCACGATCGTCACCATCGAGGGCGGCTACGACCCGGACACGACCATCACCTCCTTCGTCGGCTTCCTGCCGTACGAAGATCCCCGCGTCACCATCCTCGTGAAGATCGACGAACCGCGAGGCGACTCCAACCTGGCCGGCATCGTCGCGGCGCCGGTCTTCTCGACGATCGCCGCCGAAATCATGGAGTACCTCCGAGTGCCCCCCACCGAGCGACAGGTGAACGCTCCGTGAGCGGCACGAGCGGGCGCGGGCCCGTCCTCGATACGGACTTCGTCGCCGCTGCGCTGGGCGAGACGCTGCGCGAGCGGCGCGGGCCCGGCGCGCGCTTCAGCCGCGCCGTGATCGACTCGCGACTTGTCGAGGCGGGCGACCTGTTCGTCGCCCTGCGCGGCGAGCACGTGGACGGGCATGACTTCGCCGCCGACGCCCTCGCGCGCGGCGCGACGGGTCTGCTGCTGGAGCGCCCGCCCGACGGCGACCTGCCCGGCGAGGCGGCCGCTTTCATCGTCCCGGACGCCCTCGCCGGATTGCAGCGCCTCGCCGCGGCCTGGCGCGAGGCGCTCGAGGGCCTCGAGGTGGTCGGCGTCACCGGCAACGTCGGCAAGACGACGACGAAGCTGATGGCCTCCGCCGTCCTCGAGCGGCGCTACCGCGTGCGCACCTCCGCGCTCAACTACAACAACGAGATCGGCGTGCCGCTCTGCCTGTTGGAGCTCGATGCCGGCATCGAGCGAACCGTGATCGAGCACGGGATGTACACGACCGGCGAGATCGCCCAGCTCTGCGAGTGGACGCGCCCGCGCGTCGGCGTCGTGCTCAACATCGGCCCGGTCCACCTCGAGCGCGCCGGATCGCTGGAGGCGATCGCGCGCGCCAAGCGCGAGCTCGTCGAGGCGCTTCCCGCCGATGGCCACGCGCTGCTGAACGCCGACGACCCGGCCGTCGCGGAGATGGCCGGCCACACCGCGGCGCAGGTTCTGCGCTTCGGCGCCGGCGAGGACGCCGACGTCCGCGGCAGCGAGCTGGCCTCGCACGGCGCGGGCGGCTTCAGCTTCACTCTCGAGGCGGACGGCCAGCGACGGCGCGTGAACGTGCCGCTGCCCGGCTCGCACCTGCTGCCCAACGTGCTCGCAGCCGCCGCCGTGGGACTCGTCGAGGGCGTCCCCTTCGCGGACGTCTCCGCTGCCCTCGAGGCGCTCGACGTGCCGCTACGGCTGACCGTGCGCTGCCTGCCGGGCGGCCTGACCCTGCTCGACGACACCTACAACGCAAGTCCCGCGGCGACCCGGGCCGCCCTCGATCTGCTGGGCGAGATGTCGGGCCGTCGCATCGCGCTGCTCGGCGACATGCTGGAGCTGGGCGACCTGGCGGAGCCGTCGCACGAGCAGGTCGGGCGGCACGCGGCCCAGCGTGCGGATGCGCTGTTCACGGTCGGCGATCTCGCAGCCACGATCGCGCGAGGCGCCCGCGAGGCGGGCCTCGGCGAGGTGCGCACGCTCGATTCCAAGGCGGAAGCGGCGGAGGCGCTGCGCGCGCTGCTGCTGCCAGGCGACGCGCTGCTCGTCAAGGGCTCGCGAGCGCTCGCCCTCGAGACGGTCGTCGCGGAGCTGGAGGCGTTACTGGCCGGGGGGCCCGACAGCCCGTCCACGGGGGGAGGCGAATCGTGACGCATGCGCTGCTTTCGGGAGCGGCGGCCTTCGCCGTCGCCCTGCTCGCCGGCCGGCCCTTCGTGCACTGGATCCGCGCGCAGCGGCTGGGCAAGGCGATCTCCGAGGAGGGACCCTCCTCGCACAACATCAAGGCCGGCACTCCCACGATGGGCGGCTTGCTGATCTTCGCCGCCGTCGCGATCGTGACGATTCCGACGAACCTGTTTGAGCGGCTCAGCATCCTGCTCCCGCTCGGCGTCGTGCTCTCCGGGATGATCGTGGGCGCCATCGACGATCTCGGGACGCTCACCGATCGGTTCAGGCAGCGCGCCGCGCTCAGCTGGCGGCTGAAGTTCCTCTACCAGCTCGCGCTCTCGGCGATCGTCGCGGGAGTGCTCTACTTCGCCCTCGAGGTGCAGAGCATCAACATCCCCTGGCTCGGCCAGTTCGAACTCGGACTGTTCTACATCCCGATCGCGATCGCCACCGTGATCGCGACGACCACCGCCGTCTCGATCACCGATGGGTTGGACGGGTTGCTGGGCGGAACCGCCGCGATCGCGTTCGGCGCCTACGGCGTGATCGCCTTCATCCAGGGCCAGCTCTTCCTCGCCAACTTCTCCTTCACGGTGGCCGGCGCACTGCTCGGATTCCTCTGGTTCAACGCACATCCGGCGGCGCTGTTCATGGGCGACACGGGCGCGCTGCCCCTCGGCGCCGCCCTCGCCACGGTGGCGCTCATGACGGGGCACTGGTTGCTGCTGCCGATCATCGGGATCGTCTACGTGATCGAGGCCGGATCGACGCTGATGCAGATCGCCTACTTCAAGACCACCGGCGGAGGACGCCTCTTCCGCATGACGCCGTTCCACCACCACCTGGAGCTGATCGGTTGGAGCGAGCCGCAGGTGGTGATGCGGCTTTGGTTGTTCGGGATGACCGGCGCGATGGTCGGAATCGCGCTCGCACTTGCGGTTTGATGTATCCTCGTGGATAAACAAAAAGGCGAAGGCGCTAGCGCACGTGCCCCGAATCTGGGGGGAGCCCGTGTGACCGTCGTAGGGCTCGGCATCGAGGGTATCGATCTCACCCGCTTCCTGGCGGCCGAAGGCGCGCGCGTCACCGTCTCCGACATCCGCACTCGCGAGGAACTCGCCGAGCCCCTCGCCGCCATCGAGGATAGCGGCGCGACGCTCTCGCTGGGAGCGAATCGCGAGCAGGACATGACGGACGCCGACTGCGTGTTCGTCTCGCAGGGCGTGCCGCCCGATCTGCCCGCGCTGCGTGCGGCGCGCCGCGCCGGCGTGCCGATCTCCTCGATGACGCGGCTCTTCCTCGAACGCTGCCCTGTCCCCGTCGCGGGCATCACCGGCTCCTCCGGCAAGACCACCACCACCGCGCTCGTCGGCGAGATGCTCGCCGAGGCAGGCGAGGACCATGTCGTCGGCGGCAACATCGGTGTTGGCCTGCTCGCACTGCTCGACCAGATCGGCCCCGAGACGCGCGTGGTGCTGGAGCTGTCGCACACGCAGCTCGAGTCGATCGACCGCAGCCCGCAGCTCGCCTGCGTCACCAACGTCACGCCCAACCACCTCGACCGCTACTCCTGGTCCTCGTACGTCGCGCTCAAGCGGCGCATCTTCGAGCACCAGCAGGGCGACGACCTCGCGATCTTCCACATCGACGACGAGGTCGCCGCCGCCTTCGCCGAGGAGGCCCCGGCACGCGTGCGCTACACCTCCTTGCTGCGTCCGCTGCCCGGCGACGGCGTCACCGTCTCCGGCGGGCTGATCGTGCGCCGCGAGGACGGCCGCGAGACGGAAGTGATGCGCCGCGACGAGATCCCGCTGCGCGGCGACCACAACGCCGCGAACGTGGTCTGCGCGCTCGCCGTCGCCTCCGAACTGGGGGTCTCGGACACCGCCGCCGCCGATGCCGTTCGGCGCTTCCAGGGCGTGCCGCACCGCCTCGAGCCGGTCGCGACCGTGCGCGGCGTGCAATACGTCAACGACTCGATCGCCACGACGCCGGAGCGAACGCTCGCCGGGATGCGCACCTACGAGGAGCCGCTCGTGCTGCTGCTCGGCGGGCGCGACAAGCACCTGCCGCTCGGCGAGCTGGCGAGCGAGGCCGTCGAGCGCTGCCGCGCCGTCGTCGCCTTCGGCGAGGCGGGGCCGGTCTTCGCCACGGCCATCGCAGGTGCCCGCGACGGCGAGCGACCCGTCATCGAACAGGCGGCGAGCATCGAGGGGGCCGTGGCTGCGGCCGCGCGGCTGGCGCGCGCCGGCGATGTCGTGCTCTGCGCCCCGGCCGGCACCTCGTTCGATGCGTACCGCAACTTCGAGCAGCGCGGCGCCGCCTTCCGCGAGGCCGTCGCGGCGCTTGGGGAGAGCGACTGATGCCGCGCGAGCAGGCCGCGGAAACGCGACCGATGCGGCGCCACGAGCCGGACTGGGTCCTGCTCAGCGTGGCGCTCATGCTCGTCGTGCTCGGCCTGATCGCCGTTTTTTATTCCTCCTACGCGATCGGCGTCGTGAACCACGACGCCGCCAACTTCTTCATCAAGCGGCAGGCCGTTTGGGCCGGGATCGGCCTCGTCGGCCTGCTCGTCGCAATGTCGATCAACTACCGCCTGCTGATGCGGCTCAGCCCGCTGCTGATGCTGGCCGCCATCGTGGGACTGGTCGCCGTGTTTCTCCCCTCGCTCTCCGTCACGGCCGAGGGGTCGGCACGCTGGATCAGCGTCGGCCCGGTGACGGCGCAGCCAAGCGAGTTCGCGAAGCTGGCGGTGATCGTCTACCTCGCCGCCTGGCTGGCCGCCAAGGGACCGACGGTGCGCAACTTCGCGCTGGGAGTAGCGCCCTACGTCGCGATGGTCGGACTGGTGACGGCGCTGGTGCTGCTCGAGCCCGATCTGGGCACGGCGACGATGATCGCGCTGATCACCGGCACGCTGCTGTTCGTCTCCGGCGCGCGGCTGCTGCACATCGCCGCGCTCGTCGCGAGCGCCGCCGTGTTCACCGCCGCGCTCGTCGTCGGCGGCGGCTACGGGGCGGCGCGCATCCTCTCTTTCACGTCGGCCGAATCCGACCCGCAGGGCGTCGGCTTTCAGACGCTGCAGATGCTGCAGGCGCTCGGCTCCGGCGGCCTGACCGGCCTCGGGCTGGGCGTGTCGAGGCAGAAGTTCTTCTACCTGCCCGCCTCGCACACCGACGGCGTGCTCGCGATCATCGGCGAGGAGCTCGGCTACATCGGCGTGGTCGTCGTGCTCGCGCTGTTCGCGCTGCTGCTCTGGCGCGGGCTGCGCGTCATGCAGCGCGCCGCCGACCCGTTCGGCTCGCTGCTGGCCGCGGGCGTGCTCGCCTGGATCGCCTTCCAGTTGCTGATCAACGTCGGCGGCATCACGCGCTCGATCCCGCTGACCGGCATCCCGCTGCCGCTGGTCTCCTACGGCGGCTCCTCGCTGCTGATGACGATGATCGCGATCGGGCTGTTGCTTTCCGTCTCGCGCTACGCCGTCCTCGAGGATCCCGCGCTCGAGCCGCCCACCCGCGGCGTCCTGCGCACTCCCTCGCTGCGCGGCGCCCTGCAACGGGGCTCGCGATGAAGTACGGACTCGCGGGCGGCGGAACCGGCGGGCATACCTACCCCGCCGTCGCGGTGGCCGAGCGGCTCCGCGATCGCGCCGACGTGGAGCTCGTCTACTACGGCACGCCCAACGGCCCCGAACGCGCCGTCGCCGAGGCCGAGGGCTTTGCCTTCCGGCCCGTGCCCGCCTCGCCGCTGCGCTCGCGCTCGCCCGCCCGCGTCGCCCGCGGAGTGATCAACCTCCTCCGCGGCTCGCGCGAGGCCCGCCGCTGGCTCGCTCGCGACGCACCCGGCGCCGTCTTCGCCACCGGCGGCTACGCAGCCGCCCCGATCGGCCGCGCCGCGCGCCGCGAGGGCATCCCCCTCCTGCTCTTCCTCCCCGACGTCCGGCCAGGCTGGGCGATCCGCTCGATGCGCGGCCAGGCGCAGGCCGTGGCCTGCTCCGTACCGGATTCGCTCCGCTACCTGCCCGCCGACCGCTCCGTCGTGACCGGCTACCCGACGCGGCGCCAGTTCCGCACCGCCTCGCGCGAGGCAGGGGCACGCCACTTCGGCCTCGATCCGGCGCGCCCGACGCTGCTGGTGACCGGCGGTTCGCTGGGCGCGCACCACATCAACCTCGCGATCGCCCGCGGCCTGCAGCCGCTACTCGAGCGGGTGCAGATCATCCACATCGCCGGCCGCTCCGAGGAAACCTGGCTGGCTCGCGAGCGCGACCGCCTGCCGACGTGGCTGCAGGAGCGCTATGCGCTGCACGCCTACACGGAGGAGATGGCGTTGGCGATGGCGACCTCCGACCTGGCCGTCACGCGCGCCGGTGCCTCCACGCTGGGCGAGCTGCCCGCGGCGGGCCTGCCGGCGATCGTGATCCCCGGCGAGTTCTCCGACCAGCGCGACAACGCGAGCTACCTCGAACGGCACGGCGCCGCCCTCACCCTCTCCGGCGACGCCGTCGAGGACCTGCCCAACGAGATCCTGCGACTGATCGAGAACGACGCGGCCCGCGAGCGGATGGCGCTCGCGATGCGCGAGCTGGACCGGCCCGACGCCGCCGATCAGCTGGCGCGGATGCTCGAAGGGCTGGCCGCCTGATGGCGAGCCTGCTGGACGCTCGTCCGCGCAGCGGCGCGATCCCGAGGCGGGTCCACCTCGTCGGCGCGGGCGGCGTGCACCTCTCCGCGATCGGGCAGATCCTGCTTGCCCGCGGTCACGTCGTCACCGGCTCCGACCTCGCACGGTCGGACTACAGCGAGCGGCTGCAGGGCGCCGGCGCGACCGTCTACCACGGCCACGCGCCCTCCAACCTCGGCCGCGCCGAGATCGTCGTCGCGACCGCCGCCGCTTCCAGCGACAACCCGGAGTTGCTGGCCGCGCGCGAACGAGGGGTCCAGGTGCTCTCGCGAGCGGAGATGGTGCAGTGGCTGCTCACCGGACGGCGCGTGCTCGCCGTGGCGGGCAGTCACGGCAAGACCACCGGCACCGCCCTGCTGGCGGAGATGGCGGTCCACGGCGGGCTCGACCCGCTCGTGCTGCTCGGCGGCGACTCGCCCGGCCTCGGCGGCAACGCCCGCGACGGCGCGGGCGAACACGCCGTCGTCGAGGCCGACGAGTACGCCGCAGCCTTCCTCGAGTACGAGCCGGAGATCGCGATCATCAACAACGTCGAGGCGGACCACCTCGACTACTACGGCAGCGAGGAGCGGCTGCGAGCGGCCTTCGCGGCCTTCGCGGAGCGCGTTCAGCCGGACGGCCTGCTGCTCGTCGGCGCGGACTCCGAGGCGGCCGACGAGATCGGCCGCGCCCGTCGCGCCGCCGCCGCGCGCGTCGAGCGCTTCGGCTTCACCCAGGACGCCGAGTGGCGCGCCGAGCAGCTGCGCGTCAACGACCTCGGCGGACTGGACGCGACGGTGTTGCTCGAGGGCGTCCAACTCGGCCGCCTCTCGCTGCGCGTGCCGGGCCGGCACAACGTGCTCAACGCGATCGCCGCACTCGCCGCCGCGATGCGCGCCGGCGTCGACTTCAAGCGCGCGGCGCAGGCAGCCTCCGGCTTCAGTGGCACGCGGCGGCGCTTCGAGCTGCACGGCGAGGCCGCCGGCGTGACGCTCGTCGACGACTACGCGCACCACCCGAGCGAGGTCCGCGCCACGCTGGCGGCCGCCCGCCTGCGCTACCCGAACCGCCGCCTCGTCGGCTGCTTCCAGCCGCACACCTACTCCCGCTCCGCCTACTTGCTGGAGGGCTTCCGCGACTGCTTCGAGGGCCTCGACGAACTCTTTATCGCGCCCACGTACGCGGCGCGCGAGGAGCCCGACAGGGGCCTCGACGGGGCCGCCCTCGCTGCGGAGATCACGAGCCCCAATGCCCGTTATGTCTCATCACTCGAGGAAGGCGCGTCCCTGATCGCCCAGACGCTCGGCCTCGGCGATGTCTTCATGACGATCGGCGCGGGCGACATCGACTCGCTGTTGCCGCTGCTGCGCGAGCGTCTGGAGGCGCAACCATGACCGCGCGGAAGCGGCTGGCCGTGCTCTTCGGCGGGCAGTCGCCGGAGCACGAGATCTCCGTGATCTCGGCGCGCGCGATCATGCGCGAGGCGGACCTCGATCGCTTCGAGATCGTCCCGCTCGGGATCACCCGCGGCGGCGAGTGGCTGACCGAGCAGGAGACTCGCGAGCGGCTCGAGCGCGGCGAGGCAGACGGCACGAACTGGCTTGGCGAGGAGCCCGGGCGCGGGCCGCTTGAACGCGCCGGAGCCGCCGCCGACCTCGCGAGCGTCGACGTCGTATTCCCGATCGTGCACGGCCGCAACGGCGAGGACGGCACGCTGCAGGGGCTGCTCGAGCTGAGCGGCATCCCCTACGTCGGCGCCGGCGTCGCCGGGAGTGCGGTGGGCATGGACAAGTCGCTGATGCGCGCGCAGTTCGCCGCGCACGGCGTGCCGCAGCCGGGCTACGTGGCGCTGCGCGACACCGAGCTGGCCGAGCTGTGCGGCGCTGCCGCCCCTCGCGAGGCGCTCGCGGATGTCGAGCGGGCCGTCGGCTACCCCTGCTTCGTGAAGCCCGCCAACGGCGGCTCCTCGATCGGTGTGAGCCGAGCCCAGTCCCGCGAGGACCTCGGCGACGCGCTGCGCGAGGCCGCGCGCTACGACCGCAAGGTGCTGGTCGAGGAGGGCATTGCCGGGCGCGAGATCGAGTGCGCCGTGATCGGTAACGCCGAGCCGCAGGCCTCGCCACTGGGCGAGATTCGGCCCCATGGGGAGTTCTACGACTTCGAGGCGAAGTATCGCGATGCGGGGGCCGACTTGCTGGTACCCGCGCCGCTGGACGAACCGCTGGCCGAGCGCATCCAGCAGATCGCACTGGACGCCTACCGAGCTCTGGACCTCGCAGGCCTCTCGCGCGTCGACTTCCTCGTGCGCGAGCCGGACGACATCCATGTGCTGGAGGTGAACACGCTCCCGGGCTTCACGCCGATCTCGATGTACCCGCGGCTCTGGCAGGAGGCGGGCCTCACTTACGGCGAGCTGATCACGCGGCTGGTCGAACTCGGCCTCGAACGTTACGAGGAGGCGCGCGCCTATGCCTAGCCTCCGCCTGCCGCAGCTGCGCTGGCCGGGCCGGCGAAAGCGCCGGTCGCGCGCCCCCGTGCGACAGCCCGGCCGCTTCGAGCTCGGGCGCGCCGCGCAGCCTCGCCCGAAGCGCCGGCTGCTACCGCGCCTGCCCTGGGGCCGCCTCGCGCTGACGGCCCTCGCCCTCGCAATCGTCGGCGGCCTCGGCTACGGCGGGTTCTGGCTCGTCGACGGGCCCGCGCTACGCGTGCAGCAGATCACGATCGAGGGCGCGGACGTCGCCGACCCCCTCGCGATCGCCCGCAGCGCGGACATCGACAAGCGATCGCTGCTCACGCTCGACACGTCGGTGATCGCGGAGCGCATCAGCGAGGGCGTGCCCGCGGTGAGGAGCGCCAGCGTGCGCCGCGAGTGGCCGCAGGGCGTGCGAATCAGCGTCAGCGAGCACATCGGCTGGGGTTACTGGCAGTCGGGCGGCCGCCGCGTCGTGATCGATGCGGCCGGCCTCGTGATCCCCGCCGGGCGACCCCCGCCCGAGGGCGCGGTGACGATCTTCGAGATCGGCGCCACGCGCCCCCTCGAGCCGTGGGCCGTCGCCGAGCCCGACACGATCACCGCCGTCAGGCAGCTGATCGAGGATGCCCGATCGCAGCGCCTCGGGGTCGCGATCCAGCGCTTCGAGTTCCACGCGGACCGCGGGCTCATCGTGCGCGTCGCGGACGGTCCGGACGCGATCTTCGGCGACTGGCGCAACTACAGCTTCAAGGTCGCGGCCTGGGGCGCGCTGCTCAACCGCCTCGAGCGCGAGCCGATCGAGGTCAACGAGATCGATTTGCGGTTCGGGGCACAGTTGGTGGTGCGCTGATGGCTCAACCGACGTTCGCGGCGATCGACATCGGCAGCACGAAGATCTGCACGGTCGTGGCCGAGGTCACCGACGGAAGCGAGATCCGCATCCTCGGCGTCGGAGTCGGACCGTCGCAGGGGATCACGCGCGGCATGGTCGACAACATCCACGCCGCGATGGAGGCGATCTCGTCCTCCGTGCAGCGCGCCGAGCGCGCGGCCGGCGTCCGCATCCTCTCCGCCCACGTCGGCTTCACCGGGCCGCACATCTCCTCGATGGGCTCGCGCGGCATCGTCGCGATCAGCGACCCGCGGCAGCCGATCAGCGAGAGCGACACGGACCGCGCGCTGGAGAGCGCGCGCATCGTCAACATCCCCAACAACCGCGAGGTGGTCCACGTCGTGCCCCGCTACTACGTGGTAGACGGTCAGGACCACGTCACGAATGCGCTCGGCATGTTCGGCTCCAGGCTGGACATGGAGACGCACGTGGTGACCGCCGGCAGCTCCGCGGTCCAGAACATCCTGCGCTGCGTCGAGGGCGCCGGCGTCCACGTCGACTCGCTGATCGTCGGTCCGCTCGCGGCGGCGGAGGCCGCGGCCGAGCGCGAGGAGCTGCAGCACGGCGCGGTGTTGATCGACATCGGTGGCGGAGCCACGGACATCGCGGTCTTCGTGCGCGGCACGCTGGTGCACACGGCCGTGCTCCCGGTTGGCGGCGCGCAGATGACGGGCGACCTCGTGGTCGCGCTGCGCGTGCCACAGCCCGCCGCCGAGCAGGCCAAGATCGCGCACGGCCACGCGCTCGCCTCGCTCGTCGACGAGTACGACCACGTTGAGATCGACGCCTTCGGCGCAGAGGGCCGCAAGGAGATCCCGAAGCGCTTCATCGCCCAGGTCCTGCAGGCGCGCTGCGAGGAGCTGCTCGAGATGGTGCGCGCCGAGGTCCGTCGTGGCGCACAGACCGAGCTGCTCGCCGCAGGCGCCGTGCTGACCGGTGGCGGCGCCGCTGTGCGCGGCCTCGACCTGCTCGCCGAGGAGGTGCTGGAGCTGCCCGCGCGCATCGGCCGGCCCCGCCACCTGGCCGGGCTCTCGGACCTGTTGAACGACCCCGCCTACTCGACCTCGGTCGGCCTGCTGCGCTGGGCGCTGCGCGAGCAGGAGATCATGTTGCGCCCCGCTCCGCGTCGCCGCCGCGGCGTCGGCGGCCTGTTCCGAAAGGTCGCGCAGTTGATGCGCGTCGTGCTCCCCCAGTGATGACTCCCCGGAAGCGTTGGAGGCAGCGATGACGAACCTCGCACATGAACCGGGCAGCCGGCCGGCGAGTTCCGGTGATGCGGCGCCGCTGTTCGACTACCTCGAGGCAGCCCGCGCGGAGGCGCGAGCGCTCGCCGAGGCCAACCCCGCCCCGCTCGACCTGAGCGCCGAACCGCTGTCCCCCGACGCGCACTCCGAGTTCGACGTCGCGGCGCCGGCGCCGGCCGAAGCCGCGGCGGCTGCGGAGGTCCAGGCGTCGATGCCTGTCGAAGCGGAGGTCGAGACCACGGCGGAGGCGCCGGCCGAACCGGCTCCGGCGGAGCCCGAAGCGCCGCCCGAGCCGGACGCTGCGGTCGAGGCGCTCGCCGAATCTCCAGTCGAGGCGGAGGCGGCGGCCGAAGCGGCCGTCGAGGCATCAACCGAAGCCCCGGCGGAGGCGGCGCTCGAAGCAGCGGCCGCGGCTCCCGCCGAGCCAGCGGCACAGGCCGAGGCGCCTCCCGGGGACGCCCCGCCCCGAAGCAGAGCAACACGAGCACGCAAGGGATCGCGGGCAGCCCGGCAAGCACGGCCCCGCAGCAGTTCCACAGGCCCACGGAAGGAGCCCGCCATGCAGAGGAACTACGACACGCTCCCGCCGATCAAGGTCGTCGGAGTTGGAGGAGGCGGCTCGAACGCCGTCAACCGCATGATTCCGGAACGCCTGCCCGGCGTGCAGTACGTGGCGCTGAACACGGACCTGCAGGCCCTCGAGAACTGCGAGGCCGAGCTCAAGGTTCGCCTCGGCGACCGGATCACGAAGGGCCTCGGCGCGGGCTCCGATCCGCTGCGCGGCCACCGCGCCGCCGAGGAGTCGCGCGAGTCGATCATCGAGGCGCTGCAGGGCGCGGAGATGGTCTTCGTGACGGCCTGCCTCGGAGGCGGAACGGGCACCGGGGCAGCCCCGATCGTCGCCGAAGCCGCCCGCGAGATCGGGGCGCTCACCATCGGCGTGGTCACCAAGCCCTTCGCCTTCGAGGGATCGAAGCGGCGCCAGCAGGCCGAGGAGGGCGTGCGCGACCTCCAGGACAAGGTCGACACGCTGATCGTGATCCCGAACGACCGCCTGCTGCAGATCTGCGACGAGGCCGTGCCGATGACGGAGGCGTTCCGCAAGGCCGACGACGTGCTGCGCCAGGGCATCGAGGGCATCAGCCAGCTGATCACCGTGCCGGGCATCGTGAACCTCGACTTCGCGGACGTACGCCGCATCATGTCGGACGCCGGTCCCGCGCTGATGGCGATTGGCTCCGGTGAGGGCGAGCAGCGAGCAGTCGAGGCCGCTCGCCGCGCGATCGCCAGCCCGCTGCTGGAGGTCGACATCACCGGCGCGACCGGCGTGATCTTCAACGTCACCGGCCCCGAGAACCTCTCGTTGCAGGAGCTCAACACCGCCGCGCGCACGATCGCCGAGGTCGTCGACCCGGAGGCGGAGATCATCTTCGGCGCCGCGATCGACGAGGCGCTCGAGGACGAGGTGCGGATCACCGTCGTGGCGACCGGCTTCTCCGGCATGCGCCAGTCGCTGGCCGGACTCGTCGAAACCGGGATCGAGATCGAGGCGCCGCCGCGCACGGAGCCGGTGGCGGACACCTCGCAACTGCCGGACGCGCTGACGGACTCCGACCTGCCGGCGTTCCTGAGGAGGACCTTCCCGAAGCGTTAGGCCAGGTGCGGCGGCTCGGCGCGATCTGCTGTCGAGCGCACTTGTCCACAATCCACAAAGAATCGTTGGCAAGAGGGGCGGCCCGCCGGGTCGCCTCTCTTGCGTGCTGCGTGGTGCGCCGCGCGCCGGGCGCCCCGTTCGAGGGGTCAACAACGGGCTTGCGGAGGCCAGTGGACACGTTCACCACAGTCTGTGGACTGCCGCCGTTGTCGCCTCGATGCCCTCGGTGCTGTACTCCCCAGACCCGGACTTCTCCCACTGCTCCCCAAGGAGCCAGCATCGATGACCTGCCCGATCTGCGGCCACAAATCCACGACCGTCGTCGAGTCCCAGCAGAACGGCACGGGCGTGCGGCGCAGCCGCCGCTGCGAGCACTGCAGCGCCCTCTTCAGCACCTACGAGCAGCCCGAGGCGATGCGCGTGATGGTCCGCAAGCGTGACGGACGCCGCGAGCACTTCCAGCGCGACAAGCTGCTCACCAGCCTCCGCCTCTCCGCCCGCAAGCGTGATCTCACCGCCACCGCCATCGAGGCCGTCGTCGAGGACATCGAGCGGCGCATCGCCGCCTCCGATTCGACCGAGGTGCCGAGCCGCGTGATCGGCGAGATGGCGATCGCGCACCTGCGCACCCTCGACCCGATCGCCTACATCCGCTTTGCCTCGGCCTACCGCCAGTTCGTCTCCCTCGACGACATGTTCGACGAGCTGGAGCGGCTGGAGTACAGCGCGATGCCCCCGGCCGCGCAGCCGCCGCTGTTCGACGAGCAACTCCCGCAGGCTCCACGCCACATCGCGAGCGCCCCCTCGCTGCGCTGAACGCGGCAGCCCGCCTCCTCCCCAGGAATGCGCGACCTCGCGAGGCATCCGGACGCCCACGACACCGCTCGACGCGGTACGATCGATCGAGGCAGCGGGTGAAGCGCTTGCGCTATTACCGTACGTATGTTCTTATAGGCGCGTACGCTCCCCGCGGCGGAAGGGAACGCGGCTCATGGTCGCCCCCACTGCGCCCCGCTCCCGACCGATCGCGCTCTCCCCGAACGCGCGCACCGTGCTGCAGCGCCGCTACCTGCTGCGCGACGCCTCGGGCGAGGTCGCCGAGACGCCGGAGCAGCTCTTCGTCCGCGTCGCCGGGGCGATCGCCGCCGTCGAGCCGACGGACGAGCTGCGCGAGGCCTGGGCGCCGCGCTTCCTCGAGGCGATGTCCTCGCTGCGCTTCCTGCCCAACTCGCCGACGCTGATGAACGCAGGCACCGGTCGCGGCACGCTCGCCGCCTGCTTCGTGCTACCCGTGGAGGACACGCTTCAGTCGATTATGTCGACGGCTCGGGCGACGGCGCTGGTGCAGAAGTACGGGGGTGGCACCGGCTTCGACTTCTCGCGCCTGCGCGGCGAGGGCGAACCGATCGCCAGCACGCACGGCGCCGCCTGCGGCCCCGTCTCCGTGCTCCGCCACTACGACGACGTCTCCCGCCTGGTCACGCAGGGCGGCAAGCGCGACGGCGCGAACATGGGCATCCTGCGCGTCGATCACCCCGACGTGCGCGCCTTCCTCCACGCCAAGGACGACGGCGTCAGCGCGCAGCGCTTCAACATCTCCCTCGCCGTGACGGACGCCTTCCTCGACGCCGCCGCCGAGGGCGCTCCCTTCATCCTCGCCGACCCGCGCGACGGCAGCCCGCGCGGCCGCGTGGACGCTGCGGAGCTGCTGGACGAGGCGGCGCGATCGGCCTGGCTCAACGGCGACCCCGGCATGGTCTTCATCGACACGATCAACCGCGCCAACCCCACGCCCCGGATCGGCGCAATCGAGGCGACGAACCCCTGCGGCGAGGTGCCGCTGCTGCCTTGGGAGGCCTGCACGCTCGGCTCGATCAACGTCGCCGCCTTCCGGGACGAGGCAGCGGACGACCTCGATTGGGCGGCGCTGCGCCAGACCGTCGCGCTGGCCGTGCGCTTCCTCGACAACGTGATCGACGCCAGCCCGTTCCCGCTCGAGGAGATCCGCGAGGCGGTGCGCGGCAACCGCAAGATCGGGCTCGGCGTGATGGGTTTCGCCGACCTGCTGATCGCCTCGGGCGTGCCCTACGACTCCCCAGCGGCGCTCGACCTCGCGGAGCGGCTGATGAGCGCGATCGCCTCCGCGGCGAACGAGGCCTCGGCCGCACTGGGCGAGGAGAAGGGCGTCTTCCCGAACTGGGAGCGCTCGATCTACGCCGGCAGAAAGCCCTACCGCAACGCGACGCGGACATGCATCGCCCCGACGGGCACGATTGCGATCATCGCCGGCGCATCCTCCGGCATCGAGCCGCTCTACTCACTCGCCCACCTGCGGCGGATGGGCGACGGGACGGTGCTGCCCGAGGTCTCGGCCGCGTTCGAGCGGGCGGCACGCGACGGCGGGTTCCACTCGCCTGGGCTGTTCGAGGATCTCGCGGCCGGCGGCAGCCTGCGGGACCGCCTCGATGTGCCGGAGGAGGTGCACCGCCGCTTTGCGACCGCGCACGAGGTGGGCTGGGAGCAGCACGTACGGATGCAGGCCGCCTTCCAGCGCCACACCGACCTCGCGGTCTCGAAGACGGTCAACCTGCCGCACGACGCGACCGTCGAGGACGTGCGCTCGGCGCTGCTGCTTGCCCACGAGCTGGGCTGCAAGGGCATCACGGTCTACCGCGACGGGTCGCGCTCGCAGCAGGTGCTGGCGCACGCCTCGGCGGACGACCCGGGCGAGGGGACCGACGGCCAGTGTTGCTCGGAGTGCGGACTCCCGACGGTCTGACCGCGGCGGGCCCCGCTACCCGCCCGCCCAGGAGAGCACCTGCTCCGGCGTAATCGAGACCACCACGCGGCCCTCTTCGCGGAGGCTGCGCAGCAGCTCCTCGTCGCTTAGTTCCGCATCGCCGAAGTCACGGCGGTACTTCGCGTAGAGCCGCGCGCGCAGCCCGAGCAGCGAGGCGTCATCGTCGAGGATCTCCGCCTGCCCGGAGACGACGACCGTGCGGTAGGTCCGCGCGTCGTCGATGACGAGCGTCACCTGCCGCTCGTCCTGCAGCAGCCGGTACTTCACTCGCCGGCGCGTAATCGAGATCTGGAACCGGCCCTCGGAGTAGTCGAACCAGACGGGCGTGGCGTGCGGCGCGTCCTGGCCCTCGCCGTCGTCGGCGCCGCGTGGGATGCAGAGGATCGCGTTGTGCGGCTCGGCGAGGAAGTCGTCGAACTCGGGAGGTACGCGCTCCGCCACGACTCGCTCCTTAGCCGCGCGGCAGGCCGAGGCCGCGCGTGGCGATGATGTTCCGCTGGATCTCGGACGTGCCGCCGCCGATCGTCGTCGCGACCGCCCCGAGGTAGCCGCGCGACCACTTCGCGCGCAGCACGGTCCGCTCGTCCTCGCCGTCCCAGAGCGGCCCGTAGAGGCCGAGTGTCTTCATCGCCGTGCGCGCGATCGCCTGCACGAGCTGGTCGGTGAACAGCTTCTGCATCGAGGCCTCGTAGTTGGGCACCTCGTCGCGCAGCTGCATCGAGATCACGCGGTAGGAGAACAGCCGGGCGACGTTCGATTCGGTCCAGCGGTCGGCGATCTCGCCGCGCAGCGTCGGGCTGCGCTGCGGGTCGACGCGTGGCGCGGGCTCGTCCGCCTCCTCCTCGATCAGCTCGAACAGGTCGCCGAGCGTCTGCAGCATCGTGAGCGCCGAACCGATCGAGGAGCGCTCGAAGTCGAGGTGTGTCGCGCCGACGTACCAGCCGCGGTTGATCTCGCCGACGGCCTGGTCGACGGGCACCCGCACGTCCTCGAAGAAGACCTCGTTGAACTCGTTACGGCCGTTGATCTGCTCCAGCGGGCGGACGCTGATGCCCGGCGTGTCCATCTCCAAGAGCAGGTAGGTGATGCCGCGGTGCTTCGGCGCATCGGGGTCCGTGCGGAAGAGGCCGAACATCCAGTCCGCGTCGCGCGCGTTCGAGGTCCAGATCTTCTGCCCGTTGAGCACGAAGTCGTCGCCGTCGCGGTCGGCGCGCGTGCGCAGCGAGGCGAGATCCGAGCCGGAGCCCGGCTCGGAGTAGCCCTGCGCCCACTTGTCCTTACCCTCGACGAAGCCGGGCAGGAAGCGCTGCTTCAGCGCATCGCTGGCGTGCACCATGATCGTCGAGCCGACATCGAGGACGCCCGCCCTCGGGGCGCGGTACTCGGCGAGCACCTCATTGAGGATGAACTGCTGATCCACGGGCAGCTCGGCGCCGCCGTACTGCTTCGGCCAGGCCGGGGCGGCCCAGCCGCGCTCGATCAGCGCGTCGCGGAAGTCGTCGACGGCGCGGTCGTGCTCCTTCGGGTCCGGCCACGTTGGGGCGGAGCCCGGCCCGCCGAGCGCGGCGTACCTGGCGTCGTTGCGCAGCTTCGCGGGCAATGCCTCCTCGACGAACTCGGCGACCACCTGCCGCCACTCGGCCTGCTCGGGTGTGTCGGAGAAGTCGACCATGCCGTCCGTCCCTCGCTCCGTCGCGGCCCGCTAGAGGCGCGCGATGATCTCCTGCTGGTAGCGATCGATGCCCGCCCGGATCTCCTCGATATCCGAACTCGCCCCGCTCTCGCGCGAGGAGAGGATCAGCCGCGAGGCGCCGAGCGCCACGTAGCTGCGCACGAGTTCGAGGTCGAGGCTGCGCGAGGCGTCCCAGCTCCCGGGCCAGACGCTGATCTCGATCTCCGCGGGGTCGCGCCCGGCCTCGCGGGCGGCGTCGTGGATGTCCTCGATCCGCGCCGCGAGGTCGTCGGGCGAGATCACGAACGGGAAGAAGCCGTCGCCGTGCCGCCCCGCCCGGCGCGCGGCGAACTCGCTGCTGCCGCCGATGTGGATTGGGATGCCCCCGGCCCGGGCCGGCTTGGTGTCCATGTTGACGCGCTCGAACTGGATGTGGCGCCCCTCGTAGCTCGCGGGGCCGGACGCCCAGAGCGCGCGCATCGCCTCGATCGTCTCGTCGAGGCGGCGGCCGCGGTCGCGATAGGGCACGCCGATCGCCTCGTACTCCTCCCGCTGCCAGCCGAGGCCGACGCCGAGCAGCAGCCGGCCGCCGGAGA
Organism: Chloroflexota bacterium; assembly: GCA_009839925.1. Lineage (GTDB taxonomy): Bacteria > Chloroflexota > Dehalococcoidia > UBA2979 > UBA2979 > VXMT01. The sequence goes on from VXOS01000113.1 coordinate 19,792, forward strand.
GCGCGTCGAGCGTCGCCGCGCGCTTCGCGAGGATCGCCGCGCTGTGTTGCGAGGCGACGACCACCGCGGTGCCGACGCGCAGCGTGCTGCTGCTGGCGGCCACCCAGGAGAGCCACTCCAGCGGGTCCGGCATCACCGTGTCCGGGCTGGGCCCGCCGGGGATGCGGCCGTCGTCCGAGTACGGGTAGAGCGGCTCGTAGTCCTCGGCGATGATCACGTGCTCGACGGCCCAGACGGACTCGACGCCTTGCGCCTCGAGCATTCCTGCGAGGCTCGCGACCCACTCGCCCGAGGTGATGTGCGGGCGCAGGAACGGCGGCAGGAAGCCGAGTTTCACGCGGGGGCGCCCTCAGGTACGTACGGGGCCTCGAGGAACTGCGTGCTGAGTGGCGCGCCGACCTCGAACGGGTCCTTGAGGTCCAGCTCGTCGCCGATCTCGCGCAGCGCCGGAAGCACGTCGGAGCCCATCAGCTCGATGCATCGCTTCGAGTCCTCGTGGCTGACCTTGCCGTCGTTGCCCCAGAGGGCGAGGATGCCCGGCCGCGTCTCCTCGAGCAGCACGCGCAGCCGCTCGACCACCTGGTCGGGAGTGCCGGCGACGATCTGCAGGTGCTCCAGCTGCTCCTCGAAAGGCATCGCCTGCGGCGCGTCCGCGCGGTTGTTGATGCGCTTGAGGGTCGGCTCGCGGTTGGCCGGCGAGCCGTAGCCCGTGGGCGAGGACCAGACCGGGTGGCCGAGGCCGGTGAACTCGCCCTGCATCCACATGTACTCGCGGGCGTTGGCGATCGCCTTCTCCTCGGTGTCCTGGACGTGCACGCGCAGCAGGTAGCCGCGGTGCTCCGGGCCGGACTCGTAGCCGACCTCGTTCGCGGACTTCTCGTAGAGCTCCCAGATCTGCTTGGTCATCTCGATGGTGGTGTTGAGGCAGACGTAGGGGTAACGCTGCTGTGCGCACCAGACGATCGTCTCCGGGCTGGCGACGCCGGGCACCCAGATGCGCGGGTGCGGCTTCTGCAGCGGGACCGCCCAGGGATTGACGACCCGGAACTCGTAGTTGTCGCCCTCCCAGCGCCAGGGGCCGGGCTCCGTCCAGGCCTTCACCAGCAGGTCGTGCGCCTCATAGAAGCGTTCGCGGTTGAAGGCGGGGTTGACGTTGTTGGCGTACTGCTCCGTGCCGGACCCGCGCACGATGCCCGCGACGAGGCGACCCTTCGAGATCATGTCCACCATCGACAGCGACTCCGCCGCCTGCAGCGGGTTGTCCAGTGTCGGCAACGGCGTCCCGAGGAGCACGATCTTGATGCGCTCCGTCGCCGCGGCCAGCACGCTCGCCCAGACCGTGATCTGCGCCTGCATGCAGAACGGCGCGTCGTGGTGCTCGTTGAGCATGATCCCGTCGAAGCCCACCTCCTCGGCGAGGCGGTATTCGATCAGCCGCTCGTTGTAGAGGCGGCTCCCGGCGACGGAGTCGAAGTGCTTGTTGGAGAAGAGCAGCGCGGTCGTGCCGTCCTCGCCGACGGCATCCTCCGGGTAGGTCGACATCGGCTGCTCGGTGAAGTACATCAGGTGCATCGCTTACCCCGTTTCGCCGCGTGCCGGTCCGCCCGTCACGCCTCTTCCGTCCACCCGAGGATCGAGGAGGCGGCCGGGCAGTACACGTGCGCCAGCAGCGGACTCACGATCCGTTGCGGACGCTCCATGTCGAACCAGCCGTCCACCACGCCCCAGTGGTACGGGCTCACCATGTAGTCGACGGTCAGACCCTCGACCGACTGGTACTCCTGCTCCCAGACATGCGTCCACTGCGTGGCTTGCAGCGCCGGATCGGTCCGGCCGCACGCCCAGTTTCGGATGCTGGCGATGTAGCGAGGCATGCCCATCAGCTCGCGCTCGAAGCGCGCCAGGGCCTCCGCCTCCGCGCCGTCCTCCACCCGCAGGAACAGCGTCCGCTTCACGAAGTCGCGGATGCCGGGCTCCGGGAGTTCACCATACTGCGGTTCGAAGCGCACCGCGTCGATCTGCGCCACCACCCCTTGCGGCCCATCGCCGAAGTACGGCGCGAGCGCCGGCGCCGCCGCGACCAGCGCCGCCGCGTCGCCCTCGGGCGCCTCGTCGAACAGCAGGTCCCAGGTGTAGTCGCCACCGCCGACGCTGCCCTCGATGTGCCGCCCGAGGTGACTGCGACGCGCGCCCAGCGCCTCGTGCGCCCCGGCCATCGCGGCCTCGAACGCCTCGAGGGCTTCGCCGTCCGCGCCCTCGCGCAGGTGCAGCATCGCGACCTGGCGGATCATGGCGCCTCCAGCTCGGCGGCTGCGAGGAAAAGACGCTCGCGTGAGACGGTGAGGTCGGCGCTGTCCTCCCACCACGCCGCGGCGCCCTGCTCGCGCGACTGCCGCCGCATCGACCAGAACTCAGGGAACGACCACAGCAGGTAGAGGTCGTTGCTCTCGTCCTGCAGCTCGAGCGGCGGCTCGATCCAGGAGCCGACGAGTGTCATCCCGCGCTCAAGCGCCTGCGGCAGGTACTCGCGCGCGACGCGCTCGCGGTACTCGCCGAGACGGCCCGGCTGCACCGTCACGCGGTCCAGGATGTAGCCGCTGGTGATGCCCCCGCCCGCGTCGCTGCTCATACGGTGATCCCCTGCTCGGTCAGCTCGGCGAGCTCCTCGGCGCTCAGGCCGAGCAGGCCGCACAGCACCTCCTCGGTGTGCTCGCCGAGCAGCGGCGAGACGCCGTACTCGACATCCGGGATGGCGCTGAAGCGCCCGGGCAGGCCGGCGAGGCGGCGCTTCCCGACCTCCGGGTGCACGGTCTCGACGAATGTGCCGAGCGCCTCCAGTTGCGGGTCGGCGAGCGTCTCGAAGGTGTCGAGGACCGGCGCGGACGGCACGGCGTGCGCCTGGAGCTGCTCCGCCGCCTCGTAGTGGCTGCGCTCGCGCGTCCAGACGGTGATCCGCTCGTCGATCTCGTCGTGGTGCGCCTGCCTGCCCTCGTGCGTCGCGAAGCGCGGATCGGCCGCCCAGCCGGGGCTGCCGAGGGCGTCGCCGAGCGCGCGCCACTGCTCGTCGCCCTCGACGGAGATCGCGACCCATTTGTCGTCGCCCGCGGAGCGGTAGACGCCTCGGGGCGCGAAGTGCGGGTGGCGGTTGCCGCGCCGCGGCGTCTCGCGGCCGTTCATCGTGTAGTCCAGCACCGCCTCGGGAATCGTCGAGGTCACCGTCTCCGCCATCGCGATCTCGATCCACTGCCCCTCGCCGGTGCGGTTGCGGTGATGCAGCGCGGCGAGTACGGAGAAGGCCATGTGAATGCCGATCATGAAGTCGGGGTAGTCGCGGCCCAGGCCGGTCGGCATGCCGCCGTCGTAGCCGGTGATGTAGGGGAGGCCGGCGTAGGCCTGCGTGTTCGGACCGAAGCCGGTGGCGTCCTTGTCCGGCCCGTCCTGACCGAGCGGAGAGCCGGAGAGCATGATGATGTCCGGCTTGATCTCGCGCAGTACCTCGTAGCCCAGCCCCATCCGCTCCATCACGCCGGCGGCGAAGTTCTCCGTGACGATGTCGCTCTGCCGCACCATGTCCTTGACGAGCTCGATGCCGCGCGACTGCGTGAGGTCGATGGTGACGCAGCGCTTCCCGAAGTTGACCCCGTTGTACATCGAGGAGCGGTTGATGCCGTTGATGCCGTCCGCCCCGTTGCGCAGGCCGCCCATGCGGGTGATGTCCGGGCGCACGGTCGACTCGACGCGGATCACGTCGGCCCCGAACGTCGCGAGCCACGAGGTGGCGTGCGGCACCGCCAGCACCCAGCCGATGTCCGTGATGCGGACCCCTTGCAGCGGCGCGTACTGCCCGGCGCTCATCGCAGCCCCTCCAGCACCTCGGCGTTGTGCGCGCCCAGCGGCGGGGCGGGCTCACGCACCGTCGCCGGTGTCGCCGAATAGCGCGCGGACGGGCCGGGCTGCGTGAGCACACCCGCCTCCGGGTGCTCGACCTCGACGAAGAAGTCGCGATGGCCGTACTGGCGCGACTCGACCAGCTCCTGCATCGAGTTGACCGGGAAGCAAGGCATCCCGGAGTCCCTCGCCAGCTCGTAGACCTCCATCTTCTTCTGCGTCAGCAGCCACTCGACGGTAAGCGCCTCGAGCACGTCGTTGTTCGCATGGCGGCCCTCCGCGGTGTCGAACACCTCGCTCATCGCCCACGCGGGCTTGCCCGCGAGCTCCCGGAACGTGGCCCACCAGTGGTCCGCGATGAACGGCGAGAAGGAGATGTAGCCGTCCTCGCAGGGCAGCACCCAGGAGTAGCCGTGCTTGATCCGCGGCGGCACCAGCTCGGGCGTGTACGAGGCGGCCGAGTAGTCGTTGCGCAGCATCGCGTTCACCGCTTCGAAGCGCGAGATGTCGACGAGTTGGCCCTCGCCGGAGGCCCTGCGGTAGAAGACGGCCAGCATCGTCATCGCCGCCGCCGTCGCGCCCGAGAGGTAGTCCGTCTGGTAGCCGCCGCCCGCGAGCGGCGGCTGCGCCTCGAGGTCGGTGACCTGCCCGTAGGGCGTCTGGAAGCCGAGCCCGCTCATCATGTAGGCCGTGAAGTCCGTCGCGACCCAGTCGCGACACGGCCCAACGAGCCCGAACGGCGTGATCGCGGTCATGATCAGCTGGTCGTTGAGCGGCCGCAGCTCCTCGTAGCTCAGTCCGAACTCCTCGAGCTCCTTCGCCGCCAGGTCGATCACGAGAATGTCGACCTCGCCGACCAGCCGCCGCAGCAGCCCGCGCGACGCCTCGTCAGAGACGTCGAGCGTGACGCTGCGCTTGTTGTGGTTGAGGTAGATGAACTGGCCGCTGCGCTCCGGGTGCGCCTCGTCGCCGGGGAACGGGCCGTGGCGGCGTGATCGGTCGCCCTCGGGCGGCTCGATCTTGATCACGTCGGCCCCGAGGTCGGCGAGCAGCTTGCCGCAGAACGGGCCGGCGACGCCTTGCGCCAGTTCGAGCACGGAGAGGTCCGACAGCGCGCCGTCGCTCATGGTCCTACCGCTCCCCCGCGCCGCCCTCGAATGCGGCGCGGCTGCACCATCCGCATGCAGGGTACTCCGTTGCGGCGAGGCGTGGCGCGTGGTGGAGGCGGCCCCCCGGGCCAACACGGTTAGCTATAAAAGCCGCCCGGTGGGGACATACCTAGCCG
>VXOS01000110.1 GCA_009839925.1 Chloroflexota bacterium
CCGAGATCTACACGCTTAAGATCGTGTGCAGCGTCTTATTTTTATTTCCGGCCCCTCTCTTAGGGGAGAGCCAGAGCCTCGTGGGGGATTCCCCCCACACCCCCGCGGGTGAGGGGGCTCGCCGGACGGTCGCCGCCCTCGAAAGGTCCATTGCCCCCCGGCTGGATTCCGGCTTTCGCCGGAATGACGGGGCGGGGGAGTTGGAATGACGGGAAGGGGAACGCCTAGCGGGCGTGGTGGTCGGCGGGGCGGATCGAGCCGTCGTCGGCGGGACGCGAGGACTCGAGGTAGCCCTGCACCAGCAGCGCGACGCGCCCACGCTCGATTGCCGCGGCGGCGGGCAGCGGTTCGCCGTCTCCGCCGCCGCCGGTGGCGGACGCAGCCGCGTGGGCGGCGAGCTGGGGCAGCGCCATGCGCGCCCGGCTGTCCCCCTCCAACCGCAGCAGCGGCTCGCAGATCGTCCAGGCGGCGCAGCCCTCGTGGCGGGCGGCGTCGATACTCGCGTAGGCGCACCAGTCGAGGGCGCGCTCGCGCACGTCGTAGTGCGAGAACAGCCGGTACTCGTGGTCCCACCAGTCGCGCTCGAAGCAGGCCGGCGACCAGTCGATTGGCAGCGGGTTGTCGGAGCGCGCCTGTGGATCGAGCGCGATCAGCCAGAGCGAGACGGCGAGGGCGAGCGGCGTCTGGTGGTAGGGCGCGCCGCCCTCGGTGGTCCAGGAGAGTGCGTGCGCGGCGGCCGAGGCCCGGGCGACGCGTTCGTCGATCACCAGCCCCGCCGCGATCAGCGTGCGCGTCACGAGGAGATGGCCGAGGAAGCGCGCCTCGTCGTCGGAGCGGCTGCGCTCACCGCTCGGCAGGGTGAGCGAGGCGGCCTCGCCCGGGCCGAAACAGGCGAAGGTGCTGGTCAGGCCGCAATCGTGCCCGGGCGCGCCGGGCTGGCCCTGCGCGGCGAGCAGGGTGTCGAGGGCGCCCGGATCGCCGATGGGCGAGCCGTCACGCACTCCCGGCCAGAGCTGCAGCGCGAGGTCGAGGATTGGGCTCTCGGACACGCCTCGCACGCTACGAACGCACTCCCTCGCGGTCAACCTCGCGGCCTCGCGTGGTCGCACGACGGCAGGCCGCGTACGATCCACTCCGATGCGACTCGACATCCGCACCCGTGTAGTCATCATCTGCTGTGTGCTGGCCCTGGCGGCCGTCTACGGCAGTTCGAGGGAGTCGCCCGCCACGCCGTCGGCGACGCCACCCGTGGCTACGCGCCCGGCGGTCACCATCGCGCCGGTCACCTCCACGCCGACCACGGCCCCGCCGACCACGACCGCGACGCCAGCCCCGACCGCCGCTGCCACTGCTGCTCCGGCTCCTGCGGCCACGCCGACACCGCGGCCGGCGGGTACCGTCGCGCCGGCCCCTGCCACGCCGGCCCCGACTGCTGCTCCCACCGCACCCTCGACCCCGACCGCCACGCCGGCTGCAACCGTCTCGCTGGAACCGACCGCGACCACGGGCGCGCTACCCCTCGAGGCGCTGCCGCGCATCGAGTTCGTGCGCGGGGACGGGACGGTGGTCTCGCTGCCGGTCGAGGTGCCGCCGCGGACGGAGTACTCGATCGGGCTGTCGGGGCGCTACGAGCTCGGTGAGCGGGGGATGCTGTTCCACTACGCGGAGGAGGGCAGGCGCTCCTTCTGGATGAAGAACACGCACTTCGACCTCGACATCGCCTTCATCGGCGCCGACTTCGTGATCCGGGAGATCTTCGGCATGGAGGCGGAGTCGCTGGAGATTCGCCGCCCCGACGACACCTACCGGTACGCCGTCGAGGCGCCGTCGGGCTGGTACGCCGCGAATGGCGTGCAGGTCGGTGACACGGCGCGCTTCGCCTTCGTACTCGAGGACTATCCGTTGGAGTGAGCGGCGCGAACCCCTCACCCCCGCCCTCTCCCGCAAGGGGAGAGGGAGCCGGAGAACGAGTCGCCGCTAGTACCACTCCTCCTCGATGACGCGGGAGGCGTGGACGGCGAGGGTTTCGAGGATGCGCTCGTCGTCCTCGCCGAAGCTGCGGCCCTCGCGGCGGTCGGCCACGTAGAGCGAGCCGCGGACGTGGCCCTGCGACCAGATTGGGACGCCGGCCAGGGCACGCATCTCCGGGTGGTGCGGCGGGAAGCCGAAGGCGCGGGGGTGGTCCTGCACGTCCTCGAAGCGGACGGGCCGGCCGTCGGCGCGCAGCGAGCTGAGCGGCCCGTGCCCCTGCGGCGGCGTCTTCAGGCCGCGCAGCTCGATTGGCGTGAGGCCGGAGGTGACGAAGCCCTGCGTGGTGTCGTGCTTGTCGGTGACGGCAAGGGCGGCGTAGTCCGCGCCGGTCGCCTCGCGCGCGAGGTCGACGACCACCTGGAGGGAGTCCTCGGGGCGGTGGCGGGTGGGGAGCTGCCTGAGGCCGCGCGCCAGCGCGCGCAGCGCCCGCGCCTCCGGGTCGCGCCGCAGCAGGTTCCGCAGCCTTGCGATCGCCACGCTACGCCCTCCCGTGCTGAGTCTATCGCGCGGCGGCGTTGGGTGCGGGTGTGTGTGGTTGGCGGGCTGACTCGGCACGGCGTGTGTGGTCGGTAGTGGGAGCGGGCGTTCGCGGCCTCCGTGCATCTCGTAGTCCGGCGAGCCCCCTCACCCCCGCCCTCTCCCCCAGGAGAG
>VXOS01000030.1 GCA_009839925.1 Chloroflexota bacterium
CCCCTGGCGGCTCACGCGCACCCCGGCGCGAGTTCGCCGCCCCGCGCCCCTTTTCGCCGAGCACACCGACGAGATCCTCGCCGAGCTGGGACTCAGCCCGGAGGAGATCGGGCGCCTGCGCGACGACGAGGTGATCGACTACGAGCCGCAGTACGGCTGAGGCGGGCCGCTACTCCAGCCCGTAGGCCTCCGCCAGCTCGGGATCCTTCGAGGCCAGCAACTCCGCGAGGTCGAGCATGACCAGCGCCTGCTTGTACGTCGCGTCGTCCTGCATCTTGCCGTCCAGCATCACCACGCCGGAGCCGTCGCCCATGTGCTCGACGATGCGGCGCGCGAAGGCGACCTCGTCCGGCGGGGGGCTGAAGACGCGCTTCGCGATCTCGATCTGGTTGGGGTGCAGCGTCCAGGCGCCGACACAGCCCATCAGGAACGCCGCGCGGAACTGGTCCTCGCAGGCCAGCGGGTCCGCGATGTCGCCGAACGGCCCGTAGTAGGGCAGCGCGCCCGCCTCCACGCAGGCGTCGACCATGCGCGCGAGCGTGTAGTGCCAGAGATCCTGCTGCGCCGTCGGGCGCGGCGCCTCGTCGTCCTCGGGCACCGGATCGCTGCGCACCAGGTAGCCCGGGTGGCCGCCGCCGACGCGCGTGGTCTTCATCCGCCGCGAGGCTGCGAGGTCGGCGGGGCCAAGGCTCATGCCCTGCACGCGCGGGCTGGCCTGCGCGATCTCCTTGACGTGGTTCACTCCGCCCGCGGTCTCGAGCACGGCGTGGATCAGGTAGGGCCGCGTGAGCCCGTGCCGCGCCTCTAGCTGGGCCAGCAGCTGGTCCGCCCAGTGGATGTCCCACGGCCCCGTGACCTTGGGCAGCATGATCACCTCGAGGCGCTCGCCGAGGGCGGCGCTCAGCTCGATCAGGTCGTCGAGCACCCAGGGGCTGTCCAGGCTGTTGACGCGCGTCCACAGCGCCGTCTCGCCGAGGTCGCCGCTCTGGCCGACCTCGATCAGGCCGGCGCGCGCCTCCAGCTTCTTGTCGGACGGGATCGCGTCCTCGAGGTTGCCGACCAGCACGTCGACCTGCGCGGCCATCGAGGCGACGCGCGCGCGCATGCGCTCGTTGGAAGGGTCGAAGAAGTGCAGCATCCGCGTCGGCGTGACGGGGATCTCGTCGGGCGGCGGCGGCGCGCCGAGGGCCAGCGGCTTGCGCCATTCGCGGGGCGTGCGTGTCGCGCTCATCGGCAGCTCCCGGTGATCCAGGCTGTCGTTCCGCGCGGGCGGCCGGACCCGCCAGCGCGTGCGCAGCCTAGCCGGGGAGGCGACGCGACGCCAGCGCCGCCGGCGCCGCGGCGGCGCTAGCGATCAAGGTTGGAGGCGCGGCGGGCGGCGCGCCGGTCGGAGCTTTCGAAGAGGCGGTCGAGCGCGAGCGCGGGCAGCAGGATCGCGGCGCCACCGATTGTCATCAGCAACCCGTTGCGGATTGGCCCGCTGGCGAGCGTGTCCATGATCGAGCGCGCCTCGTTGCCGATCGCGCCGTCGTCGGCGAGGACGCCGAACAGGAAGCGGATCAGGAGCGCGCCGATCAGCACGAGCGCGCCCGCGATCAGGGCCGCGCCGCCGAGGCGGATCAGCCTGCCGAAGCCCACGCCAAGCAGCATGACCGCTGCCGCCAGCACCACGGCGGCGTAGCCGAGCGGCGTCACGAACGAGCTCCAGCGATCGTGCTCGCTCGCCCGCAGGCGCGTGATCAGCTGGTCCAGCAGTCCAGCGCTGGAGAAGCGAGAGGGCGGGGTGATGGCGCCGCCGGGGTCGCGGAAGGCGGCCAGCCCCTCCTCGCGCAGGAGCAGCGCGCTGCGCTCGACGAGCGACTCGCGCAGCAGCCGCTGGTCGAACGCACCGCCGTCCCCTCTCGCCTCGCTCGCCGGTACGGACACGTTGAGGGGGTAACCGGGCACGTCGATGAGGCCGCCGGCGAGTGCCTGCTCCTCGAGGTTCTCGGCATGCACCTCGATCAGTCCGTCGACGCCGGTGAGCACGATCGCCGCGCGGGTGATGGCGGGGAGCGCGGCCTCGGGGGTGGTGGCCTGCGCGAGGCTGAGAGCCGAGAGCCAGGCGGTGAGCACGAGGATGAGCAGGAGGCTGGCCGCGCCGAAGGCGAAGTCGCGGAGACCGGCGGTCGCGTTGAACTCGTCGAAGGGGTCGGGGATCACGTCCCAGGGGCCGCTCCTGCTCACCACCGGCGCCGGTCGCCGGCTGACGGGGGGATCGAGGCGGCTCACGAGCGCTGCACCAGGCGCGTGCGCGCGAGCCAGTCGTGCGGCAGGCGCCCGTGGCGCCACTCGCTCCCGCGCGCCACGCTCACGAGCAGCGCTCCCACCCAGAGCAGGAAGATCACGGCGGCGGAGTTCACGAGCGTGAGCAGCAGCCAGAGCGGCGGCGCGCCCGCCAGCAGCAGCGTGATCAGCAGCCAGCCCCAGAGCAGCAGCGAGATCGGGTGCAGCAGCAGTCGCAACGCACGTCTCCAGCGCGCGCCCTCCACGGCGAGGCCGAGGCGCGCCTGACCGAACGTCGCGCCGAGGCGGTAGAGGCGCGTCGCCTGCCAGGCCGTCCATGCGGGCGCAATCGCTCCGATCAGCGTGGCGGCGATCAGCGTGTCTCCCGTCCCGGCGTCGTAGCGGCCGGCCGAACTGCGGATCAGCAGCCAGACGAACGCGACGGCCAGCCCGCCCAGCAACAACACCAGCAGCGACGCGGCGTCGATCGCGACGGCCAACAGCCGCACGCGGCCTCGTGGCCGCCGCCAGCCGCCTTCGCTGCTCATCGGCTCCGACTATACGACGGCGCGTCCGCAACGATTACGCTGGATCCACGGTGAGATCGAGTGCCCGACCGTTGCCGGCCGCCGTGAGGCGGCAAGCGAGGGATGCAATGCCCGCGCTTGCCGCGTTCGGTGCCGGCCTGCTCGCCGCCGTCCTGCTCTGGAGCGCGCTGTTCGCTCTTCGTGGCGACACGGACGAGGAGTTCGACGTCGCCCACCTCGTGCGCTGGGAGTTCGCCGCCCTGGCGAACAAGTGGCTCTTCGCTGCGGGTGAACCGCTGCGCGACGACCCGGCGCCCGATGAGGCGATCGCCGCCGTGGGCGCGCGCGCGCCCGGGGGCGCTGTGGAGGGGCGCGGGCGCGACCCCGGCGGCGGCCCCCCCCGCGCGCGCCCCGCCGCCGCGGCGATCCGCGAGCAGGGCCTGAGCTTCCCGCTGTCGCTGCCGGGAGCGCTCGCTGTCTGGCCGCCGCTGGACATCGAGCTGACTCCCTCGCCGCATGTGCTGGTCATCTCCCCCCGCGGCGAGATTCGGCGCCAGGATGAGCGCATCCTGCAGTTCGACCTCAGCCTTGACGATCTCTACCGCATCGAGCGGGAGGCGGAGGAGCGGGACGGCTCGATCGCGTCGTTCGTGGCGCCGACCGGGGGGATTGCCTTCTATCCGGCGATCGTCGACGCGCGCAGCTACCGCGGCGCCGTCTCCACCGCTGCCCACGAGTGGGTGCACCACTACCTCATCTTCTACCCGCTCGGCCGCGCCTACTTCGCGGACGCTGACGCCCGAACGATCAACGAGACCGTCGCCAGCCTCGTCGGCTGGGAGTTGCGCGACGCGGCGCTCGAGCGCTTCGGGGATCCCACGGCGTCCGCGAGGCCGGCCGCCGCGCCGCCCGCCGCTCGCGCTGAAGGCATCGATCGCAACGCCGTGCTGCGCGAGTTGCGCCTGGAGGTGGACGCGCTGCTCGCCGAGGGCAGGGTGGCGGAGGCCGAGCGACGCATGGAGGAGGTGCGGCTGATGCTCGCCGATCACGGCTTCGCGATTCGCCGCATCAACCAGGCGTACTTCGCCTGGTACGGGACGTACGCGGCCCGCGCCGACGCCGTCGATCCGCTCGGCGGCCAGCTGCGCGAGCTGCGCGAGCGAGCAGGGTCGCTCGCGCGTTTCCTTGAGCTGGTGCGCGGCATCACCACCCGCGCCGAGGTCGAGGCGCTGCTTGCGAGCATGGACAGCACGGACAGCGCGGGCGGCTAGGCGAGCCTCGCGCCGGGCGTTGCGGGTCACTCGGAGCCGTTATCGACGCGTACGCGCACGGTGGCGACCGCGTCCCCGAACTGCCCGTCGCTGACGGTCAGCCGGATGGTGTAGAGGCCGTTGTCATACCCCGTGGTGTCCCAGTAGGCGATCGCGCCGCTGGTTGCCGGCTCCCGGGAGTGGTGGATCTGCGTCCAGCTGTCCGGCTCGGTCCCCGCGCCCACTTCCAGGCGCAACTCCTCGAACCGGCCGGAGGAGGCGAAGCCGTCGATCGGCAGGTTGCCGCTCAGCACCTGGTCCGTGATCGGCCGCGTGATGCGCGCGACGGGCGGGGTGCTGCCGTTGGAAGCGGCCGCGCCGTTGGTGATCACGACCGGGACGGCGTAGCGCCACCTCCCCAGCTCCGAGTCCTCCAGCCGCACGCGGAGTGTGTAGGCGCCGTCCGGCAGCTGCGTTGTGTCCCAGCGCGCCAGCACGCCGCCCTCGATTGCCTCAGTCGAGGCCGCGAAGGCGACCCACGCCGTCGGGCTAGTGCCGCGCCCCCACTCCACCACGTAGCGCTCGAAGGTCGGCGAGTCCGCGCGCCCGATCACGGCGACCGATCCGGAGAGCCGCTTGCCCGCGGTGGGCGAAGCGACCTGCAGGAGATCGGCCCCCGCCGCGCTGTCCAGCGTGGGCGCGAGCAGGTGCAAGACGCCGTAGCGCTTGCCCCACTCCTCGATGTCGTCCCACTCCTCGATCTCTTCCTCGGGCAGCACCAACCGCACCTCGCGCCTGACGAAGGCGGCCGGTGTGTCCTCCGTCGCACGCAGCCCCGTGCGGGAGTCGATCTGGACTTCCTGCCACCAGGTGTCCCGTAGCTCCTCGAAGTCGTGGGTGGCGAGTGCGTCGAAGGCGTAGAGGCCGTTGTAGCGATGGATCTCGGGGCAAAGCTCGCTGGGCAGCCGCCCGGAGGGCCAGCACAGCTCGCGGGATTCGATGCCCGAGGGCTGAACGAAGCTCTTGGGCTCCAGCCCGTAGTAGTCGTGCGCGTACTCCATGAAGTCGCGCCAGGCCTTCCAGGCGATCGTCGTCGAGTAGATGCCCTCGATCGGTGCGTTGTCCGAGTTGCCCGCCCAGATCCCGGACACGAGGTCGGGCGTGTAGCCGAAGGTCCACGTCTCGCCGATCTCCTTCGAGTCCTCGAAGGGCTCGCTCGTACCCGTCTTCTTCCCGGACGGCCGGTCTTCCAGCTCCAGCGCGCCGCAGCTGCTGAAGATGATGCATTGCGTGTCGGGGTCCGAGATGATCGAGGTCACGAGGTAGGCGTAGTTCTCCTCGACCACGCGCCGCTCGACGGGCGCCTGGAAGTCGTAGAGCACGGTGCCCTCGGCGTTGGTGACGCGCAGCAGGGCGACGGGGTCGAGCGTGCGCTCGCCGGCGCCGTGCGGCTCCAGCGCCTCCTGGCCGCGCATCACGCCGCCCGTGGCGAGCACGCTGTAGGCGTACGTCAGATCCTCGAGGGTGATATCGGCGCCGCCGAGCGTGAGCGCCGGCCCGTAGCCGCGTGGCGAGTCGAGGGTCGTCAGCCCCACCTGGCGCATGAGCGTGGTGGTATTGCCGACGCCGGCGAACTGGATCGTCTTGAAGGCCGGGATGTTGAGCGAGTTCCCGAGGGCGTTCGCGGCGCTGATCGTGCCGGTATAGAAGTTCTCCGGGCCCGGGTTGGTCGGCTCGAAGAATTCGCCCGTGGCCGGGTCGATCACCTTCGTCGGGACATCGAGGATGCCCGCGCCCGTGCTCCAGCCCCGCATGAACGCGGACATGTAGGTGAACGGCTTGAGCGTCGACCCCGGCGAGTTCTCCGCGATCACGTTGTCGTTGCGCCCCTCGATGTCGTCGCGGAAGTAGTCGCGGCTCCCGACGTAGACGAGGATCTGCCCGGTGTGCGGGTCGAGGGCGTAGAACGCGCCGTTGTGGCTGCGGTGCTCGAACTCGTCGACGGAGATGCGCCGCTCGAGGATGCGCTGCGCCTCGTGGTGGAGCCCAAGATCGAGGGTCGTGATCACCTCGAGGCCGTCCTCGTAGAGGGCGCGTTCACCGAAGCGCAGTGCGATCTCCTTCGCGACGCGTCCGAGCACGAAGTGCGGCGCCTCGATGTCGAAGCGGTTCGCCTTGAAGACCAGTTGCTCGCGGCGCGCGGCGTCGGCCTCGCCGGGTGTGATCATGCCGTGGCGCACCATCAGGTCCAGCACCACGCGCTGACGGATGATCGATGCGGTGGGGTTCTCCAGCGGGTTGTAGAGCGCCGGCGACTGCGGGATGCCGGCCAGCAGCGCCGCCTCGGCGAGCGTGAGCTCGCTCGCCAGCTTGCCGAAGTAGCCCTCGGCGGCGGCCTGGATGCCGACGTAGATGCCGCCGTAGGAGATCGAGTTGAGGTACCACTCGAGGATCTGGTCCTTGGTGTAGCGCTCGGTCAGCTCCAGCGCGATCGCGGCTTCCTTGAGCTTGCGCTCGACCGTGCGCTGGGTGCGCTCCTCCTTCGGGATGTAGACGTTCTTGGCGAGCTGCTGGGTGATCGAGGAGCCGCCGGAGCCCTCGAAGAAGTCGGTGCCGCCGAACGGCGACAGGTTCTCCACGCCGGCGCGCGCGAGTCCCCGGACGTTGAGGCCGTTGTTCTCGTAGAAGCTCGCGTCCTCGGTCGCGATCGTCGCGAGGATCACCCAGTGCGAGATGTCCTCGAGTGGTACGGGGCGGCGCAGGCCGCCGAACTCGTCGATGAACTCGTAGAGCAGCACGCCGTTGCGGTCGTAGATGCGCGCGCCGCCGCGCGGCAGCGAGGCCAGGAGCTCCTCGGGAGGCGCGACGTAGGCGATGAACTCGTCGTACTTCTGCTGGCCGTAGAGGACGCCGCCCGCCGCGGCCGCGCTGCTCGCGACGAGCAACACGCCGAGCAGGCCGATGACCAGCAAGAGCGCACGGCTGATGCGCCGCCCGCCGCTCGAGACCGGCGCCTGGCGGCGTCTGCGGGCGCGCCGGCGCCGCGCGCGCTGGCTGATGGTCACCGGGAGGCCTCGGATCTGCCGCGTCGGATCATGCTGCTCGCAGGTGCGTTCGCGATCGGGTCGCCTCCTGCCCGGCCGAGGCGCGGGCACGACCTCCCGCCGGCCTCGATCGTATCCGCTCGGCTCGCCTCGCCGCCACCGAGGCCCACATCCGTATGGTGCGAGCCGCCCGACCGCACATATAGTGCGTACTCATCGTGCGAAGGGCGGGCAGCACGGCCCGCAGGCGCAACCGGCGCCACTGATCCAGACGTCACGCGGCGCCCGGAGGTTCCCGTGGATCTGAGCAGCGACGAGGTCCGCCACATCGCCCGGCTCGCCCGCATCGCGCTGAGCGATGAGGAGACGGAGCGCCTCCGCGGCGAGCTGTCGAGCATCCTCGGCCACTGCCAGGCGCTCAGCGCGATCGACACCTCCGGCGTGGCGCCGACAGCCCAGTCGTTCTCCCTCGTCAACGTCGAGCGCCCGGACGAGCCCCAGGCCGCGGCGCCGGTGTCCGAGGTGCTCGCGAACGCCCCGGCCCGCGAGGGCGACTACATCCGCGTGCGCGCGGTGCTCGACCAGCCCGGTGGCTGACTCCACACGGTCTCCCGGAGCGGCGATCGACCTCGATCGCAGCGCCCACGAGCACGCGGCGGCGCTGCGCGCTGGCGAGTACAGCGCCCGCGCGCTGGCCGAGGCGACGCTCGCGCGCGTGGAGGCGCAGGAGCCCGACCTCAACGCCTACATCCGCGTCACGCCTGACGAGGCGCTCACCCAGGCCGACGCCGCGGACGAGCGGCTGCGTGCGGGCGATCTCGCGCCGCTCACCGGCATTCCCGTCGGGCTCAAGGACGTGCTCTCCACCCAGGGCGTGGAGACCACTGCCGGCTCACGCATCCTCGAGGGCTTCACGCCGATCATCGACTGCACCGTCGTCGCGCGGCTGCGGGAGCAGGGCGCGGTCTTCGTCGGCAAGACGAACCTCGACGAGTTCGCGATGGGCTCCTCGACCGAGCACTCCGGCTACGGCGCGACGAGCAACCCCTGGGACCTCACGCGCGTGCCGGGCGGCTCGTCCGGCGGTTCGGCGGCGACCGTGGCGGCCCGGGGCGTACCGATCGCCCTCGGCACGGACACGGGCGGCTCGATCCGCCAGCCTGCCGCGCTCACGGGCATCGTCGGCCTCAAGCCCACCTACGGCCGCGTCAGCCGCTTCGGCGTCGTCGCCTTCGCCTCCTCGCTCGAGCAGGTCGGGCCCTTCGCCCGCGACGCGCGCGACGCGGCGACGCTGCTGGAGGCGATCGCCGGGCACGACCCCAACGATGCGACCACCGCTCCCGAGCCCGTCCCCGACTACACCGAGCGGTTCGATCGCGGCCTAGAGGGCCTGCGCGTCGGCGTTCCCGGCGAAGGGCTCGTCGCGGGCCTCGAGGACGGGGTGCGCGAGGCGTTCGAGCAGGCGGTCGCGCTGTTCGAGCGCGAGGGCGCGATCGTCGATCGCTCGGTCGCGCTGCCCTCGCTGGAAGTTGCGCTGTCCGCCTACTACATCATCGCGCCGGCCGAGGCGTCGGCGAACCTCGCCCGCTACGACGGCGTCAAGTACGGTTATCGCTTCAGGGGCGGCGAAGGCATGTGGGACGAGATGGAACGCACCCGCGGCAACGGCTTCGGCGATGAGGTGAAGCGCCGCATCATGATCGGCGCCTACGCGCTCTCGGCCGGCTACTACGATGCCTACTACCGCAAGGCGCAGCAGGTGAGGACGCTGGTCCGCGCCGAGTTCGAGACCGCGCTCGCGGACAACGATCTGCTGCTCACGCCGACCACGCCGACCGTCGCCTTCCCGCTTGGCGCGAAGCTCGACGACCCGCTCGCGATGTACCTCAACGACCTGCTGACGATTCCCGTCAACATCTCCGGCAACCCGGCGGTCAGCATCCCGGGCGGCTTCTCGGAGGGCTTGCCCGTGGGTATCCAGCTGATCGCGCGGCCCTTCGAGGAGTCGACGCTGCTCGGCGCCGCGCACGCCTGCGAGGCGCTGACCGACTGGCGCGCGCAGCGCCCGCCGCTCGCGGAGATCGGAACGCCCTCGTGACCAGCGACGGGCACACCGGATATCCGGCTGGCGGCTCCGAAGGCCACCAGGCGCGGCGCGGGCTGCACTCGGAGACGGTCGCCGGGCTCCCGGCCTCCGGCATCCGCCGCTTCTTCGAGCTGCTGGACAGGGCGCAGGGCGTGATCTCGCTGGCCGTGGGTCAGCCGGACTTCGCGACACCCGCGCAGATCACGAACGCCGCCGCCGAGGCGATGCTCGCCGGCCACACCGGCTACACCAGCAACTACGGCCTGCCCGAGCTGCGCGAGATGCTGAGCAGCCAGCTCGAACGCCTCTACGGCGTCCGCTACAACCCGGGAAACGAGCTGATGCTCACCACCGGCGTCTCCGAGGCGCTCGACATCGCGATGCGCGCGCTCATCGACCACGAGGACGAGGTGCTCACGCCCGAGCCCTGCTACGTCGCCTACCAGCCGGTGGTGCTGATGGCGGGCGCGCGCTACGTGCCCGTGCCGACCTACCCCGAGGACGCCTTCATGGTCACGGCCGAGGCGATCGAGCAGCGGATTACGCCCGCCACCAAGGCGATCCTGCTCGGCTATCCCTCGAACCCCACGGGCGCGGTGCTGGACCGCAAGACGATGGAGGAGATCGCCGACGTGGCGCGGGCGCACGACCTGTTCGTCATCTCCGACGAGCTCTACGACCGGCTGACCTACGACGCCGAGCACGTCTGCTTCCCGACCATCGAGGGCATGCACGAGCGCACGATCCTGCTCGGCGGCTTCTCCAAGGCCTACGCGATGACGGGCTGGCGGCTCGGCTGGGTGGCGGCGCCGCCGCACCTGCTCGAGGCGATGATGAAGATCCACCAGTACGTGATGATGAGCGCCCCCACCGCCGCCCAGTACGCCGCCGTCGAGGCGCTCGCCTCGGCCGAGGAGGACGTGCGCGGGATGGTCGCCGAGTACGACCGCCGGCGCCGCATGGTCGTCGCCCGGCTGCGCGCGATGGGGCTCCCTACGGTGGAGCCGCGCGGCGCCTTCTACGTCTTCCCCGACATCCGCCCGACCGGCCTCGACGACCTCGCCTTCGCCGAGGCGCTGCTGGAGGAGGAGCAGGTCGCGATGGTGCCCGGGTCCGCCTTCGGCGAGAGCGGGCGCGGCTTCGTGCGCATCTGCTACGCCGCCGACTACGACGACATCGCGGAGGCGATGGACCGCACGGAGCGCTTCGTCGCGCGGCGGCTCGCGGCGGCGGGCCCGAAGTAACGCCGGTCGTGCGGCGCTGAGCGAGTCCGCCGCCGGCAGCCCGGACGACCTCGTCCTCTCGATCCGCGACGTGCGCGCGCAAGCCGGCGAGGAGCCCGGCGAGCTGGCGCTGGAGATCGACACCTCGCGCGGCACGATCCTCGCCGCGCTGCGGCCCTGCGAGGGCAAGACCGGCTGCGCCGTCTTCCTCGGCGGTGCGATGGGCGGTGGGGACGGACCCGCCGAGGGCGTCTACCTGCGGCTCAGCCGCGAGCTGGTCGCGCAGGGCGTGACGGCGTTGCGCGTCGGCTACCGCCACCCGGGGGAGTTCGACGAGTGCGTGCTGGACGCGCTCGCCGCCTGCTCGTTCCTGCGCGGCATCGGCGCGGAGCGTGCGGTGATCGTCGGGCACTCGTTCGGCGGAGCGGTGGCGATCCGGGCGGGCGAGCTGGCGCCGCTGGCGAACGCCGTCGCGGCGCTCTCGCCGCAGCGTTTCGGCACCCAGACGGTCGAGCAGCTCGGCAAGCCACTGCTGCTGATCCACGGCTCCGACGACACCGTGCTGCTGCCCCAGGCCTCCGAGGACATCTACGAGCGCGCCCGGCAGCCGAAGCGCCTCGTCATCCTCGAGGGCGGCGGCCACTCCCTGCGCGAGGTCGCCGCCGACGTCCACACCCTGCTCACGCAGTTCATCAGCGACGCGGCCGGCGACCTCGAGGAGCCGGAGTAGGTGCGGCCGTCTATCCCCTGAGTAGACCCTTGTACAACGGTCATTCCGGCTCACCCGTCCCGTCACTCCGCCTCACCTTCCCGTCATTCCGGCGAAAGCCGGAATCCAGGGGCGGTGGAGTAGCCCGGATTGCGTCGATTCGGATGCCTGCGTTTGCTCTACTCAGGGCCTCTCAGGCGCCCCCGAGCTTGCGGGAGTAGAGGGCAGGGGCGCAGTGCCGGGCTGCCGCGCCCGGCACTCGCCAGCGCTGGTTGCTAATCCTCGTGCAGCGCGATGAGGTTCCCGCACGTGTCGTCCAGCACGGCGTCGTAGCCCCACTCGCTGCGCGTGGGTTCCACCTGGAATCGCACGCCCAGCGCCGTCAATCGCGCGTACTCGCGGTCCAGGTCGTCGACGTGGAAGACGGTGGAGGGTAGACCGTCGCGGTAGATCGCTTCCTGGTAGACCTGAGAGGCGGGATGCGCGTTCGGTTCGAGCAGCAGTTCGGGCCCTCCCTCCGGTGATTGCACCGTCAGCACGCGGAACTCCCCCGCCGGTTCGTCCCGTGTCATTTCGAAGCCCAGCACCTCGGTGTAGAACGCCAGTGCCCGCGCCTGATCGTCGACCAGCACGCTCATCACCTGGATCCGCATGAATGCCCCCTCCAACAGGTGTCACGCCGCCGCGAGCAGTGTCGAGCCCTGTCAACCGTCGAGGTAGTTGAGACCGAGGGCGGAGCGTACGTCCGCCATCGTGTCCTGTGCCACGCCGCGGGCGTGCTCCGTGCCGCGGGCGAGCGCCTCACGGACCTCGGCCGGGTTCGCCTCGTAGTGCGAGCGCCGCTCGCGGATCGGGTCGAGGAAGGTGTTGAGCGCGGCTGCCAGCTTGCGCTTCACCTCCACGTCGCCAACGCGCCCCTCGCGGTAGCGCTCCTTGAGGTCATCGACCTCCGCGGTGTCGGGGTTGAAGGCGTCGTGGTACATGAAGACCGGGTTGCCCTCGACGTGGCCGGGGTCGGTGGCGCGCAGCCGCGTCGGATCCGTGTACATGCGCATCACCTTGCGCTCGACCGTCTCGGCGTCGTCCTTGAGGTCGATGGTGTTGCCGACCGACTTGCTCATCTTGGCGTTGCCGTCGGTGCCGACGAGCCGCGGCACGCGGCCGACGAGGCCACGCGGCTCGGGGAAGACCTCGCCGAAGCGCCGGTTGAAGCGCCGCGCCGTCTCGCGCGTCATCTCGATGTGCGGGAGCTGGTCCTCACCCACGGGCACGAGGTGCGCGCGCGGCATGAGGATGTTGGCGACCTGCATGATGGGGTAGGTGAAGAACGCCACGGGCACCGCGCCCCGCTCGCGCACGACTTGCCGCTTGCCCTCCCGCTCGGTGTCCTCGAACGACATGCCGCGCTCCTCGAGCTCATCCATCTCGGCCTTGAGCGTCGGGTTGCGCTCGAGGCGGCCCATGCCGATGAACCAGCTGAGCAGCGTGGTGAGCTCGGCGTGCTCGGGGATGAGGCTCTCGATCACGAAGTGCGAGCGGTCCGGGTCCAGCCCGACGGCGAGCCAGTCCGTGGCGACCTCGATCACGGCCTCGCGGACGCGGTCGATGTCGTCGGCGTGGTCGGAGACCTGGTAGTCGGCGATGAGGAAGTGGCAGTCGTACTCATCCTGGAGCCGGATCCAGTTCTCGAGCGCGCCGGCGTAGTGGCCCAGGTGCAGCGCCCCGGTGGGCCGCACCCCGGTCAGGATCCGCTGCCTGTCGTCGCCGTTCGCCGTCATGGCGACGAGGGTAGCGGGGCGCGGGGTAGGGGGCGAGGGTGGGCAGGTCCTCCGATGACGAGGGTGCTCATGGTATTCTTGGTATGCCGAAACGTACCGATATCAGGTACGTCCGCGAGCTGTGGCGGGCGCGCGCTGACGACGGCAGCCGCTGTAGTCGGATTCTTGCTGCTTGGCAGCGCGATGGAGGAGGTGCGGATGGCAGTGCTCTCGCAGGTCTTTAGCAACTTCTGGATTGCGCACGCGCCCGCCACGCGCCCGTATAGGCTCAGCCTACTGACGAGTCGGTGAAAGCCCGACGAAACGGGGATTGCCTGGCTGGCAGCCGCATTGCCCGTCACGGGCATGCGGTGTTCGGGACCGCTCAGCAGCTATCCAGCAGCGCCTCGCCGCGACCGGCTCTTCGGCAACGGCTCATTGAGCGACAGCGCGAAGACGCCGCCCCCGATGTCGTCGAGCCGGAACGTGTGGTTCTCGTCCGGCAGCACGCCGTAGTAAGCCAGCACCGCCCGGGCATACATCGAACGGCTGCCCGTGTCGGCGCCCTCG
This sequence comes from Chloroflexota bacterium, assembly GCA_009839925.1. GTDB lineage: Bacteria > Chloroflexota > Dehalococcoidia > UBA2979 > UBA2979 > VXMT01. Next base: position 13,432 of record VXOS01000030.1, read on the forward strand.
GGCGTGCGCGAGGGTCGAAGCAGGATCGCCCCAGCCTCATCCCTCAGCGAGGCTCGCAGCCCGATCTGGCCCTGCTGCGCGTCATATCCGACGCGGATCGCGGGCGGATCGCCAAGCGCCTGCACTGCCACGTCGTTGAGCGTCATCGATCCGGACTTCGTCAGGGAGCACGTCGGGAACGACCGTGCACCGCGCGTGCCTCCCTCGAACCAGTCGAAGCGACTGACCGGGGTCGGTCCATCGTGTTCACTCGCCGCTTGTTCTGCTTCTGCCAGCACCATGCATCACCACCTCTGACACCATTCTGATGCCTGGGGAGAGCATGTCAAGACAATCTCTGTCGTTCCCTCTGCATTCCCACAGCACATGAAGCGCCGAGGCCGAGGACGTCAAGGCGTGCGAGGACCGGGTCGTGGGGACCTCGGGCGATGAGGCTACATCCGCTCCGGCGCCGAGATACCCATCAGCCCGAGCGTGCGGGCGAGGGCGATGCGTGTGGCCTCGAGGAGGAGCAGGCGCGCGCGGCTGAGCGCCTCGTCGTCGCCGAGCACGCGGCACTGCGTGTAGAAGACGTGGAACGACTGCGCCAGCTCCTGCGCGTAGTGCGGCAGGCGGTGCGGCGCCAGCTCCTCGACGACCTCCTCAATCACCTCGGGCAACAGCAGCAGCTTGCGGATCAGCGCCTGCTCCGCCTCGTGCGTCAGCAGCGAGGGCTCGGCGCCCTCGGCGGACAGGCCCTGCTCGTCGGCGTTGCGCAGCACGCCGGCGATACGCGCGTGCGCGTACTGCACGTAGTAGACCGGGTTGTCGTCCGACTGCCGCTTCGCCAGCTCCAGGTCGAAGTCCATCGCCGAGCCCGCCGAGGAGAGCAGGAAGAAGAAGCGCGCCGCGTCGCGGCCGACCTCGTCGACGACCTCGCGCAGCGTGACGATCTCGCCCGCGCGCTTGGAGAGCGGCACCACCACGCCGTTCCGCTTGAGCGTCACGAGCTGGTAGAGCAGCACGTCCAGCGCGTCGCCGTCGCCGCCCGTCGCCGTCACGCCGGCCTTGACGCGCGAGACGTGGCCCTGGTGGTCGGCGCCCCAGACGTCGATCACGCGCTCGAAGCCGCGCTCGATGAACTTGTCGTAGTGGTAGGCGATGTCCGTGGCGAAGTAGGTCGGCTGCCCGTCCGAGCGGATCAGCACGTTGTCCTTCGATTCGCCGAGCTGCGAGGAGGCGAACCAGACGGCGCCCTCGCGTTCGACGACGTGGCCGTCCTCGCGCAGCAGCGAGAGCACGCGGTCGTAGGGGCCGCCCTCGGCCTGTAGCGAGCGCTCGCCGAACCAGCGGTCGTAGCTGACGCCCATCGCCTCGAGGTCCTCGCGGATCTGGTCGACCATGAGGCGGATGCCCTCGTGGCCGAGTTGGGCGTCGGGCTCCTCGCCCTCGGCGCGCAGGAAGGCGTCGCCGTGGTCGCGCTGGAGGCGGGCGGCGACGTCGCGCACGTACTCGCCGGGGTAGCCGTTCTCCGGGATCTCAGCGTCGCGGCCGAAGAGCTGCTGGTAGCGGGCGTAGAGGGTGCGGGCGAAGATCGCGACCTGCTGGCCGGCGTCGTTGATGTAGTACTCCTCCTCCACCTCGTGGCCGGTCGCGCGCAGCACGGCGGCGAGGGTGGACCCGATGGCGGCGCCGCGCCCGTTGCCGACGTGGATCGGGCCGGTGGGGTTGGCGGAGACGTACTCGACCTGTGTCTTGCTGCCGCCGCCGAGGTCGAGCTGCGGCCAGGCGTCGCCCTCCTCGGCGATGGCGCGCGCCTGATCGGCGGCCCAGGCGGGGTCGAGGTAGAGGTTGAGGAAGCCGGGCGGTGCGACGCGCACCTCGCCGACGGCGGGGTGGTCGGGCACGCGCGCGCGCAGCGCCTCGGCCACGTCGAGGGCGCGCATGCGGGCGAGGCCCTGGATGCGCAGCGGGAGGTTGGCGGCGAAGTCGCCGTGCTCGGGGCGCTGGGGGTGTTCGAGTGTGACCTCGGGCGCGGCGAACGCGGGCAGGTCGCCCGCCTCCTGCGCGGCGGCGAGCGCCCGTTCGACCAGTTCCCGCAGCTCTTCGCGAATCACGTCACGCCCAGTCTATCGCGCCCCGCGTCGCGCGCGAGGGGTGGGGCGGCCTCGGTGTGGCGTATACTCGGAGCATGGGCACGAACGGGAAGCCACGCCTGCTCGCTCGCCTGTCGCGCATCGTGAAGCGGTTGCTCGGCAGAAGGGACAAGCCGGCGGTCGGCGAGCGAGAACTGCCGCCGCTCCTTCCTGAGCCGGGACCGTCGGGGCTGCCGCCCGCCCCTCCACGCATCGGCGTCAAGGGGCTGTAGCTGGCTACGCCGCCGCGGCGGCGATGGCTATAGCGATTACTCCGCCTCCAGCCGCGACAGCTTCCAGCAGCACCGCGCGAAAGAGCCAGGTTGACCAGTTGGTCTTTGCCTGAAGGCCGCTGGCGTTGCTGTCGACGGCAGCGAAGATCTGCTCAGCCAACCACTGCCGCGTGCGCCGGTCTTCGTGCTCGCGCGAAACGCCAAGTAAGCGCCTGCCGTCGGGTCCGAGGTACCAGTCGACGACTGCGTACGATCGGAAGAACAGCCAGACCGCCGCGATAAAGCAGCCCGCGACCACTATTGAGGCACTGAGGGCCACGATGGCCCCAGCCCGACCAGAGCCATCGAGTTGGAAGGTCAGCGCACCGGAGAAGAGCGCGACGATCGTGATCCCGAGCGTGATCGCTCGCTCCGACTTCCCGTCGGTCCGTTCGATTGTTTGAATCTGATCGCCAAGGCTCCATAGGGCGAATTCGAGGGCAGGCCCGGCGCCCTCGTAGTCCAGTGCTGGTTGAGGTTCGTTGTCGGCCAACGCTCGGTCCCCCGCCCGCGTCGCCCGCGCAGTCTAGCAAGATCGTGTCCTACCCGCCGATCACCCCGTCCCTCCGCAGGGCGGCGATCTCCGAGGGCGCAAGGCCCGCCTCGGCCAGGACCTCGGAGGTGTGCGCGCCGATCGGGGGCGAGGCGCGCTCGATCGAGGTCGGGGTGGCGGAGAGCTCGACGACGGGGGCGACGACGCGCTGCGGGCCGGTCACGTCGTGCTCGATCTCGCGCATGTGGCCCGCGGCCACGACCTGTGGGTCGTCGGCGAGCTCCTCGGGGAGCAGGACGGGGGCGATCGGGACGCCGTCCGCGCCGAGGGTGTCCATCCACTCGGCCGTCGTGCGCTCGGCGAAGCGCGCCGCCATGTAGGCGACCCGCTGGTCGCCGTAGGCGATGCTCGCGGGGTCCGAGGCGTCGTAGTCCGGGTCGTCCGCGCGGTCGTCGGTGATCTCGAGCGCCTCGCGCACGAGCGCGCGCGTGCGAGGCGTGATTGCGCCGAGCATGATCAGGCCGCCGTCGGCGGTCTGGTAGGCGTGGCTGAAGCCGCGCAGCGCCGCCGTGTCCGACTGCCGCTGCCCCGCCCGCACCTCGAGGATCTCCTCGTAGCTGCCGCCGCGCGCGCGGATCGCCTGCACCTCCTCGACCATCGGGTCGCGCGTCACCGCGTCGCTGACCGGCTCGCGCATCACGACGGTGTCCTGGATCGCCAGCGAGGAACGCAGCAGCGAGGCCTCGACGCGCTGGCCCTCGCCCGTGCGCTCGCGGTGGAACAGCGCCGCGAGGATGCCCGCCGCGCCGGAGAAGCCCGCCGAGTAGTCCGCGAACGCACTGGCTGCGAGGTGCAGCGGCTCGCCCTCGGGTCCGACCTTCGCGCCGCCGACGATGATGCCGGCGAAGGCGGTCATCGTCGGGTCGGTCGCGGTGCGGTCGCTGAGCGGGCCGCCGTGGCCCCAGCCCGTGATCTCGCAGTAGACGAGGTCCGGGCGCAGCTCGCGCAGCGTCTCGTAGTCGAGCCCGTAGCGCTCGGCGGCGCCGGGCCGGAGGTTCTGCGTGACCACGTCGAAGTGCGGGACGAGCCGCCGCGCGAGGTCCCTTCCGGCCTCCCGGCCGAGGTCGATCGCGATGCCGCGCTTGTTGCGGTTGAGCGACTGGAAGCGCTTGCCCTCGTTGGGGACGATCGCGCCCCAGCGGCGGTGCTGGTCGCCGTCCGGCGGCTCCACCTTGATGACGTCCGCGCCGAGGTCGGCGAGCACGCAGCCGAGGAACGGCGCGGCCACCACCTGCGAGAACTCGAGGACGCGGACGCCCGTGAGCGGTCCGCTCACGCGTCGCCCTCCTGGCGGCTGCGCCAGGGCTCGTGCTGCTTCGCGCTGCCGCGCGTCTGGTAGAGCATCATCTGGCGGAACAGGTCGGCCTGCTCGGTGGCCGCGAGGCCGGCGTCGTAGCCGTAGCGCAGCGACTCGCGCGCGAGGCGCAGGGCCTGCGGCGGGTAGGAGATGATCTCCTGCATCGTCGCGCGCGCCGTGGGCAGCAGCTCGTCCGGCTCGTGCACGGAGACGACGAGGCCTATGCGCTTCGCCTCCTCGGCGCCGACGGCGCGCCCGGTCAGCGCCATGTGCAGCGCGTTGCCGCGCCCCACGAAGCGCGCGAGGCGCAGCGTGCCGCCGTAGGCGGGCAGGATGCCGAGGCTGGTCTGCGGCAGCCGGAAGCTCGCCTCGCTGCTGGCGAGGATGAAGTCCGTGCAGCAGCACATCAGGCAGCCGACCCCGATCGCGTAACCGTTGACGGCAGCGATCACCGGCTTCGAGTAGGCGCCGAGCACGTCGAAGATCGGGCTGCCCTGGTGCTCCTCGAGGTAGGACTCGGCGTCGTCCACGTTGTGCGTGGACTCCTCCTTGAGGTCCGCGCCGGCGCTGAAGGCGCGGCCCGCGCCGGTGAGGATGACGCCGCCCACGTCCGGGTTGGCCTCGGCGGCGATCAGCTCCTCGACGGTGTGCGCGCTGACCTCGCTGCCCCAGGCGTTGAGGCGGCTCGGGCGGTCGATGGTGACGAGGGCGATGCCGTCGCTCACCTCGGTGCGCGCGTAGCGGGGCGAGTCGCTCATGCGTCGCCTCCCCAGCGCTCCCAGTGCAGCACCTCGTCGATCGGCTTTCGGCCGAGCGGGCCGAAGCGCCCCATCGGCCAGCCGACCGGAATCGTCGAGCCGATGTAGACATCGTCCGGGATGCCGAAGTGGGCCTTGATCTCGTCCTCGGCGCCGGCCTGGAAGGTGGTCATCGCGGCGCCGAGGCCGAGGCCGCGCGCGGCGAGCAGCAGGTTCTGGGTGGCGGGGAAGATCGTGGACCACATGGTCGCGCGGATCGGGCGCTCGGCGGTCGGGTAGGCGTTGCGGACGCAACAGAAGATCACGGCGGGCGTCTCGTGGAAGTGCGTGATCAGGTAGCGCACCGCGCGCATCATCCGCTCCTGCGCGTCGCTCTCCGCCTCCCTGCTGAACTGGCCCATACGGCGCTGCAGGATGTCCGCGAGGAACCGCATGTCCTCGCGGTTGGTGACCACGACGAAGCTCCAGTGCTGCGTGTTGCCCGCCGAGGGTGCGCGCGTCGCGGCGTGAACCAGCTTTTCCAACAGCTCGCGCGGGACGGGGTCCGGCTTGAGCCGCCGCATCGCGCGGTTCGTGTCCATCGCCTCGAAGAGGTCCATTGCGTGTCCCTTCCGGTGGTCGCGCGGTGTCGGGGTCTACCCGCGGTAGGCCTCGATGAAGCTGGTGATCGCGTCGATGTGCTGTTGGGGCGAAGTGAGGCCGGCGTTCATCGTGTTGAACGAGAGGTGCGTGGCGCCGGCGTCCTCCCAGCTCTCGGCCATCGCGAGTTGCGCGTCGAGATCGCCGTCGAGGACGGCGGCGCGGGTGCAGAGCGCGATCGCGTCGGGGTCGCGGCCCGCCTCGCGCGCGTGCTCCCTGATCCGCCCGAAGCGGAAGAGGATGTCGTCGCGGTTGCGCTCATGGTCGTCGGGGAACTGGTCGCGCGGGATGAAGCCCGAGCCGTAGCGCCCGCAGCGGCGCAGCACCGGGCTGGACATGCCGCCAAACCAGATCGGGATCTCCCGCTCCGGCCGCGGGTTGATGCCGGCGTGGCGCACCGTGTCGAAACGCCCCTCGAAGGTGACGAGCTCCTCGGTCCAGAGGCGTTGCATCAGCTCCAGCTGCTCATCGGTACGGCGGCCGCGGCGATGGAAGTCCTCGCCCAGCACCTCGAACTCGACCTGGTTCCAGCCCACGCCGACGCCGAGGATCAGCCGCCCGCCGGTGAGCAGGTCCACCTCGGCGGCCTGCTTGGCGACGAGCGCGGTCTGGCGCTGCGGCAGGATCAGGATGCCGGTGACCAGGTCCATGCGCTGCGTGATCGCGGCGAGGTAGCCGAACAGCACGAACGGCTCGTGGAACATCGACTCGTGCGTGTAGGGGCCGATCAGCGTGTGCTTCGAGGGGTCGGCGCCGATCACGTGGTCGAAGGCGACGAAGAAGTCGTAGCCGAGCTCCTCGGCGGCGACGGCGAAGTCGCGGACCGGTCCGGGATCGCTGCCGATCTCCGTCTGTGGGAACACCGCGCCGAGTTGCATCGTCACCCGCCTTCCGGCTGCCGCAGCCCGAGCCGCGCCTCTGCGGCGCCCCGGCGGGCGCCTCGGTGGGGCTAAGTGTACGCGTCGCCCGCGCCGGGCAGATCGGCGAGCGAGATGATCGGCGAGGCGTCCTGCGCCGTGAGCGCGTCGATCAGGTACGGCCCCGGCGTGGAGAGCGCCGTCTGCAGCGCCACCTCGAAGGCCTCGAGGTTGGTGACGCGCTCGCCCTCGCCGCCCATCGCGCGCGCGACGCCGGAGAAGTCGACGTCGGAGAAGAGCGAGCGCAGCGGCTGATCGCGCCGCGCCTCGATGTGCGTGATCCAGGCGAGCGCGGCATTGTTGAGCACGACGTAGGTGAGGTCCAGGCCGAGCCGTGCCGCTGTCTCGAACTCGCTCAGGCAGTAGCCCCAGGCGCCGTCGCCGGTGAGCAGCACCATTCGCCGTTCGGGCGGCGTCGCGAGCCGCGCGCCGACCACGCCGCCGCCGCCCCAGCCGATGCCGGCGAGGCCGCGCGGCGCGATGAAGGAGCGGGGCCGGCGGACCGGCACGAAGGCCGCGCCCCAGCCGGAGGCGAGCGAGGCGTCGCAGACCAGCACGTCGTCCTCGCGCAGCGCCTCGCCGAGGACGTCGGCGAGCAGGTGCGGCGGGATCGCGCCCGCCGGGTCCGGCTGCGCCGCGCCGCCCTCGCCCTCGATCGACTCGAGCCAGTTGGCGCGCGCTGAGCGCCCATCGAGGGCCTGCGCGAGGGCGTTCGCCGTCTCGCGCGCGTCGGCGACGATGCCGACCGCGACGGGGCCGGTGCGCCCGATCTCCTCGCCGTCCACGTCGGCATGGATCACGGCCTGGCCGGGCCCGGGCAGCTGCCAGGAGTGCGTGGTGAGCGAGCCGAGCTTGCAGCCGAGCACCAGCACCACGTCGGCGGCCCGCAGCGCGGCGTTGCCGCGCACCGTGCCGAACTGGCCCGCCGCCCCGGCGGCGAGCGGGCTCGTCTCGTCGATCGTGCCCTTCCCGCTGATCGAGGTGCTGACCGGGATCTGCTGCGCCTCGGCCAGCGCGCGCACGGCGAGCGAGGCGTCGCTGAAGGTGACCCCGCCGCCGGCGAGGATCAACGGCCGCTCGGCCTCGGCGAGTAGCGTGGCGGCCTGCTCGACGGCGTCCGGCGGCGGCGCGCTGCGATGGCGCGGGTAGGCGAAGTCCGCCGGGCTCCACTCCATCGCCCCCGAGGGCGGGTCGGCGGCTTCGGCGGAGAAGACGTCCTCGGGGATCTCGAGCACGACGGGGCCGGGCCGTCCGCCGGTGGCGACACGCAGCGCCTGCGCGAGCACGGGCTCGAGACTGTCCGGCGTCTCGACGCGGCCGACCCACTTCGTGATGGGCGCGAGCAGCGCGGCCTGGTCGAGCGCCTGCGAGGCGGCGGCGCGCCGGATGTCGGCGACGATCGCGATCACGGGGATCGAGGAGCCGAGCGCCTCGGCGAGGCCGGAGACGAGGTTCGTCGCGCCCGGCCCGACCGTGGCGTCGCAGAAGCCGACGCTGCCGGAGAGCCGCGCGTGGGCGTCGGCGGCGCAGGCCGCGGCGCGCTCGTCGCGCATCAGCACGTGCTGCAGTCCCGCGTCCTCGACCGCGGCGTAGAAGGGCAGCGTCTGCCCGCCGGGCACGCCGAAGACCGCACCGACCCCGCCGCCGGCGAGGATGCGCGCGAGGCGTGCGCCGACGGTCTCGCTCACGCGCCGCCGCCGTCCGCGCTCGCCGGGGCCTTCGAGTCCTCGAAGCGCTCTGCGCGCGGGCGCAGCTCCTCGGGGAGCTCCTGGCCGGCGTCGGCGAAGGCGCGGCGCGTGGCCGCGCCGCCGCGGCCAAAGGCGTGCTCGAAGCTGCCCTCGAACCAGTCGCGGCTCTGCTGCACGCGCGGCAGCTGGCCCTGGAAGTGCGGCATCACGTAGCGCGCGAGCAGCTCGTAGCTGCGGAACGTCGCCTGCGTGTCGGCCCACTCGTGCGCGAGGCAGAGAATGCCGCCGAGGCCGCCCGAGCGCTCCTGCACGCCCTCGATCTGCTCGATCACGTCGTCGGGCGTGCCGATCGCGAGCCCGCCCTCCTCGATTGCCGCGCTGACATCGAGGCCGGTGGCGCCGAAGGCCTCGCCGAAGGCCTTGCTCTGGTGCTCCTCCGCGAGGTCGCCGATGTAGGCGCGGCGGCTGTAGCCGTCCTCGACCTCGGCGATCGCCTGCTCGCGGGTGCTCGCGATGTGGATCGGCAGCACCACGCGCCAGGTTCCGCGGTCGGTCTGTCGGCCCGCCGCCTCGGCGGCCTCCTCGACCCAGCCCCAGGTGCGGGTGAAGCCGTCGTGGCTGGCCCCGGCGACGGAGAGCAGGCCGATGCCGTAGCGGCCTGCTGCCGTTGCGCCCGAGGGCGTGAAGGTGGTGGTGACGGCCACCTCGAGGTGCGGCTTCGTGAAGTTGGGCAGCTGCAGCCGCGCCTCGTTGAGCGTGAACCAGTCGGTCTGCATCGTGACCGGCTCGTCGCCGCGCAGCAGCGCGAGGATCGCCTCGATCGACTCGTACATCATGCGGCGCTGCTCGGTCGGGTCGATACCCAGCATGTAGGCGTCCGAGGTGAGGGCGCCGGGGCCGACGCCGAGCATCGCGCGCCCGTGCGTGAGGTGGTCCAGCATCAGCATCCGGTCGGCCACCATCAGCGGGTGGTGGTAGGGCAGGCTGAGCACGCCGGTGCCGAGGCGGATGCGGCGCGTGCGCTCGGCGGCGGCGGCGATGAAGGCGACGGGGTCCGCGATCGTCTCGCGCGCGCCGCTGTGATGCTCGCCGATCCAGGCCTCGTCGAAGCCCAACTCGTCGAGGTGCTCGATCAGCTGCAGGTTGCGCTGCAGGCCGAGCGTGAGGTTCTCGCCGACCCGGTGGAAGGGGGCGAGGAAGATGCCGAACTTCATGTGCTCGGGCCGGTACGCCATGGCTGCCGCCTCCCGGTTCACGCTCCGGCGCGCATCATAGCCCGCGCCGCCGCTACCATCGGCCCCGACGCGGGCCCGCCATCGGCGCGAGGGCGGGCGAGGACGGAGGCGAGACGATGCTGCAGCTTGGCGCGCACCTTCCGCAGAACGAGTTCGGCGACGACGTACCGGCGCTGCGCGACTACGTCATCGGCGCCGAGGCGATCGGCTACGACTACATGATCATGGGCGAGCACATCCTCAGCCACGACGCCTCGACCCAGGCGCCCCAGACCCGCGAGGAGCCCCGGCCGTACACCCCCGACTGGGTCTGGCACGAGCCGCTGGTGCTGTTCGGCTACCTCGCGGCGGTCACGGAGCGCATCAAGTTCATGCCCAGCGTGCTGGTCCTGCCGCTGCGCCAGGCCACGCTGCTCGCCAAGCAGGCCGCCGAGGTCGACGTGCTCTCCGGCGGCCGCCTCATCCTCGGCATCGGCGTCGGCTGGAGCGGGCTCGAGTTCGAGGCGATGAACGAGGACTTTCGCACACGCGGGCGCCGCGCCGAGGAGCAGATCGCGCTGATGCGGCGGCTCTGGACCGAGCCGCTCGTTGAGTTCGAGGGGCGCTTCCACCGCGTGGCGGGCGGCGGTCTCAACCCGCGCCCGGCCGCCGCGATCCCGATCTGGGCCGGCGGCATGAGCGAGCCGGTGCTCAACCGCATTGGCCGCGTCTGCGACGGCTGGAGCATCCAGCGCACCTTCTACACCGAGCTTTCTCCCGAGGACGCCGACGCCCACTTCGCGGAGCGGCTGGAGCAGGTGCACGCGGCCGCGCGATCGGTCGATCGTGACCCCTCGGAGATCGACCTCGGCGCGGCGATCGACGTGGTCGGGAACACGGTGGAGCAGCAGGTCACGCTGGCGCGCCAGTGGGAGGCGCGCGGGGCGACGCACCTGGCGCTGCGCACCACCCGCGCGGGCCTGACGGAGCTCGACCAGCACCTCGAGGCGCTGCGCGCCTTCCACGAGGCCTACCACGCCGGATAGCCCCGGGCGGTCGCGCGTGTATCATCCGCGACCGGACGCGCAAAGCCCGAGGGGCGGATAGAGGCATGCCCGTCGCCGAGGTGAACGGTATCGAGCTGTACTACGAGGAGCAGGGCGAGGGCCCCGGCCTCGTCTTCCTGCACGGCGCTGCCGGCAACCACATCATCTGGTGGCAGCAGCTGCCCGCCTTCCGCGACCGCTTCCGCTGCGTCTCCATCGACCACCGCGGCTTCGGCCGCTCGACGGACCCCGCGGGCGAGAGCGCCGCGCGCTTCGTCGACGACCTCGAGGCGCTGCTCGACACGCTCGGCATCGAGCGCACGGCGCTCGTCTCGCAGTCGATGGGCGGGCGCACGGCGCTCGGCTTCGCCGTGCGCCACCCGCAGCGGGTGAGCGCGCTGGTGCTCGCCGACACCTCGGCCTCCATCGACTGGCCCGAGTTCAACGAGGAGCTCGAGCGGCAGCGCGCCGCGATCGGGCTCGCGAGCGGACCGCTCGTCGTGGCGGCGCTCGGCGAGAAGTTCCAGCAGCGCGATGCGGAGCGCGCCTTCCTCTACCGCCAGATCTCCGGCCTCAACCCGCCGGACGCCGCGGCGAGGGGGCGCGCCCGGGCCCCCCGCCCCGCCCCCCCCCCCCCCCCCCCCCCCGAAGGGGGGGGGGCGGGGCGGGGCGGGGGGAGCGCCGCGCCCCCCCCGCCCCC
>VXOS01000042.1 GCA_009839925.1 Chloroflexota bacterium
GGGGGCCGCCGGCTGGGTGTGTCCGCCCCGGGCCGCCCCCCCCCCGCTTATGCCGCGCCCCCCGCGCGGGGCGGGGCCGACCCCCAGCCGCGCGCCGCCGACGCGCTGTGCCGCGATCTGCGCCGCGAAGTCGCCGCGGCGCTCGTCGGGCGTGCGCACGTTGCGCAGCACCAGCGCCAGCGTCTCCTCGACCGGCTCGCCGGCGCGCATGATGCGCACCGGCGGGATCACCAGCCCCTCCTGGATCAGCTCGCGCGCGACGGGCATCGAGCCCGGCGCGCTGCCCCCGATGTCGGCCTGGTGCGCCCGGCTGGCGACGAAGCCGATCGGTCGGGCACGCCGTCCGCGCGAGGCGCGCGGCCCATCCGCTGCGAAGACGGGCGAGACCATCGTCACGTCGGGCAGGTGCGTCCCGCCGAGGTAGGGGTCGTTGAGGACCGCGACATCGCCCTCGGCCCAGGGGGCGAGCGAGGCGGCGGCGCGCACGGACTCGGGCATCGCGCCGAGGTGCACGGGGATGTGGGCCGCCTGCGCGAGCGCCTGTCCGTCGGCGTCGAAGACCGCGCACGAGAAGTCCGCGCGCTCCTTGATGTTGGGCGAGAGCGCGGTGTGGCGCAGCGTCGCGCCCATCTCCTCGGCCGCCGAGGACACGAGCGAGTCGAAGATCGCGAGGCGCGCCGCATCGATCTCGCTCATTACCGCCCTCCCCCGGTCTCGCGCAGGATCAGGTTGCCGGACGCGGCCCGGTCCGGTTGCGCGCGCCAGCCCGGCGGGACCAGCGTCGTCGTGTCGAGCTGCGTGAGGATCGCCGACCCCTCGACGCCCGCGCCGCCGAGACTGTGGCGTTCGAGGATGCGCGTGCGCCGCGGCCGGTCCCAGACGACGGTGCTCGTCGTCTCCTCGAGGGCGTCGCCGTGTTCGGGGCTTGCCTGCGTCTCGGCGCGGAAGCCGGCTGCGCGCGCCTTCACGCGCGCGACGACGATCTCCACGTCGCGGTCGGGGTCGGCGTGGCCGAAGCGCTCCTCGTGCGCCTCGGCGAGGGCGCGCCGCAGCGCCGCAGCGCTGAGCGAGCGGCCGAGCGGCACGGTGAGTTCATGCGACTGCCCGGCGTAGCGCAGATCGGCGCTGCGCTCGATGCGCACGCCACGCCGGTAGCCGTCCGCCGCGAGCGCCGCCCGCGCCTGCGCCTCAAGCTCGGCGAAGGCCGCGCGCAGCGTGTCGAGGGAGCCCGACGCGTCGGCCGGTACGCGCAGCATCAGCCCGCGCGCGAGGTCCTTCGTGACATCGGCGTGCAGCATGCCGGAGGCGGAGAGCACGCCTGGCGCCGGAGGCACGATCACCGTCTCGACGCCGAGCTCCGCGGCCACCTCGCAGGCGTGGAGCGGCCCCGCGCCGCCGAAGGCGACGAGGGCGAACTCCGCCGGGTCGAAGCCACGCTCGACCGAGATCAGGCGCAAGGCGCGGACCATGCTGGCGTTGACGACCTCGATCACCGCGCGCGCGGCGCGCTGCACGTCGCCGCCGAAGGCGGGCGCGATCGTCGCGAGCGCGCGCTCGGCGCGGTCGGGGTGGAGCGCCATGCCGCCGCCAAGGAAGCGATCGGGCCGCAGCCGTCCGAGCACGACGTGCGCGTCGGTGACCGCCGGCAGCTCGCCGCGGCCGTAGGCGGCGGGGCCGGGGTCCGCCCCGGCGCTCTGCGGCCCGACGCGCAGCGCGCCGCCGTCATCGATCCAGGCGATCGAGCCGCCGCCCGCGCCGACCGTGTGCACGTCGACGGCGGGCGTGCGGATCGGCATCCCGTCCACGTCGTGATCCCCGCGCTCGAGGATGCGGCCCGGACAGAGGCTGACGTCGGTGGAGGTGCCGCCCATGTCGAAGGTGATCGCGTGCTCCATGTCCGAGGCGCGCGCCGCCTCGAACGCCCCGGCGACGCCGCCGGCCGGTCCGGACAGCACCGTGCGCACGGCCTCGTGGCCCGCCTGCGCGGCGCTGATGCTGCCGCCGTTCGACTGCATGATGCGCAGCCGCGGGGCCGCACCCCCGGCCGCGTCCGCGAGGCCGTCCTCGAGGGCGGTCAGGTAGCGCGTCATCGCCGGGGCGACGTAGGCGTTCGCGACGGTGGTGCTCATACGCTCGAACTCGCGGTGCTCGGGCAACACCTCGTGCGAGACGGAGCGGTGCAGCCCGGCGGTTCCATCGAGGCTGGCCGCCAACTCGGCGATGCGGCGCTCGTGGTCCGGGTTTACGAACGAGAAGATCAAGCAGATCGCGATCGCGTCCACTCCCGCGTCGGCGATCGCTTGGAGCACGCGCTCGGCCGCGGCCTCGTCGAGGGCCTCGACGACCTCGCCGTCCGCCGCGATGCGCTCGGCCACTTCGAGGCGCAGCTCCTCGGGCACGACGGGCGGCGGGCGCGTGGGGTGGAGGGCGTAGAGGTCGGGCCGCGCCTGGCGGCCGATCGCGAGCGTGTCGCGGAAGCCCTCGGTGGTGATCAGCGCGGTGCGCGCACCCGTGCGGGTGAGCAGCGTGTTGGTCGCCACGGTCGAGCCGTGCACGACCTCCTGCGGCGTCCAGCCGGCCTCGGCGATCCCGGCGAGCACCGCTCGCGAGGGGTCGTCCGGCGTCGAGGGCCGCTTGGCGATGCGCAGCGCCTCGCCGTCCCAGTAGAGGAAGTCGGTGAACGTGCCGCCGACGTCGACGCCGAGCAGGCGGACCGTGCGCTGCTCGGGACTCACGTGCTGCGGGCGCGGGCCGCTACGAGCGCGGCAGCCCGAGGCCGCGCGTCGCGATGATGTTGCGCTGGATCTCGGACGTCCCGCTGTAGATCGTCGTCGCGACGCGGCGCACGTAGTCCTGCGTCGGTCCGGCGTGCAGCGGCGCGCGCGGGTCGTCGGCGTCCCAGAGGTTCGCGTAGAGGCCGAAGGCGCGCGACGCGGTCTGCGCGAGGCGCTGCCCGGTCTCGCTCACGAAGACCTTCGCGATCGACGCCTCGTAGTTAGGGACGATGCCCTGGTCCTGCATCGAGGCGATCCGCGCCGAGAAGTTGAAGCCCACCTCGGTCTCCTCGAGGCGCTCGGCGACCACGGAGCGCAGCGCCGGGTAGCGCTCGATGCGCGAGCGCCAGCGCTCCTCGCCGCGCAGCTCGGCGACGAAGCGATCGAGGTCGGCGCGCAGCCGTACCGCGCCCGCCACACCGGAGCGCTCGAAGTCCATGAGCGTCATGCCGACGTACCAGCCGCGGTTGACCTCGCCCACGACGTGAGTCGTCGGCGTGCGCACGCCCTCGAAGAAGGTCTCGTTGAACTCGTGCCGCCAGCCCATGTCGACGAGCGGCTGGACCTGCAGGCCGTTCGTGTGGATGTCGTCGACGATCATGAAGGAGATGCCGCGGTGCTTCGGGGCGTCGCGGTCCGTGCGCGCGAGCAGGAAGAGCGAGTCCGAGACGTGCGCGCCCGAGGTCCAGATCTTCTGCCCGTTGATCACGTACTCGTCGCCGTCGCGGTCCGCCGAGGTCTGCAGCGAGGCGAGATCGGAGCCGGAGCCCGGCTCCGAGTAGCCCTGCGCCCAGGCGACGTCCCCGGAGAGGATCGGAGGCAGATAGCGCGCCTTCTGCTCCTCGCTGCCATGCACGATCAGCGTCGGGCCGAGCGTCATCACGCCGTGGCCACCCACCTCGGGCGCCCCGGCCATCGCGAGCTCGTGCTTGAAGATGAACTGTTCCATCGGGCCCAGGCCCGCGCCGCCGTACTCCTTCGGCCAGTGCGGGGCGATCCAGCCGTGATCGGCCAGGGCGCCGGCCCAGCCCTCGGCGGCCTCGCGGCGCGCCGGGTCGTCCGAGCCGCGGTCCGACTGCCAGTTCGCCTCGTTGCGGCCCTGCTCGGCCATGCGCCGGTAGAGGGGCGGTAGCCCCTCGGTGGCGAGGTTACGCACCTCGGCTCTGAATGCGGCCTGTTCCGCGCTGTCGCTCCAGTCCATGGCGTGCCCCTCGTGCCTGTCCGTGCGCGTTGAATCGGTACCGTCGGTCATGATACCGCGTAGCCGTCGGTGCGACGCGACGGGAGTGGGATATGCTGCGCGGACACACACCGGAGGGGGACGAAGATGCAGATCCGGGCGGCGATCTTCCGGCGACCGCACGAGCCCCTGACCATCGAGGAGGTCGAGATCGCCGACCCGATCGGCAAAGAGGTGTTCGTTCGCACCGCCGCCTCCGGCGTCTGCCACAGCGACAAACACAACATCGACGACCTGGTCGGCGATCGCTGGAGCGGCGCCGGCAAGGTCATCCTCGGGCACGAGGGCTCCGGCATCGTCGAGGCGGTCGGCCCGGACGTGACCTACGTGCAGCCCGGCGATCACGTGGTCGCCTGTCTCTCCTGGTTCTGCGGGAACTGCGAGCAGTGTCTGCGTGGCCGCCCACACCTCTGCAGCGGCAGGGCGGGCATGGTGACGCGGGGCACGGCGGACCCGCCGCGCTACTCGATGGACGGTGCGCCGGTCCAGCAGGGCTACGACATCGCGAGCTACGCCGAAGCGATGCTGCTGCACGAGAACTCGGTCGTGAAGATCGGCAAGCGCTACCCGCTGGAGGCGGCCTCGATCGTCGGCTGCGCCGTCACCACCGGCTTCGGCGCCGCAATCCGCACGTCGGGCCTTCAGCCGGGCGAGACGGCGGCGGTCTTCGGCTGCGGCGGCGTGGGCCTCTCGGTCATCCAGGGCGCCCGCGTGGCCGGGGCGCGGCGCATCATCGCCGTCGACAAGTTTGAAGCGAAGCTCGAGCTCGCGTGCGAGCTGGGCGCCACCGACGCGGTCAACGCCACCGAGACCGACCCCGTCGCCGCGATCCGCGAGCTGACGGGTGGCCGGGGCGTGGACCATGCCTTCGAGGCCGTCGGGCTGCCGATGCTCGTCACCCAGGCGGTGCAGAGCCTCGCGATCCGAGGAACGGCGACCGTCGTCGGCGTGCTCCCGGCCGGCGCGAAGATCGAGTTCCCCTGGGAGGCGCTGAGGCCGGAGTGCCGGCTCCAGACCTCGCGGATGGGGTCGAACGCCTTCCGCGTCGACATCCCGAACCACCTCGAGCTGTACGAGCAGGGCCGCCTCCGCCTCGACGAGATGATCACCCACCGCATCGCGCTCGACGACCTCAACGACGCCTTCCGCAGGATGGACGAGGGCGAGGGCGCGCGCAGCCTGGTGGTGTTCGACTAGGCCCGAGCGCGGCTGCCGGGCGGGCAGCGGAGGGGTGACGAGGATGCAGATGCGCGCGGCGGTCTTCCGCAGACCACACGAGCCGATGACCATCGAGGAGGTCGAGATCGCCGATCCGATCGGCAAGGAGGTGCTCGTCCGCACCGCCGCCTCCGGCGTCTGCCACAGCGACAAGCACTCCCTCGACGGCCTCGTCGGGTCGCGCTGGCAGGGCTTCGACAAGGTCGTCCTCGGCCACGAGGGCGCCGGCGTCGTCGAGGCGATCGGTCCGGACGTCACCTACGTGGAGCCGGGCGATCACATCGTCGCCTGTCTCTCCGGGTTCTGCGGAGGCTGCGAGCAGTGCCTGCGGGGCCACCCGAATCTTTGCACCGGCAAGGAGGACACGGTGATGCGCGGCGCCGGCGTGCCACCGCGGCTCTCGATCGACGGCGTGCCGGTACGCCAGGGCTCCGAGATCGCCAGCCACTCCGAGGCGATGCTGCTGCACGAGAACTCGGTCGTGAAGATCGACAAGCGCTACCCGCTCCAGACGGCCGCGATCGTCGGCTGCGCCGTCACCACCGGCTTCGGCGCGGCGATCCGCACGTCGGGCCTCCAACCGGGCGAGACGGCGGCGATCTACGGCTGCGGCGGCGTTGGGCTCTCGATCCTCCAGGGCGCGCGGGTCGCCGGAGCGCGGCGCATCATCGCCGTCGACAAGTTCGACGCGAAGCTCAAGCTCGCACGCGAGCTGGGCGCGACGGACACGGTCAACGCCACGGAGACCGATCCCGTCGCCGCGATCCGCGAGCTGACGGGCGGCCGAGGCGTGGACCACGCATTCGAGGCCGTCGGCCTGCCGATGCTGGTGGACCAGGCGGTGCGCAGCCTCGCGATCCGCGGAACGGCGACGCTCGTCGGCGTCCTCCCGGCCGGCGCGAAGATCGAGTTCCCCTGGGAGGCTCTGCGCCCGGAGTGCCGGCTTCAGACCTCGAGGATGGGTTCGAACGCCTTCCGCGTCGACATCCCCAACCACCTCGAGCTGTACGAGCAGGGCCGCCTCCGTCTCGACGAGATGATCAGCCGCCGCATCCCGCTCGACAGCATCAACGACGCCTTCCGCGCGATGGACGAAGGCGACGGCGCGCGCAGCCTGCTGGTGTTCGACTGAGGGCAGGTGGCGACCAGAGCGCCGCCTCAGGGCGACCTCCGAGTGTCGCCTATACCGAGTTGCCGTCGTCGATGAAGGGAATCGGTCGGTGGGACACCCTGTCCCGAGGGATCTCAAGATTTGTGCCCCGCGGCATGTTCTCTACCAGCCACGGACCGAGCGGCATCCGAGGCTCCTCGACATCCGCATCGGTCGCGGAATCGGGCGGATCGGGCTCTGTCATGGACTTCTCGCGCGCCTGCCTGTCCGTCATCCACCACCCTCCCGCGTCTCCTCGATCGTGAGCGGGTAGTAGTCGCCCGAGGCCAGCTCCTCCACCAGCGCGTCGATGCTGGTGACGGGCCGGGCGAAGGCGGTCAGGCAGCGACCGATCGCGCTCACGTAGTGCGCGTCGCTGCCGCCCACGCAGCCGAGGCCGTGATCCTCCGCCAGCTGTAGCGCGAGCGCGTTCTCGGCGTCCGAACTGCCGCCGTTGAGCGTTTCCACCGCCTCGACGACGCCCTCGAGGCCGTAGCCGGCCGCGACGTGCTCGGCGAGGCCGATGCTCGGCCGCCCCGCGTGCGCCCCAACGGCGAAGCCGCCGGTCTCGCGGGCGACGCGGAAGATCTCCGCGGAGGGGAGGCGCACCGAGGAGAGGTCGAATTGCCGTGAAAACTCCTCGCTGATGCCGTAGACGAGGACGTGGCCGACCTCGGTCTCCAGCTCCGCCCCGCGCAGCACGACGGTCTCGTACTGCTCGGCAAGGGCGTCGTAGGAGACGGCCGGGTCGAACTGGCGGTGCTCGGTGAGCACGAATCCGTCGACGATGTAGCCGCGCTTGCGGCGGGCGACGATCCACTTGAGGTAGCCCTCGACGGTCCCGCCGGCGTCGTCCGAGGCGTCGGTCGAGTGCGAGTGCAGATCGAGGTAGAAGCGCCGCCCGGCGCCGTCTCCGCTGCTGATCGTTTGGTCCTCCCGCTGCCGGGAGCGCGCGGGCTCGCGCCCCGGGTCCGCCCATCCTCGGACAGCCGGGCGTCAGAGGCCAACCAGCGTGCGCACCCGCCTCAGGTCGAGGTGCTCGCGGACGGTCGCGGCGAGGCGGTCGAACGCCTGCTCGCGCCGCTCCTCCTCGGACACGTCCCCTCCGGCGCCGCGCCGGCCGAGGGCGCGCAGCAAGGCGGCGCGCAGCTCGTCGTTGTGCAGCAGGCCGTGCAGGTACGTGCCGGCGACGCGGCCGTCCGCGGAGATCGCGCCGTCCGGCTCGCCGCCGAGGCGCAGCAGCGGACGCACGGCGTCCTCGCGCATCTGGGTGCTCTCGCCCATGTGGATCTCGTAGCCCTCGACCGGCAGGCCCGCCGCCGCCGCCCACGGGCCCTCCGAGGCGGCCACCTCGCCCGAGGCGCGGCGCGTCGTCTTGCCGGCGGAGAAGCGCGTCTCGATCGGCAGCAGGCCGAGGCCGGGCAGCGCCGTGCCGGGCGCGGCCTCGACGCCGTCCTCGTCGATCAGGCGCTCGCCGAGCAGTTGCAGGCCGCCGCAGATCCCGAGGACCGCGCCGCCAGCCGCCGCGTGCGCCTCGATCGCGCGGTCGAGGCGGCGCTCGCGCAGCCAGCCGAGGTCCGCCGCGGTGGCCTTCGTGCCCGGGAGCACTGCGAGGTCGGGACGCCCGAACTCCTCGGCGCTGCGTACGTAGCGCACGCGCACGCCCGGCTCGCGCATGAGCGGATCGAAGTCGTCGAAGTTCGCGATGCGCGGCAACTGCACGACGGCGATGTCGACCTCGGTGGCCTCGGCGGCGGACGGCGGCCCGCCGGAGCGATCGAGGGCGACCGCGTCCTCCTCGGCCACGCCGATGTCGTGGATCCAGGGGATCACGCCGAGCACGGGCACGCGCGTGCGCTCTTCGAGCTCCTCGATTGCCGGACCGAGCAGCGAAGGGTCGCCGCGGAAGCGGTTGATGACGAAGCCGCGCACCAGCGCGCGGTCCTCCGGAGGCAGCAGCTCAAGCGTGCCGAGCAGGTGCGCGAAGACGCCGCCCCGGTCGATGTCGCCGACGATGAGGGCGGGCCCCCGCGCGTGGCGCGCGACGCGCATGTTCGCGAGGTCGCCTGCGCGCAGGTTCGGCTCGGCGGGGCTGCCCGCGCCTTCCGCGATCACCAGCTCGAAGCGCGCCCGCAACTCGTCGAGGGCGCGCGCCGCGTCGGGCCAGAGATCGCGCTTGCGGGAGGGGAAGTCGGCGCTGTGCAGCCGGCCGGCGGGACGCCCTCGGAGTATGAGCTGCGAGGTGCGGTCGCCCTGCGGCTTGAGCAGCACCGGGTTCATCTCGACCGTGGGTTCGAGGCCCGCCGCGCGCGCCTGCTCGGCCTGGGCGCGCCCGATCTCGAGGCCGTCGGGGGTGACGGCGGCGTTATTCGACATGTTCTGCGCCTTGAACGGCGCAATCCGCACACCGTCCTGCCGGAAGATCCGGCAGAGCGCCGTCACCAGCACCGACTTGCCGACAGAGGAGGCTGTCCCGGCGACGAGCAGCACCGGCGCGAGCCGCGCCTCGTCGCTCATGCCCGTTCCCCAAGCGTCTCCTCGATCGCCGTGATGAGTCGTGGCAGGTCGCGCGCGGACGGCGTCGCGATGCGCACCCACTCGGGCAGGCCGAACGAGGTGCAGTCGCGGATGGCGAAGCCGCGCCGCAGCAGCCGGGCGCGCAGCCCGGCCGCGTCGCCGACGAAAGCGAGCACGAAGTTCGCGCGCGAGGGCGCGGTCCCGACCCCGCGCTCAGCGAAGAAGCTCCGCAGGGCCTCGCGCGTCTCGCCGACCGCGCCGGCGATCGCGCGCCGCGAGGCGGCGAGCGGCAGGGCGGCGTGGGCCGCGGCGAGTGCGGGAGCGCCGACAACCCACGGCTGCTGAAGCGCGGCGAGGCGGGCGATCAGTTCGCCCGGCCCGGTGACATAACCAATACGCAGACCGGGGATCGAGTGCGGCTTGGTGAAGGAGTGCACAACGAGCACCGGGAAGCCCTGGCGCACGAGTTCGTTGGCGTCCCAGCTGTCCTCGACGAACGGCTCGTAGACCGCGTCGAGCAGCAGGACGCCGCCGCTCTCGGCCGCCAGGCGCCGCACCGCGCCGGCCTCAAGGTAGGCCCCGTGGGGGTTGCCGGGGTTGCCGATCATCGTGAGCGCGGCGGGCGGCGGATCCGAGGGCGGGACGAACTCGGGCGGGGCGGCGTCGTGACGCACGACCCGCGCCCCGGCGGCTCGCGCCGCGCCCTCGTACTCGCTGAACGCGGGCGTGAAGACCGTGCAGGCGTCACCGGGCCGCAGCAGGGCGTGGGCCGCGAGGTGGATCGCACCCGTCGCCCCCGCGGTCACCAGCACCTGCTCCGGCTCGAGGCCGATCGACTCCGCGATCGCGTCCCGGAGCGAAGCCGCGTCGGGCTCCGGGTAGCGGTCGAGCGCGGCGTTGCGCATGGCCTCGATGACGAGCGGGTGCGGCCCGTCCGGGTGGAGGTTCGCCGAGAGGTCGATCACGTCCCCGGCGTCCGCGCCGGCTGCCGCGAGGTCGGCGTCGCTCAGTCCGCCGTGGACGATCCGGCTCACCGGCCTGCTCCCCTCGCCGCGAGCACGGCGATCAGCGCGCCCGCCGCCAGCGTCGCCGCATCCGAGGCGATGCGCCGCGCGCGGTGCACATCCTCGCACGACGGCTCGCGCAACCCCTCGCCGAGCGTGTAGCTGCCGCGCTTGCCGAGCCGCACGCCGAGCGCGCCGGCCATCGCGGCCATCGGGTGGCCGGCGTTCGGGCTCTCCGTGCGGCCGGCGTCGAGGCGCCACTGCCGGAGGGCGCGCGCGCCCGCTCCGTGCCGCCGGGCGGCGGCGCAGATCGCGAGCGCGGTCAGCCGCGCGGGGATGAGATTAAGCAGGTCGTCCCCGCGCGCCGCCGCCTCGCCGAGTTCGCGATAGCGCTCGTCGCGGTAGCCCCACAGCGCGTCGAGGGTGTTCGCCGCCCGGTAGGCCCAGGCCGCGGGTAGCCCCCCGAGGGCGTACCAGAGCCACGGGGCGACGACGCTGTCGCTGAGGTTCTCGGCCAGCGACTCGATCGTCGCGGCGGCGACGTCGCCCGCACCAAGGCCGCTCACGTCGCGGCTCACGAGGTGCCTCGCGAGCCGCGTCCGCGCCTCCTCGAGGTCGCCGTCGCGAAGGGCGTCCTCGACCTCCCGTACGCGCTCAAGGAGCGTGCGCAGCGCGAAGCCGAGCGAGAGCAGGCCCGCATCCGCGGCGGTGCGCGCCGGACCACGACGTGTGCCGAGCAGGCGGGGAATCGAAGCGCCGAGCGCGGCGGCCAGCGGCAGCGCCAGGGCCGCGCCGAGTCCGTAGGCGCGTCGGGCGTCCGCGCCCTGCGGCGCGAGCGCCTCGAGGCCGCGCGCGATCGCGCCCAGCGCGCCGACGGGGTGCAGGCGCGTCGGCGGATCGCCCGCCGCGCGGTCGATCGCGATGGCCAGTGCGAGCGTGAGGGCACGGTTCATTGCCGCGCTCCGAGTCAGAAGTCGAGGCCCGGCTGCGCCTTGATGCCCTGCTGGAAGGGGTGCTTCACCTCGGTCATCTCCGTCACGAGGTCCGCGAACTCGACCAGCTCCGGCGCGGCGTCGCGGCCGGTGAGGATCACATGCACGTCGGCGGGTCGCTCGCGCAGCGTCGCGATCACGTCCTGCACGTCCAGCCAGCCGTAGCTGATCGGGTAGGTGATCTCGTCGAGGACGACGAGGTCGTATTGGGCCGACTCGATCTTCTCGCGCGCCAGCGCCCAGCACTCGCGGGCGAGGGCGATGTCCTTCTCGATGTCCTTCGAGAGCCAGGTGAAGCCGTCGCCGAGCGGGATCATCTCGATGCCCATGCGCCGCGCGGCGCGCGTCTCGCCGTAGTTGGCGGTCTTCGACTTGATGAACTGCAGCCAGCAGATCCGCCAGCCGCGGCCCCAGGCGCGCAGCGTCACGCCGAGGGCGGAGCTGGTCTTGCCCTTGCCGTGGCCCGTGTAGAGCAGCACCAGCGGCTTGCGCTTCGGCGCCAGGCCCTCGTGGCGGCCTCGCGGCTGCTCGATGTCCGACATCTCAGCCTCCCAGCCGCGAGGGCAGCACGAGCGGCGCGCCCGTCACCGGGTGCGGCACCACTGTGACCGCATCCCCGTAGAGGCGGCCGACCGTATCCGGCGTGATCACGTCCCCGGGCGCGCCGGCGGCGGCGACGCGCCCCCGGTCGAGCAGCACGAGCCGGTCGCAGTAGGCAATCGCCAGCGTCAGGTCGTGCACGACGAGCAGCACGCCGGTCTCGTTCCTCGCGAGGTCCGCGACCAGCTCCAGCACCTCGTGCTGCGCCCCGGCGTCGAGGTTCGCGGTCGGCTCGTCGAGCAACAGCAGCGGGGCCTGCTGCGCGAGCGCGCGGGCGATGAAGGCGCGGCGACGCTCGCCGCCGGAGAGCGTGCCCAGCTCGCGGTCGGCGAGCTCGTGGCAGCCCGCCTGCCGCAGCGCGGCCTCGGCGATCGCGAGGTCGCGCGAGGACTCGCGAGCGAGCAGCCGCAGGTGCGGATGGCGGCCCAGCAGCGCGAGCTGCCGCACGCTCAGCGTCGCGGGCGCCTCGGGCAACTGCTGCACGACCGCGACGCGCCTCGCCAGCTCGCCGCGCGAGAGCCCGTCGAGGGCGTCGCCGCCGACGCGGATGCGGCCGCCCCGCAGCGGGACGAGTCCGGTCGCGGCGCGCAGCAGCGTGCTCTTGCCGGCCCCGTTCGGCCCGACGAGGCCGACGACCTCCCCCGCGCGCACCTCGATAGCGACGCCGTCGAGGATCGTGTTGCCTCCGATCTCGACCTCGACGCCGCGGGCCTCGAGGAGCGGGGAGGTCGCCGGGGCGGGGCGGGCGGACGCCGCGGCGGCGGCGGTGGCGGCCATCAGCTCACCTCGACGCGGCGTGACCGCAGCAGCCAGAGGAAGAAGGGGCCGCCGATCAGCGCGGTCATCACGCCGACGGGCAGCTCCTGCGGCGCGAGCACGGTGCGGGCGAAGGTGTCCACCGCGATCAGGAACGAGGCGCCGAACAGCGCGCACAGCGGCAGCAGCCGCCGGTGGTCGCCTCCGAAGACGAGCCGCACGGCGTGCGGCACGAGCAGCCCGACGAAGCCGATGACGCCGGCGATCGCGACCGCCGTCGCCGCCATCAGCGAGGCGGCCGCGAGCACGATCAGCTTCGTGCGCGTCACGTCCACGCCCAGCTGCGCGGCCTGCTCCTCGTCGAGTTGCAGGACGTTCATCGTGCGTGCGTAGACGGCGACGAAGGCCGCGCCGACGGCCAGGTAGGGCGCCGCCCAGGCGATGCGCTGCCAGCTCGCCGTGTTGAAGCCGCCGAAGAGGAACGAGAAGATCGGCCGCGCCTCCTCGCCGCCCGTCAGCAGGATGAACGCCGTCGCCGCGCCGAAGACGGCGGAGAGCGCGACGCCCGCGAGGATCAGCGTGACGTTGTCGAGCCTCCCGCTGCCGGTTGCGAGCAGGTAGACGAGCAGCACCGTGAGCAGCGCCCCGGCGAAGGCGAAGACCGGCACCCAGCCGAAGCCGTAGGCGTCGACCCGCAGCGGCGAGATGATCGCGATCGCCGCGCCCAGCGCCGCCCCCGAGGCGACCCCCAGCAGGAACGGTCCGGCGAGCGGGTTGCGGAACACCCCCTGGTACGAGGCGCCAGAGTAGGCCAGCGCCGCGCCGACGACGCCCGCCGCGATCACCCTCGGGAGTCGGATATCGACCACGATCCGCTCCCAGGTCGCCGGCGCGTTCGCGTTCACCTCGACCAGCGGGAGGGCGTCGAGCAGCACGCGCAGCACGGTCTGCGGCGGGATCGCCGCGGCGCCCTGCGTCAGCGCCAGCAGCGCGACCGCCCCCAGCAGCGCCAGCGCCGCCGAGGCGGGGCCGAGGCCGCGGAGGACCTCGATCGCTCGCGCGACCGCCGAACCCGCGATCGGGTCAAGGGCGCCCTCGACGGCGCGCGCGCCGACCCGCTCGCGACTCACTCGAAGCGATCCGGGTAGAGCAGCCGCGCGACCTGCTCGAGGCCGTCGACGATGCGCGGACCGGGACGACTGGTCAGGTCGCCGTCCACGCCGTGCACGCGTTCGTTGATGCAAGCCGGGATTGCGTCCCAGCCGGGCCGGGCGCAGACCGTCTCGTAGCTCTCGCCCCACTCCGCATCCGCGAGCAGGATCACGTCCGGCGCGGCGTCGATGATCGCCTCGGCGCTCAACTGCGGGTACGGCGAGGCCGCCCCCGCGGCGATGTTGCGCGCGCTCGCGAGCGTCAGCAGTTCGCCGACGAACGTGCCGTCGCCCGCCGTGTAGAGGTCAGCCGTCAGCTCGAAGAAGACGAGCGGGCCGTCCTCGACATCCTCGAGGGCGGCGGTCACGGCCTCGATCCGCGCGCGCATCGAGGCGGCGAGGTCGGCGGCCTCCTGCTCGTTGCCGGTGATCTCGCCGAGCAGCTCGATCGTCCCGAACACGCCCTCGATGTCCTGCGCCGAGTCGAGGAACAGCACGGTCATGCCGAGGCTGCGGAACTGCTCGATCTGCTCGCGCTGCCGCGAGGCCATGAGCAGCAGGTCCGGTTCCAGCGAGAGCGCGCGCTCGGGATCGGGGCTGGAGTAGGCGACATTGGGGAGCTCCGCCGCCGCCGCCGGGAAGTCCGAGAAGTCGTCGGCGGCAACCACGCGGTCGCCGGCCCCGATGGCGAAGAGAATCTCCGTCGCGCCGGGCGAGTAGGAGATGATCCGCTCCGGCGCGGCCTCCAGCGTAACCGCGGTCCCGGCGGAGTCCTCGATGGTCCGAGGGTAAGCCGCGGCGGTTGGCGTCGGCGTCGGCGTTGCGGCCGGAGTGGGCGAGGGCGTCGCCGTCGCCGTTGGGGTCGGTGTCGGTGTCGACGTGGGAGTGGGCGTCGAGGCAGGCGTCGGCGCGGGTGTTGTCGGCGCCGGAGTGGGCGTGGCCGTCGCAGCCGGCGTCGCGGGCGCGGCGGTCGCCGCCGCGGTTGCGGGCGCAGCGGGCGTATCGGGCTCGTCGTCGCCCTCGCAGGCCGCGAGGACCAGCGCAAGCAACGCAAGCGTCGCCAGCAGCGCCGGCAGCAGCCGGCGCCGCCACGGGTGACAGGGGATATTGCGAACCAATCGATCCAGCATGAGCGCACGCCTCCCGGCACTTGAGGGGGCGTGCGCCGAACGGCGCTGGAGCCCCCTGCGGTGCGAGGGGGCAGGCAATGTGACGATGCTACAGCGGGGGTCGCCCGTCGGCGGGCGCTTCGTGCAGCATGCCGTCGCCTGTCCTCGCAGGGTCTCGACATGGCGCGGGTCGGTCCTCTGGCTCACCGCGCCCGGCCTCGAGGGCTGCTGCGCGGCTCACAGTTGCGGGACAGCGCCGGAATCGCACCGGCTTCCCCGATCTCTGCGCCTGCGCGCACGCTAGCACAGCGCCGCTGTGTTGGCGATCCGCCGATGGCTTGTCAATGCATCGGCCGGAAACGCCTGTAGACTGGCGACCGGGTATCAGTGGCGGTGGCCGCGAGCCGAGGGGGTCCAGATGGTGAAGCGCCTTGCGGGGCTGTCCCTCGCGATCGTGGGGGCCGCGGTGGCGGTCCACTTCGTGCTCGACCCGCTGATCTACGAGTGGGCCGAAGGCGACGACACGCCCATCGCCTGGATCATCCTCGACTGGCTGATGGCCCTCGGCCTGGCGATCGCGCTGTGGGTGACGTTCGAGGCGAAGCGCGCCGCGGATGCCGGGCCGGACCTGCGCGAGTACCTGATCGCGAACACGCAGTTCTATCTCGCGGCCGCGCTGGCGCTGCTCCTCGTCTGGAACGCGGTGCAGATCGACTGGGCCGCGGGCGACCAGACGCCGGACGGCCAGGTCTGGGTGGTGATCGACGTCCTGGCGCCGCTGCTCTTCGTCACGCTCGGCCTGCGGCTCTGGAACGAGTCGTAGCGAGCGCCGGAGCACACGGACACAGCGATACGAGGTCCAACGGAACGCGGGGAGGAATGCAGAGGGGCTTATATACTTGACTCACCGCGCGGCCTCTCGGCTCGAATAGATGGCGCGTAGGTCCTCGGGCTTGATTCGGAACTTTGTCCCGTGGTCGCGCACCGCCCCGCTCTCGCGGATGTAGGCATCAAAGTCGATGCACACCTGCCCGCTCACGATGGCGCGTATCAGGTTCGTCGTGCGCGCTTCGCTCAGATACTCCGCCGACTCGTAGCGCACGATGCGCGTGCGGGGCGTGTACTTGCCGCCCACGAGGATGAGCTTCCCGAGCTTGCGCGCGAACGCGGTGATGAGATCGTCGTGGTGCCACCACGGGGCTACGTCATCGTGACCCGTCCGGCGCACGCGGATCGCGTTGGCCTCGTCAAAGACCTCGAAGCGATCGGACTGGCCGCAGATCGTATGCCGGAAGCTCTGCCGCCCGTTGCGCCCCGTCCAGCCCCAGCGGTTGACGATGTAGCGCATCGAGGCGTGCGGCTGGGGCGTCTTGTGAAAGAGCGTGAGCAGGCTGTTCCCGCCCGAGAATTTGAGCTCCCATGCGCCAGCGTCGGGAATGTCGCGGTTGGAGGTCTCCAGCCCTAGCAGGTGCTCCAGGTAGAGGCCCGGCGCGCCGCTCCCCTCGAAACTCCCCCCCCGGGGTATTTCGTACTCGCAGGTGTCAAGTATGTCGCGGAGTAGGCCGCGAGTTTTGCGGTCAGGAACGCTCATTACTGCGCCCGCCTGTGCGCGAGAATTCGCTCATTTGCTACCTGTGTGTATTGCTCCGAAACCTCCATGCCGATCCACTTGCGCCCCGCGACCTCTGCCGCGATTGCCGTGCTCCCGGATCCGATCATGGGGTCGAGAACGATGCGCGCGTTCGTGCTCTCGATGCACCGCTGCGCTAGCTCGATGGGGAACGGCGCGGGGTGAGGGTTACGCATTTCCTGCCGGATATCCCACACGTCGCCGTGCGCGTTCGCTTTGGGCGCCAGCAGGAACTCGGGCTTTGCGATGAGGTAGATAACCTCGTAGGTCGGGACAAAGTAGCCGGGGTTGAAATTGATGCCGCCCGAGCGCCGCCAGATGATGATCTGCCGCACGGGGAAGCCCGCCGTGATCTTGTCCGCGAGGCGCTGTAGCTCGCCCCCCTGGACGCGCCACTTGTGGTTGAAGAACAGCGCCCCATCCTCGCGGAGAACGCGCATCATTTCGTGCATCACGTCCCGCATCCACTCGATGTACTCGCCGTTCGGCATGGCGTCGTCATGGCCGTCGTAGCCCTCGATGAGGCCGGCAGTGGGCCACTTGCCGCCGCGCCCATCCTTGAGGCCGTTGCCGGTGCTGTTCTTGAGGTTGTAGGGCGGGCTGGTCACGATGAGGTCAATCGAGCCTTGCGGCAGCAGCGGGAGTAGGTCGAGGCAGTCGCCGGTATGTACCTTCCCCAGCCATCCCCCGATCGTGTTCTCGGGGGTGAGCCGCGCCGCTTCCGTCAGGAATGCATCGAGGCTCATGCGACCAGCTCCGCGTAGGTGAGCCGCCGTCCGGCGGCAGAGGCCAGCACGCGATCCACGCGCTGCGAGCCGGTGAGGTCGCCCATGTTGAAGCGCGCCTCGAATTCGGCGAGGTAGCGGTGCAGGTGCTTCCAGGTGATGTGATGAAACGTCCCGATGTAGCCGCGCTTCAGGAGCGCCCAAAAGCTCTCGATGCCGTTCGTGTGCGCCTGCCCGTTCACGTACTCCCCGACGCCATGCCGGACGGCCAGATGCCGGTAGGCATCCCCCATCCCGACGTAGCCACGGTGTTCGTCCGTGTAGAGGGTCGCGCCGTCGGCGACGTTCGCGCCGATGAACGCGTGAAGCTCTTGCTGAGTGGCGGCCTCGACTGTCTGGAGCCGAACCTGCCCGCCGCGCTCGCGGACGCCAGCGACGGGAGCCTTGCCGCTCGTACCGCCACCCTGCCGGAGCCGCTTGCTGGAGTGCTTGTTGCGCTCCTTGCCGCCGAGGTAGGTCTCGTCAGCCTCGACCTCGCCGAACAGCGGCAGGCCGCGCTCGTTCATCGCGTCCGTGACCTCGCGGAGCCGCCCGAGCATGAACCACGCCGTCTTTTGCGTGACGCCTAGCTCGCGGGCTAGCTGTGTTGAGGGGATGCCCTTGCGGTGCGACGTGACCAGCCATGCCGCTGGTGAGTCAAGTATATAAGCCCCAATGCAGATGACGAAGCGCCTGGCGGGGGCCTACCTCGCGCTCGTGGGGGCCGCCGTGGCCGTCCACTTCGTGATTGACCCCCTCATCTACGACACCGAGTGGGAGGACAGCGTCCCGGTCGCCTGGATCGTGCTCGACTGGCTGATGGCGCTCGGCCTCGCGATCGCGCTGTTCGTGACGTTCGAGGCGAAGCGATCCGCCGACGCCGGTTCGGATCTGCGCGAGTACCTCGTCGCGAACCTCCAGTTCTACGTCGCGGCGGGGCTGACGCTGCTCCTCGTCTGGAACGCCGTGCAGATCGACTGGGCGGCTGGCAATCAGACGCCGGACTCGCAGGTCTGGGTGTTCATCGACGTGGTCCTGCCGCTGCTCTTCGTCACGCTCGGGCTGCGGCTCTGGAACGAGTCGGAGCTGTAGCGGTGGCCTCGTAGCCGGGAGGAGATGCCAGTCTCGATGGCGCTACTGAATCGGCTCCTCGCCGTGCTCTTCGTGGTCGTCGGCGCGGGTCTCGCGGTCCACTTCGTGCTGGACCCGGTGCTGTACGACTGGGAGGGCGGCCAGCCGTTCCTCTGGCACGTCTTCGACTGGGCGCGGGCGATCAGCCTCCCGCTCGCCGTGATCGCCACGTACGAGGCGAAGCGCCGCACTGACTCCGGTTCCGACCTGCGGACGCTCATCCAGGCGAACGTGCCGTTCTACCTCGCGGTGGGGCTGACGCTGCTTTTCTACTGGAACTGGGTGCAGGTCAGCTGGGCCGCGGGCGATCAGGCGCCGGACTCGCAGGTCTGGGTCTTCATCGACGTCGTGCTGCCGTTGGTCTTCGTGCCCCTCGGCTTGCGGCTCTGGCGCGAGTCGTCCACCGCCTGATCGCGGCGCCCGGAAGCGAGACGAGCAGAGGGGCGCCGCCAGGGCGCCCCTCCGTCATCGGCAGCCCGAGGCGGAGACTGCCTACGCGGACCCGCCCGTTGCGATGTCCGTCGTATCCTTCTTGCCGCCTCCGTCGTAACCGCCGTGGCCGCGGGAGCCATCACCTTCGCAGCCGTGGCCGCCGCGCCTGCCATGCCAACCGCGCTTGTGGCCCCGGCCGATGCCCTTGCCCGCGTCGCGTAGCAGCTCCGCCTGCTCGGCCGTGATCTCGCCTGCCTCCTCGGCAGCGTCGATCGCCGCGTCCCGCGCGTCGACCAGCGCGGCCGCGAGGGCGACACGGTTCACGTCGGCCAGCAGGTCGCGCAGCGTGCCGTCCTCCTTCGCCGCCGCGATCTCCTCGGAGGTCTTGCCGAGCAGCGAGGCGTAGACGGCGATCACGTCCACCTCGATGGCCCCGCGCAGGCTCCTCAGCGTCTCGCGGTCGTCCTCGTCCAACTCGCTGCGGTCCGCGGAGACGAGCTCTTCAAGACGTTCGGCCTGCGCCGAGGTGATCTCGCCGTCCTCGGAGGCGGCGTCGATTGCCTCGCCGGCGACGGTCTCGTAGGCCTCCTTCAGGTCGTCGCGCGAGACATCGTCGAGCAGGTCCTTCAGTGTGCCGTCCTCGCGCGCCGTCTCGACCTCTGCGGCGGTGATGCCGAGCGCCTCCGCGAGCACGTCGATGCGGTCGACGATCCCGCCGGGGTGTGCCATCGCGCTGCCGATCAGCAGCAGTGCGGCGGCTCCCCCGGCGAGTGCGGCGAGGATGATCTTCGTTCGTCTCATTCGGCCGTTCCTCCCGCCCGGTGGAGCCTGCTGCTCCAGGGCACGCGGGGAGGCTAGCGAGCAGCGCGTAAGGTCTCCGTAAGCCCTCTGTTGACTTTCCGATCAGTTCGCGGGGCTCCTCGAGGGCGGTCGGCTGCTACTCGTTGCGGAGCGCGGCGATCGGGTCGACGGTGGTCGCGCGGTAGGCGGGGTAGCTGCCGCTCGCGAAGCCCACGCCGGCCGCCACCAGGAACGCCATCGCGATGCTCCAGGGCTGGATCAGCGTCGTCATCTCCTGGCCGCCCAGCTCGCGTCCGTCGACGGCGAGCGAGGCGCCGATACCGATCGCGATCCCGACCACACCGCCGAAGAGGCTGAGCGTCAGCGCCTCGGTCACGAACTGCTTCACGATGTCGCCCGCCGTCGCGCCCACGGCGCGGCGGATGCCGATCTCGCGCGTCCGCTCGGTGACGGAGACGAGCATGATGTTCATCACCCCGATCCCGCCGACGAGCAGCGAGATGCCGGCGATGCTGCCGAGCAGGATCGAGAGCGTGTTGCTGACCTCGGTGGCGGCGCTGATCAGGTCGTCCTGGCTCTGGATCACGAAGTCCGGCTCCGGCGTCTCGTGGAGGAAGAGCAGCAGCTCGCTGACCTCGTCCTTGACGCGCTGTTCGTCGGCGCCACTGGCGGTCTGGATGTCGATCTGCGTGACGCGCAGGTCGCCGGTGGGCGTGTAGAGGAAACGCAGGCGGCCGGCGACGCCGCTCAGCGGGACGAAGACCTGGTCGTTCGCCTCGCTCGCGCCGCCCTGCTCATCGAGCACGCCGACCACGATGAAGGGGAACGTGATCCGCCCGCCCGCGAAGGAGAGGCGTACCTCCTGCCCGACGGGATCGAGGCCCGGATAAAGGGTGTCGGCGACTCGCGCCCCCAGCGCGGCGACCAGCGAGCCGTCCTCGTCGTGCAACGGGGTGATGAACGTGCCCGAGCCGATCCCCAGGTCGCGCACCTCGGCGTACGTGCTCGAGGTGCCGACGATCTCCGCGCCGACGTTGTTCGAACCGGCGACCGCCTGCGCATCGACCGCGATCTGCGCCGCGACCGAGACGACGCCGGGGATCGCGTCGTCGGCGATAGCGATCGCGTCGCCCTGCACCAGCGTGGACTGCGCAAGCCCGCCGAGGCCTCCCGTCTGCGACGTGGTCGCCGCCGCGCTCGATTCGATGAAGATCAGGTCCGTGCCGAGCCCTCGAATCTGGTCGGTGACGCCGCGCTGCGTGCCCTGCCCGACGGCGATCAGCACGATCACCGAGCTGACGCCGATCACGAGGCCGAGCGAGGTGAGCGCGCTGCGCAGCCGGTTCGCGAAGATCGCACGCAGCGCGATGCGGAAGGCGTCGAGCGGGCTCACGGCGCGGGCCCGCCCGCCGCGGCAGCGGTCACCGGGGAGCCGCTGTCCTCGATGATCCGCCCGTCGCGCATGCGCACGGTGCGCTTCGCGTAGGCGGCGACCTCCGCCTCGTGGGTCACGAGCACGACCGTCAGCCCCTGCTGTTCCACCAGCTCGCTGAACAGCGTCATCAGCTCGTGGCCGGTCGCCGTGTCGAGGGCGCCCGTCGGCTCGTCGGCGAGCAGCACGAGCGGGTTCACGACGAGCGAGCGTGCGATCGCGACGCGCTGCTGCTCGCCGCCGGACAGCTCGGTCGGCAGGTGCGTGATGCGGTCCTGCAGGCCGACGCGCACGAGGGCCTCGGCGGCCCGCCGCTTGCGGTCGGGAGCTCCCTGGTAGATGAGCGGCAGCTCGACCTGCTCGAGGGCGGTCATGCGCGCCAGCAGGTTGTAGGACTGGAAGACGAACCCGAAGGCGCTGCCGCGCAGCCGGGCGCGGGCGTCCTCGGAGAGCTGCGCGACATCGCGGCCGCCGAAGCCGTACTCGCCACTGCTCGGGCGGTCGAGCAGGCCGATGATGTTCATCAGCGTGCTCTTGCCGGAGCCGGACTGCCCCATGATCGCGACGAACTCGCCCCGCCCGATCTCGAGGCTGACGCCGGCGAGGGCGTGCACCGCCGTCTCGCCGGTGGCGTAGACGCGGGTCACCTCGTGCAGGCGGATCACTGGCCGCCTCCGCCCCCGCCGCCCCCGAAAAAGCGACCGGGCCCGAAGGCCGGGAGTTGCTGCTGCAGTTGCCGCTGCGTCGCGCTGAAGGCGATGCCCGCGCTATCCGCGCCGATCAGCAGCACTGCGCCGGCCTCGAGGCCGCTCGTGATCTCGACATGCGTGCCGTCGGTCTCGCCGATCTCGACGGTCACGCGCTCGAACGCGCGGGCTGCCGGGTCGTCGCCTGGTACGGGCGCCGGGATCGTCACGAACCACTCGCCGTCGAGCTGGCGCAACGCGGCGATCGGGACGAGCACCGAGGGCTCGCGCAGCTCGGTAAGGATCGTGACGCTGGCGCTCATGCCGGGCGCGGGCAGCGGCCGGGTGGCGAGCGCGCCCTGCCCGGCCGCGCCCTGTTGACCGCCCGCGCCGAAACCGCCGCCCGCGAGCCGCTCGAGGAGTTGCGGCGGGATCTCGAAGCCCTCGGGCAGCATCACGCCCTCCGGCAGCGGCTCGCCGGCGGCCAGCGCCTGCAGCACGTCGCGGATCGTCATGCCCTCCGGCAGCTCGATCTGGGCGAGCAGCCCGCCGCCGGCCCGGCCGCCTGCGCCAGCAGCGCCTCCGCCTCGGGCTCCCGTGCCGCCCCCGGCGTCGGCGCCGTCTCCGGCTCCACTACCGGCGCCAGCGCCACCCGCGAATCCTCCGGCCGCCGCGCCGCCGAGGATCGCCGCGAGGCTCCCGGTCTGGTCGCCGAGGACGGCGATCTCGCTCGCGGCCTGGGCGATCTCCGCTCCGGCAAGCAGTCGCGCCTGCACGTCGTAGGTCACTACCCCCTGTGCAGCGTTCGGCAGGCGGCTGATCGAGGCGATGCGCACCGGGTACTCGAGATCGTCGATGGCGTCGAACGATGCGAGACCGACCTGGCCGACCTCGAGCGCGAGCAGGTCCGCCTCGGTGACGGTGAGCGCGATCACCATGCGGTCGGTCGTGCTCAGGGAGAACGCGGCGAAGTTGGCCGCCACGCGATCGCCGGGGTGGACGCTCACGGCCTCGATGATCCCGTCGAAGGGCGCGCGGATCGTGAGTTCGGCGAGAGCGGTGCGCGCCTCCTCGAGGGAGATCTCGGCCAGCCGCACGCTTTGTTCCTGCTGCGCGATCGCGTTCGCGGTCGCGCCCGCCGCCAGCTCGTCGTAGCGGGCCTGCGCGCTGGCGAGGCTGGCGCGCGCGCTCTCGAGCGACGAGCGCGCCTGCTCGATCTCGCCCTCGCCGGCAGGCGCGCGCAGCTCCTCGAGGCGGGCGGCGGCCGCCGCATGATTCGCCCGCGCCGCTTCCACGGCCTGCTCTGCCTGGTACACGTCGCCCTCGGCGGGCTCCGCGCGCAGGTCAGCGAGGCGGGCGACGGCCGCGGCGTGGTTCGCCTGTGCCGCCTCCAGCGACTGCTGAGCCTGGAAGCGGTCCTCCTCGCTGGGCTCCGCCGTGAGATCCTCGAGGCGGGCGACGGCCGCCGCGTGATTCGCCCGCGCCGCCTCCACCGACTGCTCGGCCTGGTAGCGGTCCTGCGCGGAGACGGGCGCGAGCAGGTCCGCGAGTCGCTCCTCCGCCGAGGAGAGCGTCGTGACGGCCGACTGTCTGGCCGCGTCGTTGCTGATGAACGTGACGTTGGCGTTGATCAGCGCGTTCGCGGCGCGCTGATAGTTGCTCGACCGGTCCTCGAAGGAGTCGCGGAGCACGGCGATCTGCGCGTCGGAGAGTGGCAACGTGGCTGCGCAGGTCGTCTCGGTCACATCGGGAAGGTGGTCGTAGCTCTCACAGTACGCCTCGAATGCGTCTTCGAGGGCGTGCCATGCGTCGTCCGCCCGGGTGATCGCGCCGGAGAGCTGCGCCTGCGCCTGCGTGACCGCCGACCGTGCGGAGGCGATCTCGGTCTCGCCCGCGTCGGCGACGAGCGAGGCCAGCGCCTCCTCCGCGCTCGAGAGTTGCCCGAGGGCGTTCGCGACGGATTGCTCCGCGCTCGCCAGTGCGCTCGCCTCGGGCGGCTCGGAGAGCCGCGCCAGGGCCTGCTCGGCGTTCGACAGCTGTACGAGGGCGTTCGCCACGGCCTGTTCCGCGCTCGCCAGTGCGCTCGCCTCCGGCGGCGCGGAGAGGCGCGCCAGCGCCTCCTCGGCGCTCGAGAGTTGGCCGAGGGCGTTCGCGACGGATTGCTCCGCACTCGCCAGGGCGCTCGCGTCCGGCGGCTCGGAGAGCCGCGCCAGCGCCTGCTCCGCGTTGACGACCTGCGCCTCCGACGACTCGATCGACTGTCTGGCGGATGCGATGGCGGACGCGTCCGGATCGGCCTCGAGGGCGTCGAGGCGCAACTGCGCCAGACGCAGCTGCACCTCGGCGGTCTCGACCCGCCGTCGGGCATCGCCGTCATCGAGCGCCGCGAGCGCGTCCCCGGCCTGCACCGAGTCGCCGCTCTCCACGGCGACGGAGGCGACGATGCCGGCGGCGCCGAAGCTGAGGTCGGCGCTGCGCTCCGCCTCGGCCGAGCCGGAGAGGTCGACCGTGGTGCTGAGTTGCCCCTCGACGGCCTCGACTTGCTGCGGCTCGGCGACGACCTCGGCGTCGTCGGGCTGGAGCAGCAGGAACGCGGCGGCAGCGGCCGCCGCGATCGCCACCGCGGCCGCCAGCACCAGCCAGCGCCTGCGCGAACGGCGGCCGCGGATCAGGAGATCGATGTCAACGTCGCTCATGGTCGGCTCTCACATCCCGGTCGGAGAATCGGCGGCAGGTCGGCGCAACAGTGCACCGTGTCGAATAACGCCCTCGTAACCTCGCGCGCCGCGTACGTTACGTTCGCGTTAGGGTCGAAGGGATAGCCTGCATGTGGGCGACGGGCTGAAGGAGCAACCCCGATGCGCGTGCTGCTGGTGGAGGACGAGCGCGACCTCGCGAACGCGATCGCGAGAGGCCTGCGCCGCGACGGGCTCGCCGTCGACGTCGCCTTCGACGGCGCTTCCGCGCTGGAGAAGGCGACGGTCCACCCCTACGACGTCGTCGTGCTCGACCGCGGCCGAGCCCCCCGCCCCCGGGCGGAGGTCTGGCCCCGGCGGG
>VXOS01000097.1 GCA_009839925.1 Chloroflexota bacterium
GACGGCGGAGCGGACCTTGTTCAGCTCGACGCCGAGGTTGGAGAGCACCTTGGCCGCCACGCCGTCGCCCTCGCGGACGAGGCCGAGCAGGAGGTGCTCAGTGCCGATGTAGTTGTGGTTGAAGCGTTGCGCTTCCTCCTGGGCGAGGGTGAGCACACGGCGGGCCC
This sequence comes from Chloroflexota bacterium, assembly GCA_009839925.1. Classification (GTDB taxonomy): domain Bacteria; phylum Chloroflexota; class Dehalococcoidia; order UBA2979; family UBA2979; genus VXMT01. The sequence continues at coordinate 168 of VXOS01000097.1, forward strand.
GTTCGGTGAACTTGTCGAACCGGTCCGCCATCCCGCCACTCCCGTCGTGCGCATTAAGGCTACCACGGCCCCGAGCGGCGTTCGAGGCAGAGGAACGGCGGCGAACGCTTACGTCAACCGTCGGTTGCGTGCCCGCTCACACAAGGCGTCGGCCGGTCCGAGGACCGGCCGGTGTGTTCTGCTGCGAGGACGCCGCCGGCTGAGCTATTCGTCCTGGGACTCCTGGGAGGCGAGTTCCTCCTGCGCCTGCTTCATCGCGGCGGCCATCGCCGTCATCGGCGGGGCCTCCGGGCGGCGCGGGGCGCCCTGGTCGGCGGCGCCGCCACCGCGGCGGCTGCGCTCCTCGGCGCGGGCTTCCCGCTCCGCCTCGGCCTCGGCCTGCCGCGCGGCATAGCGCTCTTCGACGGCGGCGCACTCGTTCGGGAATTCCTCGCGCGCCTCGTCGGCGATGCCCATGACGCGCCCGTGGTCGTCGAAGCCCCAGCCGCGGATCTCGGCTTCCTGCCGGCCCTCGCGCAGCGAAAGCCCGAGGCGATGCCGGTCGTGCTCGATCCGCACGATCTTGAGCGGCACGACGTCGCCCTCGGAGAGAATCTCGTCGGGCGCGTTGATCCGCCGGTCGACCAGCTCCGAGACGTGGGCGAGTCCCTCGACGGGCCCGGGCAGGCGCGTGAACGCACCGAAGGCCACGACCTTGGTGACGACGCCGGGCACGACGTCGCCCACCTCGTAGCGGGCGATCAGGTCCTGCCACTGCTCGGGCGCGGCGCGGCGTACGGAGAGCGCGATCTTCTTGTTCTCGCGGTCGATCCGCATGACGAAGACGTCGATCTCCTGGCCGATGCTGAAGAGCTGCTCCGGGTCTGCGTTGCGGTCCCAGGAGAGTTCGGAGAGGTGCGCGAGGCCATCGGCGCCGCCGAGGTCGACGAAGACGCCGAAGTTGCGGATCGAGGTGACCTTGCCGCGACGAATCTCGCCCTCGGTGAGCTCGCCAAGCAGGCGCTCCTTCTGCTCGGCGCGCCATTCCTGCATGGCGGCGCGCTCGGAGAGGATGGCGCGGTTGCGGCGGCGGTTGATCTCAATCACCTTCATGCGCAGCACGCGGCCGACCTGGTCGGAGAGCGGGTTGGCGCCGTCGCTGCCGGGCTTGGCGCCGACCACTTGCGACATCGGGATGAAGGTGTTGACGCCCTCGACGTTGGCGAGCAGGCCGCCCTTGTTGAAGCCGGTGATCTCCGCCTCGAAGATCTCGCCGCTTTCGAAGCGCTCCTGCAGGATCCGCCAGCCCTGTTCGCCGCGCGCGCGGTCGATCGAGAGCTGGACCTGGCCGTCCTCGGTTTCCGCCTGCTGCACGTAGGCGAGCACCTTCTCGCCGATGCTGAGCCGGGAGAGCGGGTCGGAGCCGAGCGAGTGCATCTCCTGGACGGGCACGATGCCCTCGGACTTGGAGCCGATGTCGACGAGGTCGATGAGGACGCCGTCGCGCTCGATGCTCATCACGGCGCCTTCGATCACTTCGCCGCGGCGCAGCTGGCGCGGTTCGGGCGCCTCGCCGGCGTCGAGCAGCGCGCCCATGTCGAGGATCTCTTCCTCGACAGCGGGTGCGGGTGCTGGCGTCGGTTCGGGCTGGGGCGGTGGGGTGGCTTCGGCCACCGCTGCGGGAGCGCCGGCCGGCGGCTCGGCCTGCTCCGGGGTGTCGGGGTTCGTCAAGGTATGTTCGGTCCTCCTGTCCTGGGTTCGCCGTCGGCGGCCTGCGACGGGCCGCTGACAGCCGGGGGATCATATCACGCGCCCCGGTAGCGCTCCGCCCGCGGGCGAACGGGCCCCGGACACGGAGCGAGCCGGCGCCGTGTGGGCCGGCTCGCATGAGTCCTGGCAGTGGCCTATTTTCCGCACCCGGTTGCCCGGGGAGTATCGTTGGCGCTGCGGCGTTTCACTTCCGTGTTCGGGATGGGAACGGGTGGTTCCACCGCGCTCTAACCACCAGGACGGTCAAGTATGGCGGCGGGTGCGGTGGCGGGCAAGCGTGGGGGCCGCCCTCGAGGGCCTGGACGCAGCACGGGCGCAGCAATTGCTGCGCCCGTGTGATTGGTTTGGTAGCGGGAGAGGGATTCGAACCCCCGACCTTCGGGTTATGAGCCCGACGAGCTACCACTGCTCCATCCCGCGCCGTTCCGGATTGCACTGGCCGGATTGCTCCGGGTCCGGCGCTGCTCCGGCTGGAACCAGTATAGCGGCTCCGGTGCTCCGGCTGCGGGCGCCGCCGGGGCGGCGACCGCCGGAAGCTGAGCGTGACGGTGGCGGTTGGCGACGGCGGGGAACGCCGAGGGTGCTTGATGAAGGGTCAAGCCCTCGACCATTAGTACCACTCAGCTGCACGCATTGCTGCGCTTCCACCTGTGGCCTATCAAGCGGGTAGTCTTCCCGCGGTCT
>VXOS01000037.1 GCA_009839925.1 Chloroflexota bacterium
GCGGCGCCGGCGCGCTCGGCGGGGTCACGGCCGTGGTGCTGCACCTCCGGCGGCGCGGCGCCTGTTCCATCGAGGGCGCGTTCCGCTACCGCCGCATGCTCGGGGTGCTCGTGGGCTCCGCCGTCGCGACGTACGCCGGGCTGTTCTGGTTCACCAAGTACCTCGGCATCTGGTTCGGTGCGCCCTCGTGACCTCCGACGCCCCGACCCAGCGCCTCTACGTCGAGTTCGAGGGCGACGAGGCGTGCCCGATCGCCTTCGGGGGTGACTCGACCATCGTGCTGTTCTTCGCCTCGTGGGCGTACTCGGTCCGCTTCGGCGGCCAGCACGAGCTGGCGCAGGCGGCGATGCGGATGCAGCGCCGCTTCAAGGTCGAGCTGCGCCCGCTGCTGCGCTACGCGGACCGCGATGTCGAGGACACCGCCGACCAGCGCGAGCTCGACCGCGCCTGGCAGGACCCCGCGCCGCTCGCAGAGTGCTGCCGCGCGGTCACGGCGGCCATCGCCGGCGGCGACAAGGAGCTCGACGGGCTCCTCGATGGCTACGACGAGCTCGCGCCGCGCCTCACGGAGCTCGCCGAGATGTGTGACTGGGCGGCCGGAGTCGAGGCGCGCGTGCGGCTCTCGTTCGACCTCCGCCCCGAGGAGGATTGAGCCGCCCGGCCGTTCCCCGCACTCGCCTACCGGCGCCGGGCGTGACACCATCGCGGACGTGACCTCCGACTCCCACGAGCGAGCCCGCCTCTCTGAGTACAACCGGTGGCTGCGCGTGCCGTCGCCCAGCGGCGTGCTCATGCGGTGGTTCCTCGCCGAGCGCGGGATGTTCTTCGTGAACGGCCCCCTGCTCCGCCTCCCCGACGAGCTCAACCTCACGGGAGCCGAGCGCGTCCTCGACGTGGGTACGGGGCGGGGCGCGCTGTTGCGACTTCTCGACCGCCAGGTGTCTTTCGAGCGCGACCCGGTGGGCATCGACTTCTCTGGCCCCATGCTCAAGCTGGCCGCGGAGGACGAGGCCCGCGTGGGCCGGCCGAGCGTGCTCGTACAGGCAACGGCGACGCGCCTCCCGTTCGTCGACGGCAGCTTCCAGCTCGTGCTCTGCGGGCACCTGGTCAAGCACCTGGACGACAACGGGCTGCGCGACTTCCTGGACGAGGTATACCGCGTGCTCTCACCCGGTGGGCTGGCGCTGATCTGGGACTTCGCGCCGACCGGCCTGCGGCTCCTCGACGCGTTCAACCAGCTCCTGATCGCCTCACACGTGACAGACCCGTACATGCGCACGACGGCCGCGCTCATGCGCTTCGCGAATGCGGCCGGGTTCCCGTTCGTCACCGACGCCCTGCTGCGCCCGTTCCTGTTCCCGCCCATCCCGCGCGCCTCGATCCTCATCGGACGTCCGCCCGAGGAGGCGTAGGCAGCATCGAGGAGCCCGCCGGGCCTCGCCGTCCGCCGTCTGATCCCCTCGCCCCCCAGCGGGGGGAGAGGGCTAGGGTGAGGGGGGTCTGCGTAGTGCCGTAAACATCGAGGTGCCTGCTGGGCCGTCGGACCCTCACCCCAACCCTCTCCCGCAGCCTGGCCAGGTCGGCAAGTCACGGGCACTTCCCCGCGCCTTGCCTCGACGCGGGGAATACCCCGCGGGGCGGGAGAGGGGCCGGATTCAGCCGCCGCGGTACAGCCCGAGTTCGTCAATGACAGCCCGCACGGCCACCGGTAGCAACGGCGTCGGCGGCGCGCCCCGCGCGATTCGGGCCCGCAGGTCACTCGCCGAGACGTCGAGCGCGGGCATGGGGACGAGGTCGACGCGTGACGCCAGGCCCGGCACTGCACCGAGGGTGCTCGCGGCCGGTTCGGCACCCGGGCGCTGCGCGAGGCCGAAGCGCACCGCCTCGACCAGCCGTTGCGGCTCGTGCCAGTGCGGGAGGTCGGCGAGGACGTCCTCGCCCAGCAGGAACCACCAGGCCGCATCCGGCTCGGCCGCCGCCAGCTCCTCGAACGTTTCGAGGGTGTACGTCGGCCCCTCGCGCTCGACCTCGACGGAGCTGACCTCGGCCCACGGCAGCGACTCAGCCGCCGCCTCGACCAGCCGGAGGCGCGTCCTTGCAGGTGTCACGTCGCGGTCCGCCTTGCGCCACGGGTCGCCCGCCGGCACAAGCACAACCCGGTCGAGGGCCAGCGTCCGGCGAGCGGCGGCGGCGAGCACCAGGTGCGCGAGGTGGGGCGGGTCGAACGTCCCGCCGAGCACCCCCACCCGCGTCGAAGCGCTCACTCCCACGTGAGCTCCACCTCGCCCACGCGGATGCGCTCACCCACGCGCACGCCGAGCCGGGTCAGCGCCCGCTGCACGCCGAGGCGCCTGAGGCGGTCGAGGAGCTCCTCGCGCGCCTCTACATCCTCGATGTCGAGCGTCATCGCGAGCCACTCTGCGGTCGGGCCGTGCACCACGGCCACGCCGTCGGCCGCTCGCTCGGCGCGGACGCGTTCGCGGACGCGCGGCTCGGGCTGTAGCAGTGGCGGCGGCGGTATCTCCTCGGCTTCGCGTTCGAGCTGGTCCTGCAGCACCTGGAAGGCGCGCCGCGCGAGCGGCATCG
>VXOS01000020.1 GCA_009839925.1 Chloroflexota bacterium
CCCTCACCCCCACCCTCTCCCCCAGGAGAGGGGGCCGGAGGAGATGCACCCCCTTCCCGTCATTCCGGCCTTCGCCGGAGTGAAGGGATCCGTGCGATGCTGCGCGCGCTGCGCGAACGCGACGAGGAGCGGCGATGAGCCTGAGCGACGCCGGCATCGAGGCGGTGATCTTCGACTGGGGCGGCACGCTCTCGACGTGGGCCACCTCGGTAAGCACGAAGTCGCTGTGGGGCCCCGCCGCCGAGGTACTCGCGCCGCACGCCGAGCAGGACGCGGAGGAGATCACGCAGCTACTCGGCACGGTCGAAGCCGAGTTCTGGGATCGCACCGAGCACGAGCACCCGCACGCCGGGGCGCTCGCCGGCATCGTCGTCGAGGCACACGGGCGGCTCGGCGCGAGCGCGCCATCCTCCGCCCTCGAGGCCGCCGCCGAGGCGTACCTGAACGCCTGGGCGCCGCACATCGAGCACGACGCCGAGGCCGCGCCGACGCTGGAGACGCTCCGCGCGCACGGGCTGCGCACGGCGATGCTCTCCAACACGCACTGGCCCCGGCGCTTCCACGAGCGCTTCCTGCGCCGCGACGGGCTGGACGGGCTGCTGGACGCGCGGCTCTACACCTGCGAGCTCGATTACATGAAGCCGCACCCGAGCGCCTTCAAGGCCGCCCTCGCGGCAATCGGCATGCGCGACCCCTCGAGGGCGCTCTTCGTCGGCGACCGGCCGTGGGACGACATCTTCGGCGCGCAGCGCGCGGGGCTGCGCACCGCCCAGCGCACGAACCCGCTGGTCCCGGCCCACGACGTGCGCCCGGACATCGAGATCGAGCGGCTGCCGGAGCTGCTCGACCACCTCGGCATCGCTTAAGGGGGCTTGCGGCTACGCGGCGTAGCCTTCGACGCCCTCGTGGACGAGCAGCCAGCGCTTGCGGTCCAGCCCGGAGGCGAAGCCGCCGATCGAGCCGTCGGAGGCGACGACGCGGTGGCAGGGCACGATCAGCGAGATCGGGTTGCTGCCGACCGCGCCGCCGACGGCGCGCGCCGCGCCCGGCTTGCCGACCGCAGCCGCGATCTCGCCGTACGAGCGCGTGGCGCCCGTCGGGATCGCGCGCAGTTGCTCCCAGACGCGCTGCTGGAACGGCGTGCCGCGCGGCGCGAGCGGCAGCGCGCACGGGTCGTCGAACTCGGCGGGCGCGCCGCCGAAGTAGGCGGCGAGCGCCTCGATGGCCGGACGCGCGGCCTCGGGATCCTGTTCGGCCGCCTCGCCGGTCTCGTCCTCCAGCGCCAGCAGCTCGTCGTCCAGCGCGTGCTCGCCGCGCAGGAAGTTGACGCGGTGCAGCCCCGCGCCGGAGCCGCCCACGAAGAGCGTCCCGAGTTCGCAGTCGAGCAGGTCGTACCAGGCCATGAGGTCACCTCGGAACCGTGGGGAGTGCGGCGATTCTAGCGCGCCCCGGGCTGCTCCGCGCCCGGCGGCGAGGCTGGCGAGGGCGGCTGGTAGCTGGTAATCGCCAGCTCGTCGATCGGGCCGCGGCCGTTGCCGCGTGAGTTGATCGCGCGGCGGGCGGGCGTGTGCGCGATCTCGTAACGGCTGCCCTCGTAGAGGCCGCGCACCCACGGGTCAGGCGAGTTGGAGAGCAGCACCGGCGCGCCGCGCTCGCGCAGCCCGTCGATGCAGAACTTGAGCCGCAGCTGGTCGTCGCGCCCGAACCCGCCCTCCGTGTAGGCAGTGAAGCTCGATGTCTCCGACAGCGGCTGGAACGGCGGGTCGAAGTAGACGAAGTCGCCCGCGCCCGCGCCCACGCACGCCTCCTTGAAGTCCATGCTGCGCAGCTCGACACCGGCGAGCGCGGCCGAGGCGGCCTCGAGCCCGGCGGCGTCGAGGATGCGCGGGCGGACGTAGCGCCCGTGCGGCACGTTGAACTCGCCGCGCCGGTTGACGCGGTAGAGGCCGTTGAAGCAGGTCTTGTTCAGGAAGATCAGCCGCGAGGCGACCTCGATGTCATCGGCCCCTCCGCCCGCGATGACGTCGCGGTACTCCTGGCGCACGGCGTAGTAGCACTCCCCCCGCCCTTCGGCATCGAGATCGAGGTACGCGCGCTCCAGCGCACCGAGCCGCTCGATCAGCGCCCGGGCGTCGTCGCGGACCGCGCGGAAGGCGGCGATCAGCTCGTGGTTGAGGTCGTTGAGCACGGCGTGGCGCGGCCGGCGCTCCGGGTCCGCGGCGAGGCGGAAGAAGAGCGCGCCCCCGCCGACGAAGGGCTCGTAGTAGGTGTCGATGCGCTCGGGGGCCCGTGCGACGAGCTCTTCGAGGATCTGCGTTTTGCCGCCGGCCCACTTGAGGAAGGGGCGCGCGGCGACGCCCGACATCTCCGGCGCCTCGGCGGCGCCGGTCGCCTCGCTGGCAGCCGTCCCGTCGCTGATGGTCGCTCTCCCGCCCGGGGACCGCGGCGCGCGCGGTGCTGGTGGCGATTGTAGGGGGCGCGGGGGGGGGCCCCCCCCCGCGCCCGCCGGGGGCCCGGGGGGCGGGCCCCCACCCCCCCCCCGCCGCCGGGGGGTTTAAAAAAAAAGGCGCCCCCCCGC
>VXOS01000197.1 GCA_009839925.1 Chloroflexota bacterium
CCCCTTTGTGGGGGCGCAGCCCCCACACCCCGCCGGATCCGGAGCGCAACGGCAGGCCGGGGGCAGGCGCACGTCTTGCGCGCGGGCCGCGCCCCACGGCTCCCGGTTGGGGTCGACCCCTCCGACCCCCTCTCCCCTCGCGGGAGAGGGCGGGGGTGAGGGGGCGCCGCGCGCCGGCGCGTGCCCGTCCGAGTCCCTCGCGAGCAATAAGCTTCGAGGCGCCCTCGAGACTAGCGAGCGCAGACCCGTCAGTCGCGGTGCATGCCGTGGCCGCCGCCGGCGGCGTGGATCTCGCCGCCGAGCACGGCCTCCTCGCGCTCGCGCATCGCCACGGCGTCCTCGGCCGCGTCGTGGTCGTAGCCGAGCAGGTGGAGCAGGCCGTGCAGCACCACGTGGTGCAGCTCGGCCTCGAAGGCCAGGCCGGCGTCCTCGGCCTGACGGCGCACCGCGGGCGTGGAGACGGCGATGTCGCCGAGGAAGGGCGGCGGTTCTTCGTCGCTGCGCGGATCGTCGTTCGGCGCCGTCTCGCCCTCCTCGGCGGGGAAGGCGAGAACGTCCGTGAAGTCCTCGATGCCGCGGTGCTCGCGGTTGAGCCGCAGCAGCAGCTCGTCGCCGGCGAAGAGCAGGGCCACGGCGGCGGCGTCCAGGCCCTCGCTGACGAGGGCGCGGCGGATCATCGCGCGCACCGGCCGCGCGTCCAGGTCGCGCGCCGCGCCGTCCACTTCGATCGAGATCTGGTACGCCATGGATCGAGGGTACAGGCGGCCGCGATTGCGCGCCGCGAGTGCGATTGGCGGCGATTGGACGGCCTGCGGCGCGCCGCGCTGCTACACTGGCCGGGCGGCGACGGCCGAGTCCCCCGGCCGGCGCATGGGGTGTCGGTGAGCCAGGAAGTCCTCTACCGCAAGTGGCGCCCCGGCGGCTTCGCCGATGTCGCCGGACAAGACCCGATCACCACGACGCTGCGTAACGCGGTTGCCGCGGGCTCGCCCGCCCACGCCTACCTCTTCACCGGCCCTCGCGGCACCGGCAAGACCAGCACCGGGCGCATCCTCGCCAAGGCCGTGAACTGCCAGGCGCCCCGGGAGGGTGAGCCGGACAACGCTTGCACGTCCTGCCTCGCCTTCAACGAGGGCCGCGCGCTGGACCTGATCGAGCTCGACGCCGCCTCCAACCGCGGCATCGACGAGGTGCGCGCGCTGCGCGAGAGCGTCGGCTACGCGCCCAACGCGGGCACGTACAAGGTCTACCTGGTGGACGAGGTCCACATGCTGACGGACGCGGCCTTCAACGCGCTGCTCAAGACACTGGAGGAGCCGCCCGCACACGTCATCTTCGTGCTCGCCACCACCGAGCCGCACCGCATCCCGCCGACGATCAGCTCGCGCTGCCAGCGCTTCGACTTCCGCCGCGCCTCGCTGCCCGCGCTCGTCGAACGCATCGGCGTGATCGCCGAGGGCGAGGGCATCAGCGTCGCCGAGGGCGGCCCGGAACTGATCGCACGCCAGGCCGGCGGCTCGTTCCGCGACGCCGTGAACTTGCTCGACCAGCTCGCCGCCTACCACGGCAGCGAGCTGGACCTCGAGGCGGTGCAGCGCGGTCTCGGCCTCGTCGTCGATGACCGTGCGACAGCGCTCGCCCGCGCGGCGGTGAGCCGTGACCTGCCTGCCGGCCTCGCCCTGCTCGCTTCCGTGCGCGACGACGGCATCGAGGTGCGGGCGTTCGTGCGCGAGGTGGTGCAGACGCTGCGCACGCTGCTGCTGCTGCGCGCGGGCGCGCAAGAGGAGCTGGGGCTGTCCGACGCCCAGCTGTCGGAAATGCGGCCGATCGCCGAGGAGACACAGGCGGCGGACATCGTGGCCGCGCTGCGCGCGCTCGGTGAGATCGACTTCGCGGGCGACGCCTACGACGCGCTGCCGGCGGAGATCGCATTCGCCTCGCTCGCCGTCGGGCTGCCGGCGGAGGGGGACGCCCTCGCGACGCCCGAGGCGGCGCCCCAGCCCGTGCAGGCGGCACAGCAGCCGCCCGCGCAGGCGCGCCGCGAGGCGGCCCCGCGCCGTGAGCGAGCCCCACGCCAGCCGCGCGGCGGGCAGCAGCCGGCTGCGCCTCGCGGGCCGCGTCCGCCGCAGCCGCGCGCCGAGCCGGCGCCCGCGGCCGCCCAGCGCGCGACCACGCCCGCCCGCCGCGGGCCGCCTCCTCCCGTGCTGCCCGAGGGCGAGGACGCCTCGCCCGAGCTCGCCGCGCTGCGCGAACGCCACGCCGAGATCCGCGACGGCGCGCGCACCGCGCACCAGACGGCGGGCGCACTGCTCAACTCCCGCTGCTACATCAAGAGCTTCGAGGGCGATACGGTCGAGATCGGCTTCCAGTCGAAGTTCCTCGTGGAGAAGGCGCTCGGTGATCCGGCCGTGCTCGACGCAATGCGCGCGGCCGTCGGCGGCGTGGCCGGCCGCGAGGTGAAGGTCGTGCCGGTGGGCTGGGAGGCATTGCAAGGGGCCGCCCCGCCGCGGGGCCCCGCCGCCCCCGCGCGGGCGGGGGGGGGGGCGGCCCCCAC
>VXOS01000150.1:0-881 GCA_009839925.1 Chloroflexota bacterium
AGAAGGACTACCCGCCCTCGATCCGCGACATCCAGCAGGGCTGCGAGATCTCCTCCACCTCGGTCGTGGACTACAACCTGAAGCGCCTCGAGGAGCGCGGCTACATCCGGCGCGATCGCGAGGTCTCGCGCGCAATCGAGCTGCTCGACGGCACCGGGCGGCGGCGCGGCAGCATGACCGTGCCGCTCGTCGGCGCGATCGCAGCCGGCTCACCGATCCCGATGCCCCCCGACACGCTGCCCCCCGGCTACGACGAAGTCGCCGTCACCGAGGCGCAGACCCGAGGGCGCTCCAACGCCTTCGCGCTGAAGGTTCAGGGCACCTCGATGATCGACGCGCTGATCGACGACGGGGACATCGTCATCCTCGAGCCGACGCAGAGCTGCGACGACGGCGACATGGTGGCCGTCTGGCTGCGCGACGAGAACGAGACGACGCTCAAGAAGTTCTTCCACGAGGGCAGCCGCATCCGCCTGCAGCCGATGAACTCGGCGATGGACCCGATTTACACCGCGCCCGAGAACGTCGAGGTGCAGGGCCGCGTCCTCTCCTCGATCCGCCTCTCGTAGCGCCGGCGCCCACGGCTCTCCGACGCAACCCGCTCGTCGCCTGTGGGGGGCTTCGCCCCCCCCCCCCCCCGGTCCCCCCCCCCCGCGGGAGAGGGCGGAGGGTGAGGGGGGAGCGGGCGCAGCCCGCCCGACGCGCCGGGCAAGAGCCCCGAGGGCGCACCAGCCCATTGAGGCAGCAGTCCGGCCACCGAGCCTGGATTCCGGCTTTCGCCGGAATGACGGGCGCGGGGCGCGGGGGTGCGCCCCCCCCCCCCCCGCCGCCCGCGCCCGGGGGGTGTGTTATTCACAAGTCCCAGCCCACCAGACGGAGTT
>VXOS01000150.1:891-2543 GCA_009839925.1 Chloroflexota bacterium
GGGGGGGGGGGGGGGCGGGCCGCCCCCCCCCCCCCCCGCCCCCCCCCCCCGCCCGGGGGCCCCCCCGGGGCGCGCCCCCGGCCCGCCCCCCGGCCCCGCGGCCCCCGGCAGGCTCGTGAGCAGCAGCTCGAGGGCGAGCACGTCCGCATAGCGGCCCGTCTTGACCGCGTGGTCCGCCGCCTCCACCGCGCGCAACGCGCGCTCCGCCGCGGGGCGGCCGATCGCCTCGGCCTGGGTGACGAGGCGGCCGAGCGGGTAGGGATGCGTCACGCCGGTGGCGCGGCCGATCTCCTCGCGGCTCGCGCCCTGCTCGATCAGCTCGGCGGCGCGGATCAGGTTGCGCAACTGACGCGCGATCAGCGCCTGCAGGCGCCCCGGATGCTCGGCGCCCCCCTCGATCAGCCCGCGCAGCCGCAACAGCGCCTGCGGCGTCCGGCCCTCGACGGCGTCGTCGACGAGCGCGAAGACGTCCTCGTCGCGCGCGGCGGTGGTGAGTAGCTCGACGTCGGCGACCGAGACCGGGCGCTCCCCGGCATGGCGCGCGAGCTTGTCGAGTTCGTTGTGGAGCGCCCAGAGGTCCGCGCCGAGCAGCTGGCTGAGGCGCTCGGCAGCGGCTCGCTCGATCTCCGCGCCGATCCGCCGCGCGCGCTCGAGCAGCCAAGCGGCCACCTCGTTGCCGCCGCGGCCGTGGCGCAAGGCCTCGAACTGCTGCACGTCGGCGCCCTCGAGGGCGCGCAGCGCGCGCAGCAGCGGCGAGCGGCCAAGCGTCGTGCGCGCCTCTCGCGTCGGGGCAGGCTCCAGCAGGACCAGGTGGTTGGTCTCCGGCAGGGCCGGCAGCGCGTCGAGCAGCGGCTGCCAGTCGTCGGCGACGGCGCGGCCCGCGCCGAGCGAGACGATCAGGCCCTCGACCACGATCACACGCGCGTTGGCGAGGAAGGGCGCCGTCGAGGCCTGGCCGGCGAGCGCCTCGGGCGTCAGTCCGCGAACTGGCAGCTCCGCCGTGTTGAGATCGAGCATCCCGTCCGTGTCGAGGCGCGCGCGCAGGGCGCGGTAGGCCTCGCGCAGGCGGAAGTCGTCCGAGTCGCGGTTGGCCTGCGTCGATCCGAGGTAGAGGTGCAGCATCGCGTCCGTCCCGGCCTAGTCGAGGTCCAGCCGCCAGCCGAGCCAGGCGGCGATCGTCGTCACCACGAGGATCACGGGGCCCGGCCAGAGCAGCTGCGCGACGAACTCGCCCACCCCGCCCTCCTCGGCGGTCACCCCGCTATAGAGCGCCCAGAGCAGCGCGATGGCGAGACCGGGGAGGAACAGCCACCAGTGGAACGCAGGCTGGCCGTCGTCGAGCAGCGGCGAGCGCAGCCGTCCCGGCTGCTCCTGCTGCTCAGCTCCCTCCTCCGGGAGATCGGCCTGCTGCTCGTCGGACATCGTTCGAGGCGTCCTCGCCGGGGAGGCGGCGGCGTGCGCGCGCCCGATGCTACGTGCGCGGCGGCCCGCTTGCCACTGGGGAGCGGGCTGAGCCCGCTCCCTTGGTGAGAGGGACCGGATCCGATCCGGCCCTCTCCTGGGGGAGAGGGTGGGGGTGAGGGGGCTCGCCGGGCCGTCGCCTGCCTCAGAAGTCTCGTGCGCCGTGGGGGCCCGTGCCCGGCGGGGGGCGG
>VXOS01000130.1 GCA_009839925.1 Chloroflexota bacterium
CCTGGCCCCTATCTCAGAAGCCCGGCACCTGTCGCAGCTACTCGGGAATAAGACAAGCTAGTCCCGCCCACGCGGCTCTCCTCCCGGCCGCAGCGGCGCACAGTCGACGGCCCCGGGGTTCGCCCCGGGGCCGTTGCTTGTATGCACCACCCTTGCAGAAGAGTGGCCACCGTGTGACGTTAGGATCGAACGGGCCGGTTCACAGGCGAGGTACCCCCAGCATGACTCGAACGCTCAACATCCTTGGCGGAGCAGCGCTGTTCGCGATCCTGGCGGCGGCTGCCTGCGGCGGCGATTCGGAGCCCTCAGACGTGGGGGCGCGCGCCTCGGCGAGCCTGGCCGGTCCGGACGGCGACGCGATGGGCACGGTGACGTTCACGCAAGGCCCGAACGGCGTGCTGATCGAAGCAGACGTGCACGGCCTCTCGCCCGGCGCGCACGGCTTCCACATCCACTCCGTGGGCGCCTGCACCCCGGACTTCACGGCGGCCGGCGGCCACTACGCGCCCGGCGGCGAGGGACACGGCCTGATGCACGAGGGCGGATCACACGCCGGTGACCTCCCGAACATCCACGCCGGCGCCGACGGCGCGGCCCGCGCCGATTACTTCACGGCCGCCGTGACACTGGACGCGGACGCCGATCACTCGCTCTTCGACGACGACGGCTCGGCGATCATCGTCCACGCGAAGCCGGACAGCTACGGCGAAGCACCCGAGGCGGGCGACCGCGTGGCGTGCGGCGTCATCGTGCGCGGCTAGCGAGCCCTCGCCCGCCGCCTCCGGCGCGGAGCCCGCGCCGCCCCTTCGACCACCTCGCGGTCGTCGCGGTGGGGCCGGCGGATCTCGCGCGGGACGCGCTCCGCCTCCATGCGCGAGAGGAGAGCCAGCGCCTTGCGCGTGTCCGAGGCGACACGCGCCGGCTCCGCCAGGCGGAAGCGGAACTTCGAGCACCAGTAGGTGAACGCCCGCAGCTGCCATTGGAGCGCGCGCTGCGGCAGCACGTCGCCCGTCTCGGCGCGGTACTCGACCTGCAACTCCGCCAGCGTGCGTCCGTAGACCCGCTCGTAGGCCGCGACATCGGGCGGGCTTCCGCGCGGACCCTCGAGGTTTCGCGCCTTCACTAGCTCCAGCTCGGCCTGCAGCAACAGCACCTCCTCGACGGTCACCCCGTACTGGAAGTTGAGGTGCGCGCGATGCTTCTCGTGGCCGATGGCGCGGGCGAATGCCTCCTCGCTGCCGTCGTGGCCCGGCGGCGGCTCGCCCTCGAACAGCAGCCGCTCCGCCTCGACCGCCGGGATCGCATCGCCCGCCGCGTCGATCAGTCGCTCGGCGAGGCGCAGCCAATCGAAGGCCTCGCCGCCGATCAGGTAGCGATAGGCGACGCCGTCGGCCTGCTCCTCCGGCGTCACCCAGCGCGCGATCACGTCGAGCAGCGCCGGGTACCACGGCTCGCCGCGTTCGATCGCCTCGAGGAAGCTACGGACGCCCTCGTCTGCCTCCAGCGGCGGCGGAGGCTCCGAGTCGGCGGGGCCGGCGCCGTTGGTCTCGACGTGCGCGCGCTCGCGCGTGGCGGTGCGTCGCGCGGGGCTCACAGCGAGGCTCCGCAGCAGCGCTTGTACTTCTTGCCGGAACCGCAGGGGCAGGGCGCGTTGCGTCCCACCTTGCGCACGCGCGTGCGCCGCGTCGCCGTCGCCACGCCGCCGCCGTCGTCCTCGCCGGCCCCGTCCGGGTCGCCCGGGCCGGTCGCCAACGCGTTCTGCGGGACCACCGGCTCGACGCGAGGCTGCGCGACGGGGCGAGCGTGGAAGATCTGGCGCGCGACGGCCGCGCGGATGTTGCCCAGCAGCTGCTCCCACATGTCGTGCGCCTCGCGCTTGTAGGCGACGAGCGGGTTCGCCTGCCCGTAGGCGCGCAGGCCGATCCCCTGGCGCAGCTCCGCGACCGCCGTGAGGTGCTGCACCCACAGCATGTCGATCGTGCGCAGCAGCACGAAGCGCTCGAGATGGCGCTGCGCCTCCTCGCCGACCTCGTCCTCGAGCTCCTCGTAGCGCTCCTCGACGAGGTCGCCGATCTCTTCCAGCAGCGTCTCCGTGTTGCGCTTGCGCACATCGTCGAGGGTGAGCGAGCCGCGCAACGGCACGATCATCTGCAACGCGAGGAAGAAGGCGTCCGGGTCCGCGGGCGCGTCGTCGAGGTGCTCCTTCGCGAGCCCCTCGATCTCGTCGTGCACCATCCCCAGCACGCTCTCGCGCATCGACTCACCCGCGAGCACCTTGTTGCGCTCGCCGTAGATCACGTCGCGGTGCTGGTTCATCACGTCGTCGTAATCGACGACGTGCTTGCGGGTGTCGAAGTGATAGGCCTCGACGCGCGACTGCGCGGACTCGATAGCGCGCGTCACCATCTTCGACTCGAGCGGGACGCCCTCGCTCATGCCGAGCTTGCTCATCATGTTCGGCATCCAGTCGGGCGCGAAGCGCCGCATCACGTCGTCCTCGAAGGAGACGTAGAAGCGCGAGGAGCCGGGGTCGCCCTGGCGGCCGGAGCGGCCTCGCAGCTGGTTATCGACGCGGCGCGACTCGTGCCGCTCGGTGCCGATGATGTGCAGGCCGCCGTTGTCGGCGACGCCGTCGCCGAGCTTGATGTCGGTACCGCGCCCGGCCATGTTCGTCGCGATCGTGACCGCGCCGGGCTGTCCGGCCCGCGCGACGATCGCCGCCTCGCGCTGGTGCTGCTTGGCGTTCAGCACCTCGTGGTCCACACCGCGCCGCCGCAGCAGGTCGGCGAGCTGCTCCGAGTCCTCGATCGAGACGGTGCCGACGAGCACCGGGCGGTCCTCGCCGTGGCGCTCCATCACGTCGTCGATCACGGCCGCGAACTTCTCCCGCTGGCTGCGGAAGACGAGGTCCGCGAAGTCGTCGCGGACCATCGGCAGGTTGGTCGGTACGACGATCACTTCGAGGCCGTAGATCTCGTGCAGCTCCTCGGCATCGGTCACGGCGGTGCCGGTCATGCCGGCGAGCTTCTCGTAGAGGCGGAAGAAGTTCTGGAGCGTGATCGTCGCGTAGGTCACGGACTCCTGCTGGATCTTGACGCCCTCCTTGGCCTCGACGGCCTGGTGCAGCCCGTCGGACCAGCGGCGCCCCTCCATCAGGCGGCCCGTGAACTCGTCGACGATCACGACGCGGCCGTCCTTCACCACGTACTCGCGGTCGCGCTGGTAGATGATGTGCGCCTTCAGCGCCGCCTCCATGTAGCGCGTCAGCCGGAAGTGCTCCGCCGAGAAGATGTTGTCGATGCCCAGACCGCGCTCGAGGACCTCGATGCCCGCCTCGGTCAGATGCACGGAGCGCGTGCGCTCCTCGACGGTGTAGTGCACGTCGCGCTGCAGGCGCGGCACCAGCGCGTTGAAGCGGGGGTAGAGCGAGAGGTCGTCCTGCTGCGGGCCGGAGATGATGAGCGGCGTCCGCGCCTCGTCGATCAGCACCGAGTCCGCCTCGTCGACGATCGCGTAGTGGCGGCCGCGCTGCACGCGCTGGCCGGCCACCTGCACCATGTTGTCGCGCAGGTAATCGAAGCCGAACTCGTTGTTCGTGCCGTAGGTCACATCCGTCTGGTAGGCCTCGCGGCGCGGCACGGGCAGCAGGTGCTGCCGGCCCGGCTGCTCCGACACCGGCTCGCGCGAGTAGATGAAGGCGCCCTCGTTCTGGATCACCCCCAGGCTCAGCCCCAGCGCGTCGAGCGCCGGGCCGTACCACTGCGGCTCGCGCCCGGCCAGGTAGTCGTTGACGGTGACCAGGTGCGCGCCCTTGCCCTCGAGCGCGTTCGCGTAGAGCGCGAGCGTGGCGACGAGCGTCTTGCCCTCGCCGGTCCGCATCTCGGCGACGTTGCCGCGGTGCAGCGCGACCGCACCGGTGAGCTGCACGTCGTAGGCGCGCTCGCCGACGTGGCGGCGAACCGCCTCGCGGGCGACGGCGAGCGCCTCCGCGAGCATGTCATCGAGCGCCTCGCCGTCGCGCAGCCGCGCGCGGAAGCTGTCCGTGCGCGCGCGCAGCTCTTCGTCGCCGAGCGCCTCGATCTCCGGCTCGAGATCGTTGATCTCGCGCACGAGCGGCGCGATCTGCTTGAGCGCGCGCTCGTTGGGGTCGCCGACCAGCTTGCGGAGGACTCCGAAGGCCATGTTGCCTCCTCAGGGGCGGTTCAGCGGAACAGGTCGCTGACCGAGCCCCCGGTGTGGATGCGATGCATCGCATCGCCGAACAGCGGCGCGATCGAGAGTATCTTCGTCGGCGCCCGCGCGAACGCCCCATCGGCGATCGGCAGCGTGTCAGTGAAGACGATCTCGGAGATCTCGGGGGTGTCCAGCCGCTCGAAGGCCGCGCCGGCGAAGAGCTGGTGCACGCAGCCGACGTAGACCGAGCGAGCGCGGTGCCGCCGCAGCAACTCGAGGGCGCTCGCCACCGTGCCGCCGGTCAGGATCTCGTCGTCGATGATGATCGCGTCGGCGTCCTCGGCGTCGCCGATCAGAGTCAGCGCCTCGGCCTGCTCGTCGTTGCCCGAGCGCCGCTTGTCGACGATCGCGAGGTCGGCGCCCAGCCGCTCGGCGACGTTGCGGGCGTTCTTCGCGCCGCCTACGTCGGTGGCGACCACGACCGGGTTGGCGAGGTTCAGCGAGCGGAAGTACTCGGCGAGCAGCGGCTGCGCGTGCAGCTCGTCCACCGGGATGTTGAAGAAGCCCTGGATCTGCCCGGCGTGCAGGTCCATCGTCAGCAACCGGTCGGCCCCGGCCACCTCGATGAAGTTGGCGATCAGGCGGGCGCTGATCGGCACGTGCGGCTGGTCCTTCTTGTCGGAGCGGCCGTAGGCAAAGTAGGGGATCACCGCGGTGATGCGCCCGGCCGAGGCGCGCTTCGCCGCGTCGATCATGATCAGCAGCTCCATCAGCCGCGTGTTGACCGGCGAGCCGATCGGCTGGATCAGGAAGACGTCGCGCTCGCGGATGTTCTGCAGGAAGCGCACGAAGATGTTCTCGTTCGTGAACTCGAACACCTCGCACTCGCCGAGCGGCATCTCGAGGTGGCGACAGACCGCCTCGGCGAACGCGCGATGGGCATTGCCCGTGAACACGGCCATCTCGCGATACACGAACGCGCCACCCGATCCGCGGCTCACATCGCCCCTCTTCGCACGCCCCGCACAACGCGGGCGAACGCCCCGAGCATGCCATACGCCGCTTGTCGGAGGATGGGCCGGGGCCAGGTCGATGGTACCATGACGCATCCGCACGGCACGCGCGCGACCCCCGGAGGTGCGCCCCCGCCATGGACTTCGCCCTCACCCCCGAGGAAGAGCGTTTCGGCGAGGATCTGCGCGCCGTCCTCGCTGATCTGCTGCCCGCCGACTGGTCCCAACGCGGCCTGATCGAGCCCGCCGACTCGGCGGAGCGCGCCGCCCTCGCGGAGCGCGTCGCGCGCGCCCTTGGCGAGCGCCGCTGGCTGGCGATGGCCTGGCCGCGCGAGTTCGGCGGCCTCGACGCCTCCTACATGCAGCAGTACGTGCTCAACGAGGAGCTCGCCTACCAGGACGCGCCCGGCGGAGGCGGCGTCGGCGTCTCCTCGGCGGGGCCGGCGATCATGCAGCACGGCAGCGAGGAGCAACGGCGGCTCTACCTGCCGCGCATCGCCGCCGGCGAGGACCGCTGGTGCGCCCTCTACTCCGAGCCGGGCGCGGGCTCCGACCTCGCCTCGATCCAGACGCGCGCCGTGCGCGACGGCGACGAGTACGTGATCAACGGCCTCAAGACCTGGGTCGCCGGCGCCGAGCACGCAACCATGGGCTGGCTCGCCGCCCGCACCGACCCGGGCGCCCCCAAGCATCGAGGCCTCTCCACGTTCGCCCTGCCGATGGACACGCCCGGTGTGGAGATCCGCCCGATCGAGAACCTCGCGGGCGAGCGCCAGCTCGCCGAGGTGCAGCTGCACGACGTGCGCATCCCGATCGAGCAGCGCGTCGGCCCCGAGCACCGCGGCTGGTACCACGTCGCCTCGACGCTCGACTTCGAGCGCTCCGGTGTGGCCGCCTTCGCGCGCGGCAAGCGGCACATCGAGGGCCTCGTCCGGTTCGCGCAGGAGCACGCCAACGAGGACGAGCGTCGCGAGCAGGTGCGCTACGAGCTGGCGGACCGCTGGATCGAGCTGGAGGTCGGCTTCAACGTCGCGCAGCGCATCCCCTGGATGCAGACGCAGGGCATCTCGCCGAACCACGAGGCGTCGGTCTCGAAGGTCTACGGCTCCGAGCTCACCCAACGCATCGCGGGCACGGGCGTGCGCCTCTTCGGCCTCGCGGGCCTGATCGCCCCCGGCGGCGCCGCCGCGCCGGCGGGCGGCGCCTTCGCCCGCCACTACCTGACGTCAACGGGCGCCACGATCGAGGCCGGCACCTCCGAGATCCAGCGCAACATCATCGCCCAGCGCGGGCTGGGGCTGCCGCGGTAGGGGTCCACCCTGACGCCACCTCGCGCTTGAGTGCGATGGATCCACATTGGAGAGCGGGTGCGTGATGGAACGGCTGCGGCCTACCGTTCCCAACGAGGATGATGATCGGCTCCTCTCGCCGGAGGAGCTCGAGGCGTTCTTCCGTGAGTCCAACGCGAAGGCCGGACCCGGCCGGGAGCCGGACTGGGAGGAACACCTCGCGGCGATGAGCGAGTCGCGACTGCAGGGGACCGTCGAGGCGTAACCTCCTTCGCTATCCGGATCAAGACCTTCGACCACGCCCTCGCCGCAGCCGTCGGCGAGCCCGACGGCGGGAGCTGACGTCAGCGCACCATTGACAGCCCTCCCTCGATCCGGCAATCTGCGGGCAGGTCCAGCACGCTCGTTCGCGTAACGACATAAGCCGATTCTCGGTAGCGAGAGCCGATGTTCACGCACCTCCATACACACACCGAGTACTCACTGCTGGACGGCCTCAGCACCATCCCGGACCTCGTCGCGCGCGCGAAGGCGCTCGGCCAGGACGCCCTCGCCATCACCGACCACGGCAACCTGCACGGCGCCCTCCAGTTCTACGAGCAGGCACGCGCCAACGAGATCAAGCCGATCATCGGCCTCGAGGGCTACGTCGCGCCCGGCAGCCGCTTCGACCGGAGCGCCGCCTCGCGCACGCCCTTCCACCTCACCTTGCTCGCGCAGAACGAGACCGGCTACCGCAACCTGCTCAAGCTCTCCACGGCCTCGCACCTCGAGGGCTTCTACTACCGCCCGCGCGTCGACCGCGAGCTGCTCGAACGGCACAACGAGGGCCTGATCGCGCTCTCCGCCTGCCCCTCCGGCGAGGTGATGACGGCGCTCCAGGAAGAGCGCGAGCCCGACGCTCGCGAGGCCCTCGGCTGGTACGCCGACGTCTTCTCCGGCCGCTACTACGTCGAGCTGCAGGAGCATGGCCAGGAGCAGTTCAGCCGCCTCAACCCCCGCCTTGTCTCGCTCGCCCGCGATTTCGACCTGCCGCTGGTGCTGACCAACGACTCGCACTACACCGCGCCCGAGCAGGAGCACCCCCACGACGTGCTGCTCTGCATCGGCACCAACTCGACGATCCACGAGACCGACCGCATGAAGCTCGAGGGCGGCACCTTCTACCTGCGCTCAGAGGAGGAGATGCGCGCCCTCCTGCCCGAGCTGCCCGAGGCCTGCGACTCCACCTACCGCATCTCCGAGCAGGTCGACATCAAGCTCGACTTCGGGCGCACACTGCTGCCGGACCCAGGCATCCCCGAGGGCCTGACCGCCGACGGCTACCTCCGGCAGCTCTGCGAGGAAGGCCTCGAGCGGCGCTACCGCGACCCCGGCGAGGAGCAGCGCGAGCGGCTCCGCTACGAGCTGGCCGTGATCGAAGAGACCGGGTTCGCCGAGTACATCCTGATCGTCCGCGACATCGCACACTTCGCCCGCGAGCAGCGGATCCCGATGGGCGTGCGCGGCTCGGCAGCCGCCTCGATCGTCCTCTACTGCCTCGACGTCACCGACATCGAGCCGACGCAGTACCGGCTCGTCTTCGAGCGCTTCCTCAACCCCGAGCGACGTGAGATGCCGGACGTGGACTTCGACTTCGCCGACGACCGCCGCGAGGAGGTGATCCGCTACGCCGCCGAGCGCTACGGCCGCGATCGCGTCGCGCAGATCGTCACCTTCGGGACGCTTGGCGCGAAGGCCGCGATCCGCGACACCGGGCGTGCCCTCGGCATGTCCTACGGCGAGGTCGACCGCGTCGCGCGGCTCGTGCCGAACTCACTCGGCATCACCCTCGACCAGGCGCTGAGCGAGGTCGAGGACCTGCGCCGCGCCACAGAAGAGGACCAGGCCGTCGCCGAGCTGCTGGACACGGCGCGCAGCCTCGAGGGCGTCGCCCGCCACGCCAGCACGCACGCCGCCGGCATCGTGATCTCACGCGAGCCGCTGGTCGATGTCGCGCCGCTGCAGCGCGCGACCTCCAGCCGCGACGATGACGAGCAGCCGCTCCCGACCACGCAGTTCGACATGAACGACGTGGCGAAGATCGGCCTGCTCAAGCTCGACTTCCTCGGGCTGGCGAACCTCACGATCCTCGGGCGCGCCGCCGACCTGATCGGCGAGCACCTCGGCGAGCCGCTCGACCTCGAGTCGATCCCCGACGGGGACGAGGCCACGGCGGACCTGCTGCGCGAGGGGCGGACGTTCGGTGTCTTCCAGCTGGAGGGCAGCGGGATGCGGCGCTGGGTCACGGAGCTGCAGCCGCGCGACATCCGCGAGCTGGCGGCGATGATCGCCCTTTACCGCCCCGGTCCAATGGAGCACATCCCGCGCTACATCGAGGTCAAGCACGGCCGCGCCGCGCCGCACTACCCGCACGAGGACCTCGCAAGCGTCCTCGACGAGACCTACGGCGTGATCACCTACCAGGACCAGGTGCTGGAGATCGCGCGCACCTTCGCTGGCTACTCGCTCGGCCACGCCGACGTGATGCGCAAGGCGATGGGCAAGAAGATCCCGGAGGTGATGCTCGCCGAGCGCGATAGCTTCATCGAGGGCGCGCTCGCCAACGGCCACGACCAGCGACTCGCCGAGCAGCTCTTCGACCTGATCGAGCCGTTCGCCGGCTACGCCTTCAACAAGGCGCACGCCTTCTCTTACGGCGTCATCGCCTACCGCACCGCCTGGCTCAAGGCGCACTACCCGGTGCAGTTCATGACCGCGGTGCTGATGGCCGCGGGAGCGCACCCCACGGGTGCGCAGGAGCGCATCGCCGCGGCAATCGCGGAATGCCTGCGCCTCGGCATCTCCGTCCTGCCGCCCGACGTCAACCGCTCCGGCGTCAACTTCGCGATCGAGCGCGCCGGCGACCCGGCGGCCAACGAGGAGCCGGCGATCCGCTTTGGCATGGCGCAGATCAAGAATGTCGGTGCGGCCGCCGTCGAGGGCCTGGTCGCCGAGCGCGACAAGGACGGGCCGTTCGCCTCGATCGAGGATTTCGCGCGGCGCGTCAACGCTCGCGACTGCAACCGCCGAGTGCTTGAATCGCTCGCCAAGGCCGGCGCGCTCGACTGCCTCGGCAGCGACGGGGTGGACCGCTCCGCGATCGTCTACGGCGTGGACCGCATCCTCACCGTCGCGCAGGAGGCGCAGCGCCAGCGCGACACCGGCCAGACCTCGATGTTCGACCTGTTCGGCGACGAGGTGGACACGCCGCTGCCGGCGCTGGAGCTCGAGCCCGTCACGACGCCGCAGCGGGAGCTGCTGGGCTGGGAGCGCGAGCTGCTCGGCGCCTACGTCTCCGCGCACCCGTTCCGGGAGGCGGCGCAGCGCCTCGCCGAGTACGTCACGCACCAGACGCCGGAACTGACTGCGGAGCTGGCCGGCCTTGAGGCGGTCGTGGCCGGCATGGTCACGGGCGTGCGGCGGCTGACGACGCGCCAGGGCAAGGCCTTCGCCGCCGTCACCGTCGAGGACCTCAGCGGCACCGCCGAGCTCACGGTCTGGCCCGACTCCTACGAGCAGCACCAGGGCCTGCTGGTGCACGGCAACGTGCTGCTGGCGAAGGTGGAGGTGCGCGAGCGCGGCGACCGCCTCACGCTCGCCGCCGCCGCCCTCACCGCGTACGACCAGGATGCCGGCAGACCGCTCAACTTCGACCCGTCGCAATTCGTGCCGTCGCGAGGCCGGCGGCGGCAGCGCGGCGCGGACCGGGCGGCCGCCAACGACGCCAACGGAAACGGCGCCGCGCCCCACCTCGAGGCGGTCCCGCCAGTCTCCGAGGCGACCGCGAACGGAAACGGGAGCGGCGCCGTCGCGGCTCCACCACCGGGCAACGGGATGCACGGCTCGGCGGCCGCGCCGAATGGCGGCCGGCGCAACGGCGCGCCGGGCGGGCGGCGACCGCGTCCCGCCCCGCCGCCGGACGGGCCGGAGCGACTCTGGATCCTGATCGAGGAGACCACGGACACGGGCGCGGACCGCCGCCGCCTCGGCAAGATCGTGCAGCTGCTCGAGGCCCACCCCGGCGCGCAGCCGGTCGAGATCGAGCTCCAGGCGCAGGACGGGCGCAGCGAGCGCCTGCGCCTGCCTCCCGTCGCTGACATCGAGGCGTTGCTACCGGAGCTCAAGCCGCTGCTCGGCGTGCTCGGCAGTGCCGCGCACGCCGGCGACCGGCAGCCCGAGGCGCTCACCACGGCAGAGGCGATCTAGCCCCTCGGACTCAGCGTTCCTGTTCGCCGTGATCGCGCCAGCGCTTGCGCGGGTCCGGCGCTACTATCGGGCTCGTGCTACGCATGACCCCCACGGCGCATCGGTCGGCGCTACGGTTCCGCGAGATCCTGACGCGGCGCATCGAGCGCTCGCCTCGCGCGGGGCCGATGGTGCTCGCGGCCGTCGTCGGGCTCGGCGCCGGGCTCGCCGCCGTAGGCTTCTCGATCCTCGTCGAACTGAGCGACCGCTTCTTCTTCGAGATCCTCAAGGACGAGTGGCTGGGCGATCTGCCCAACGCGCGGCTGATCCTCATCCCTGCCATCGGCGGTCTGCTCGTCGGGCCGATCACCTACCTCCTTGCGCCGGGCGCGCGCGGCCACTCGATCCCCGAGGTGATGGCCGCCCTCGACTCGCGCGGCGGGCGGCTGCCTGCCAGCGACGCCGTCGCGAAGATCGCGGCTGCGACGATCACGATCGGATCGGGCGGCGCGTTAGGGCGGCAGGGACCGGTCGTCTTCATCGGCGCGGCGTTCGGCTCCCTCGCCGGGCGCGTCCTGCTGCTGAACGACCAGACGATGCGCCTGCTGGCCGCGGCGGGCGCGGCGGGCGGAGTTGCCGGCGTCTTCAACGCGCCGATCGCCGGCGTCTTCTTCTCGCTCGAAGTGCTGCTGCGGCGCTTCAGCACGCGCAACTTCAGCGTCGTCGTGCTCGCCTCGATCGTCGCCACCGTGACCGCGATCGCGTTGCGCGGCGACGAGCTCGCGATTCCCGTCCCAACCCATCAGCACCTGACAAGCATCGAGGAGGCGCCGCTCTACGCCGTGCTCGGAGTGCTGTGCGGAATCGTCGGCGTCGCCTTCATCCGCGTTTTCTACTGGACCGAGGACGGCCTCACACGCCTCACCACCATCCCCGGCTGGCTACTGCCCGCGCTCGGCGGTGCACTCGTAGGCGCGCTCGCCCTGTACGACGGGAGCATCCTCGGGATCCGCGAGATCGCCCGCGACGAGGCGCTCACCGGCGAAGGCGTGGTCGGCGTCATGCTCGCCCTGCTGCTGCTGAAGCTGGCGGCGACCTCGATCAGCGCCGGCAGCGGGGGTAGCGGCGGGGTGTTCTTTCCCGCGCTCTTCATCGGCGCGATGACCGGGGGCGTCTTCGAGGAGGTCGCGGTCTACCTCCTTCCGGACATCGTCGACGACTCTGGAACCTACGCCACGGTCGGTATGGCCGCCGTCTTCGCCGCCGCCTCGCGCGCCCCGATCACCTCGACCCTGATCCTCGTGGAGATGACCGACGATTTCGGCCTGATGGTGCCGCTGCTGATCTCCATCACCGCCGCGACCGTCGTCTCCCAGCTGCTCAGCCGCGGCACGATCTACTCGATCAAGGCGGAGCGCCTCGGTGTCGCCATCGAGGAGGACGTGGAGCCCTCGGACGTGATGGCGCAGCTGCGCGTCTCGGATGCGATGTCGCCGATGCTGGTGGCATTCGGCCCCGACGCCACGCTCGACGAGATAGCGCTCGCGTTCGAGGGCGACCCCGATCCGATCGCTCTCGTGGTGCGGGAGAACGGCGAGATCTACGGCATCCTCACCGGGGCCGACATCGGCGAGGCGCTCGCCCACGGCGAGCAGAACGCCACGGCGGCCGACATCTGCACGACGTACCTGCGCACGATCCACCCGGACCAGACGCTGCTCGATGCGCTCAACCTCTTCGCCTCGCAAGACATCCGCGCACTGCCCGTGGTGGAGCCCGACGACCCCTGGCGCCCCGCCGGGCTGCTGCGCCGCGGCGACATCACGCGCGCCTACGCCGAAGCCGTGGACCGCCGCGCATCGCGCGCCCGGCGGCAGCGCCTGCGCCCCGTGCGGCGCAGCGACAACGTGCGCTACCTGGAGCTGCGCGTCTCGCACGAGAGCGGCCTCGACGGCAAGGAACTCTCCGACATCGACCTCACCGAGGACGCGGTCATCGTCGCCGTCCGCCACGAGGGCGCCACGCTGATCCCACGCGGCCATACGAGGCTCGCCGAAGGCGACCGCGTCACGATCATCGCCAGCGCCGAGGCAGTCGCCGAGGTGCGCGCCACCTTCGAGGGCCACTCCTGATCCACCGTTCGCGCCCGGCGCGCCCCTCCCGGCCTGAACGGTTAGACTGGACCCGTAGCCCCTTCGTGCCCCGTTCGAGACGGAAGGCGATGGCGCAGCAACCCTCAGAGGCGGAGACCCCGCAACGGCCCGGCGACGCCGGGTCGTCCCGCACGCAATCCGTGATCACGAGCGTCACCCGCGAGATCGGGCGCGTCATCGTCGGGCAGGATGAGCTGATCGAACGCCTGCTGGTCGCACTGCTGACCGGGCAGCACGCACTGATCGAGGGCGCACCGGGCCTGGCCAAGACACTCACGGTCTCGACGCTGGCGCGCACCCTCAAGCTCTCCTTCTCGCGCATCCAGTTCACGCCGGACCTGCTGCCCGCCGACATCACCGGCACGCTCGTCTTCCAGCAATCGGACGGGCAGTTCCGGCTGCGGCGCGGCCCGCTCTTCGCGAATGTGATCCTCGCCGACGAGATCAACCGCGCACCCGCCAAGGTGCAGTCGGCGCTGCTCGAGGCGATGCAGGAGCGCCAGGTCACGATCGGCGGCACCAGCCACGCCCTGCCGGAGCCGTTCTTCGTGCTCGCCACGCAGAACCCGATCGAGCACGAGGGCACCTACCCGCTGCCCGAGGCGCAACTCGACCGCTTCATGCTCAAGATCCTGGTCGGCTATCCGGACCGCGAATCCGAGCGCAGCATCATCCGCCGCGCGCTCGAGCAGGAAGACGTCGAGGTGGAGCCCGCCGCGAGCCAGCGCGACCTCGAAGCACTGACCCTGGAGACCCGGCGGATCGAGGTGAACGAGCGCATCCGCGAGTACATCGTGCGGCTGCTGGAGGCGACGCGAGAACCGGCGCGCTACCAGCTCGAAGACCTGGAGCCGCTGATCGAGTTCGGCGCCTCGCCCCGCTCCGGCGCGATGCTGGCGCAGGCGGTGCGCAGCCTCGCCTGCATCCGCGGGCGCGGCTACGCGCTGCCGGAGGACGTGAAGGAACTGGCCCCGGACGTGCTGCGCCACCGGCTGGTGCTCACCTACGAGGCCGAGGCGCGAGGCGTCAGCCCCGATCAGATCGTCGAGCGCCTGCTGGCCGGCGTCGGGATCCCCTGACCATGCGCGCACGCCTGCTCGGCCTGCTGCGCGGCGGGGCGAGGGGGCCCCGCGATCGGCCCGATCCGCGCCCGCCGCCTCGTCACCAGCGAGCTCGGCGGCGAGTACCGCAGCACCTTCCGCGGCGCCGGCATCGAGTTCGCCGAGGCGCGCGAGTACGTCCCCGGCGACGACGTGCGCCGCATCGACTGGAACGTCACCGCGCGCATGGGTGCGCCCTGGGTCAAGGAGTACATCGAGGAGCGCGAGCTGCACCTCGTCTGCGCCGTCGACGTCTCCGCCTCGCAGCTCGCGGGACGGCCCGTGCTCGGCCGCCGCGCCGCCGCCGCCGAGGTCTGCGCGCTGGTCACGCTGGCCGCCGCCTACAGCCACGACCGCACCGGCCTGCTCACCTTCAGCGACCGCATCGAGCGCTACGTGCCGCCCGCCAAGGGCACACGCCACGCGATGCGGCTCGTGCGCGAGGTACTGCAACCCGACCAACCGCAGCCGGCGACCTCGATCGCCACGGCCTGCGACTACCTCGTGCGCGTCCTGCGCCGCCGCTCCAGCGTCTTCCTGATCTCGGACTTCATCGACGACGGCTACGAGCGGCCGCTGCGCGACCTTGCCCGCCGCCACGAGGTCATCTCCGTCGTGGTCGTCGACCCGCTCGACGAGGCGCTGCCGGACGCCGGAATCGTCGAGCTGGAGGACGTCGAGCGCGGGGGGCGGCTGCTGATCGACAGCTCCGACGAGGGCCTGCGCCGGCGCTACGCCGAGGCAGCCGTGGAGCGGCGCGAGCGGCGCAGCGCCACCCTGCGACGCGCGGGCGTCGAGGAACTGATCGTCCGCACCGACGGCGACGCCGCCGAGCCGGTGCTCGAGTATTTCCGCCGCCGGAGCCGTCGCACATGAGGCGCGCAACGCTGGCCGTTGCGTCACTGGCGCTGGCCGTCGTCGCGGTCCTCGGCGTGCTCGCAACCGCGCCCGCGGCGGCACAGCGGGCGACGCCGCTCGAGGTACGTGTCGATGTCACGCCGCGCACGGTGACCCTCGGCGACCGGGTACGGATCACCGTCATCGCGACGCACACGGAGCCGCTGCTGCTGACGGCCGACCCTCCGTCGCGCGGAGACGTGCTGCAGCTGATCGAGGCGCTACCCGCCGAGACCGTCACCCTGCCCGACGGCTCGCTGCGGACCGAGATCACGTTCACCGTCGCCGCCTTCACTCTCGGCGCGCAGGACGCCGGACCTTTGCGCGTCTTCTGGTTGCGCCAGGACGGCAGCTCCGGCGAGGTGCAGGCGATCCCACCCACCTTCGAGGTCGCAAGCGCGCTCCTCGATGACTCCGGGGCGCTGCGGCCGCTGAAGCCGCAGGCGGCGTTCGGCGAGCCGCCTCCCGGCTGGGTGCGCCCCGCGGTTGTGGGCGGCTCGCTGCTGGCGCTCGCGCTCCTCGGGGCGCTCGCCGCGCGCTGGTTGCGACGGCGCACCCCGGCGCCCGCCCCACCCCCGGAGCAGCTCGATCTCGCGCCCGAGACGTTCGCGCGGCGTCGGCTCGAGGCACTGGCAGGCAGCGGAGCCCTCGCGCGCGGCGACTACGAGCGCTTCTACGGCACGCTCTCCGTGGTGCTGCGCGACTACCTGGAGGCGCGCTTCGAGTTCAACGCCACGGCGCTCACCACGCCGGAGCTGGACCGCTCGATGGGGGGCCACGGAGTGGAGCGCTGGCAGGCGCGCCTCGCCGGCGGTCTGCTCGAACGCTGCGATGCCTCCGTCTACGCGGGCCGCCATCCCGATCCCGGCTCCGCCGACCACGACCTGACCGTGGCCTTCGAGATCATCGACCTCTCGCGTACACAGCCACCCGCCCGCGTCGGGGCGTACGGCGGGCCCGGCCCACCAGCGAGGCGACCATGAGCTTCGCGAGCCCCTGGCTGTTGCTCCTGCTGCCCGTTGCCGCGGTGCTGCTGCTCGCCCCCGTGCTGCTCCGGCAGCGCCGGCCCCGGCTCGCCGTCGCCGACCTCGCGCCGCTGAGCGCGGCGGCTGCCCCCAGCTGGCGGCTGCGGCTGCGCTGGCTGCCCTGGCTGCTGCGCGCCGCCGCCATCGCGTTGCTGATCCTCGCTGTGGCTCGCCCCCAGCGCGGCCTCGCCCTCACGACGCTACCCGAGGACGGCATCGACATCGTCGTTGTCCTTGACGTGTCCGGCTCGATGAGCCAGCTCGCCGAGCCCGGCCGAAACGCGCCCAGCAAGCTCGAGGCCGCGCAGGAGGTCATCGGCGAGTTCATCGAGAGCCTCGAGGGCGACCGCATCGGCCTCGTCGCCTTTCAGTCGCGCGCGATCCTGCTCTCCCCGCTCACGCTCGACCACGAGGCGCTCGGGCGACAGGTCGACGCCGCCGAGTCCGGGCTGATCCCGGACGGCACGGCCATTGGCCTCGGTATCGCGGAGGCGCTGAACCTGCTGCGCGAGTCGCCGGCACGGAGCCGCATCGCGGTGCTGCTGACGGACGGCGAGAACAACCAGGGCGAGGTGCCGCCGATGCAGGCCGCGCGCATCGCGGAGACGCTCGGCATCCGCGTCTACACGATCGGGCTCCACGGCGCCGCACGCGGCGGTAGCCAGGTCGACGTGCGGTTGCTGCAACAGATCGCCGCCGTGACCGACGCCGGCTACTTCGACGCCGCCACGCAGGTCGAGCTCTCCGAGGCCTATCGCGAGGTTCGGCGGCTCGAACGCAGCCGCGTGGGAGAGCGACGCTTCACCGAGTTCCACGAGTACGGACCGCTGCTCGCCGTGGCCGCGCTGCTGCTGCTGGCCGCGGAGGCGGGCCTGCGCGCGACCGCCTTCAGGAGATATCCGTGATCGGCCTTGCAGACCCGCTGGCGCTGCTCTGGCTGGCGATCCTGCTGCCGGTGCTGTTCGCGGCCTCGTACGCCGCGCGGCGGCGGCGCGAGGCTGACGCTGCCTTCGGCGGCGCCGCGGCGCTGCACCGCGAACGCGCCGACTGGCGCCGTTCGCTGCGGGAGCTGCTGCTGCTCGCCGCGATCGTGCTGGTCGTGATCGCCGTCGCACGCCCGCGCTGGGGCGAGGAGGAACGGCCGCTCACCCGGCTCGGCATCGACATCGCGATCGCCCTCGATGTCTCGCGCTCGATGACGGCCAGCGATATCGAGCCCTCGCGCGCCGGGGCGGCCGCGGCCGCGCTCGACCAGCTCTTCAACCACCTCCGCGGCGACCGCGTCGGTCTGGTCACATTCGCCGGCGACGCCTTCGAGCGCTCGCCGCTGACCCTCGATCTCGAGGCGGTGCGCCAGCTGGTCGCGCGCGCGCAGGAGGAGCAGGCGTTCGTGCGCCCGGGGACGGACCTCGGCGGCGCGCTCGAAACGGCGCTGCGCCTGCTCGACATCGAGGACGCCGCCGAGACGCAGGTGATCGTGCTGATCTCGGACGGCGAGAACCTCGGGGAGGACCTCGACACCGCGCTCGAGGACGCGGAGGACGCAGGTGTCCGCGTCTTCAGCGTCGCCGCCGGCACCCCGGACGGCGGAACGATGGCCGCGCGCGAGATCGGCGACGACGAGACGACCACCGTGCGCAGGCCGTCGGGCGACGAGCGGAGCCGCGCCGACCGGCCGACGCTCCAGCGAATCGCCGACGCAACGGGCGGCGACCTGCGCGAGCTCGACGAGCTGCCCGGACTCGCCGTCGAGTTCCAGCGGCTCCGGCAATCCGCCTTCGACCAGGGCGCGAACCGCGCGCCCATCGAGCGCTTCCAGTGGTTCCTCGGCGCCGCGCTCGTGCTGCTCGTCGTGCAGGCGCTCGCCGCCGACGGCGGCTGGCAGCGGCGCCTCGGCGTTGGCCGCCTCACCCTCGCCTCCGGCGCGTTGCCGGCGATCGCCCTGATCGTCGCCTGCGCCAGCACGGAGTACGCGGCCACCGAGGACGGCCACGACGCCTACGCCGCGGGTCGCTACGACGACGCCCTCGCCTCCTATCGCGACGCCGAGGCGGTTGCGCCGGACGCCCCGGAGCCCCCCTACAACATCGGTAACACGCTGCACCGGCTCGGACGCTACGAGGAGGCGACAGTCGCCTCCTCGACGGCGATGAACGCCGCCGTCGATCCGCTGCTGTTCAGCCGCGCCGCCTACGCCCTCGGCAGCCACGCCTTCCGCCGCAACGACCTCGAGGCCGCGCGCGACGCCTGGATCAGCGTGCTGCTGCGCGACCCCTCCGACCTCGACGCGAAGCACAACCTCGAACTGGCGCTGCGCCTGCTCGCGCCACCACCGGAGGAAACGCCAACACCCCCAGCCGGCGGAGGCGAGGGCGAGGGCCAGGGCACGGGCGAGGACGGCAGCGGGGGCGAGGAGCCGGATCCCGACGATGAGAGTCCCGATCAGCCCGGCGAGGGCGGCGGCCAGCCGGAGCCCGGCCCGACACCCGACGCCACCCCGGAGCGCGACGGCGCGGGCGACTCGCAGCCGCCCTCGGACCCCGCGGACTCCGGCGGATCGCCGGCCGGTGGGCCGGGCGCGCAGGTGGAGCAGGAGCAGCCCCCCACGCTCGACGAGGCGCGGGCGCTGCTCGCCGAAGAGGCGCTGCGGATCGGGGACGAGGCGCTGACCATCGAGGACGCGATCGCCCTGCTGGAGCTGGTGCGCCGCACGAGCGAACTCGAAGCGTTGGCGCCGCGCGGCGCGGCCGGGGGACCGGGCGACCGCTAGAGACTCAGTTCGCTCAGCGGGCGAGACGGCGCAGCCACAGGCGGCGCAGCAGGATTTCCCGGAAGAGGCGGTTGCGCAGGCGGCGGTAGAGCGCGTCTGCGCGGCGCACCGCAGGATCTTCCTCCTCGGGCTCCTCGGTCATCGCCGCGTCCGGCGCGCCATAGCGCTCCCGCGTGAAGGCGTCGGCGAGGATCTCGACGGGCTCCTCGCTCTCGAGGTCGCGCTTCAGTCCGGCGGCGGCCTCGAGCGGCGTGCGGTTGGCGGGGGCCGGGATGCCGGCCCAGCCCGAGATCCGCTGCAGCCGGGCCCAGCGTGCCGTGGCCGGGCTCAACCCCCGATCGGGGAAGGCCCACGCACCCCGCACGATCAGGACGAGCGCCGCGACGGCCGCGAGCGCCGCGATCGTCCAGCCGGCGATCAATCCGAGCGGCGCCCAGAGCGATCCCCCGCCGTCGACGAGATCTTCTCTCGGTCCGCCGATGCCGGCCGGCTCCAGGCTTTCCTCCAGCAGCTCCGCCAGCTCGAGCGCGGCAATCGCGTCGTCCACGCCGGCCCCGGGAAGCACCTCGAACGTGCCGGCCGGGCGGCTGCGGCTAACCAATTCGCGCACCGGCGCCGGGTTGAACTCCACCCAGCCGTAGCCGGGGAAGAAGACCTCCGGCCAGGCCCACGAGTCCTTCTCGCTCAGCACGAACGCCTCCGAGGACTCACTGAACGAGGTCTCGTCCAGCGCGAAGCCCACGGCGATGCGTGCGGGAATGCCGAGTGTGCGCAGCAGCACCACCATCGCCGAGGCGTGGTGATCGAAGTAGCCCTCGCGGCTCTCGAACAGGAACCAGTCGATCGGATCGCGGCGCGGCGGCGGGTCCGAGACTCTCAGGCTGAACGGGTAGTTCTCCCGCAGGTAGCGTTCCACGCGGAAGGCTGCGAGGTAGGGCGGATCCTCCGGCGAGACAATCTGCGCGGCCAGCTCGCCCACGCGCGGCGGCACGCTGTCCGGCACCTGCAGGTAGCGCTCCAGCACCCACTGCGGATATTCGGCGTCCGCCGCAACCAACGCATCGACACCCGCGACGGAGACGGATCCGACCGCCGTGTAGCTCTCGCCGCTCCCGAGACGACCGCTCGGCCGCATCCCGATCACGTCGCTTGGCGACGCGCCCGTCAGGAACTTCGCCTCGACGTCGGTGGCCAGCGGCTCGCCAACGGTCAGCAGGCGGCGATCGCTGAGGGGCGACTCCACGTGGACCTCGACGGCCACGAGGCGACGCTCCTGCGCACGGGTGGCCGGCGTCCCGAAGCGCGCCGCCTCCACGGTGATCGCCGGCGGCTCCACCAGCTCCGTGTCGGAGAGCCGCCAGCCCCCTCGCTCGTAGCGATCGAAGACGAAGGCGCGCAGGTAGGCGAGGCCGCCGGTCTCCGTGGAGACGACGTACATCGTCTCGTCGTCGAGGTTGACGCGGCCCTGCAGCGGCAGCGCGCCCTCGAACTGGTGGATCAGCTGCCCGTGCTTTCCGTCGATGCCGATGAAGACCTGACCCAGCGGCTGGATGCGATCGGTGATCGGGCGGATCGCGTTGCCCCACGCCCCGGCGGCCGGCTCCCACCCGTCGCCGACCGGCACGATCCAGGCGAAGAGGATCAACCCGGCCGCCACCCATCCGCCGGCGTGCAGCACCTGGAGCGAGAGCCAGCGAGGCATCGCGATCGCCTGGCCTCGCCAGCCTCGGACCGTGCGCAACAGGTGAATGCGCGTGAACAGCAGGATCGCGGCGAAGAGGAAGATCACGAACTCCAGCGCCGGCTTGCCCGGCAGGTAGGAGATGTTGGTCAGCAACACGAAGCCGCCCGGCAGCAGCGCCAGCCAGGGGTTGCGCCAGCGGAACACGGCCCAGGACGCGAGGTACGGCACGAGCCAGACGGCGAACACCAGCAGCAGCACGAAGGGCAGCGGATCCGTGGAGACCCCGCCCGTGACCAGCGCGGCCAGCCAGTCGCCCATCCGGCCCCACAGGTCGCCCAGGCGCGTGGTGATCCCGAGGCCCGTCGCGAACGGGTCGGAGAGCTCCATCGTGTGCAGCACCATCGCCGTCGCTGCCACGACGCCGACGGCGACGCCTCCGAG
The DNA here is from genome assembly GCA_009839925.1 of Chloroflexota bacterium. Classification (GTDB taxonomy): domain Bacteria; phylum Chloroflexota; class Dehalococcoidia; order UBA2979; family UBA2979; genus VXMT01. Next base: position 20,773 of record VXOS01000130.1, read on the forward strand.
GAACGCCGTCCACGGCCGCGGCCCCAGGAGCGCCAGCAGCGCGCCGACGACGAGCCCGATCGCCGCCGCCACCGGTAGCGCCGGCATCTCGTCGACCCAGTTCGCGCGCGCGATCGAGAAGGCCACGGAGAACTGGGCGATCGCAAGCAGCGCGAAGCTGATCCAGTCTTCCCAGAAGCGCCAGGCGGTCGCGCTCCTCGGATCGGCCTCGGCCAGGAGTTCCCGCAAGCCGCGAGAGCCGAATCCGACCTGCGTCGACGCGCTGTCGGAGAGCGCGCTCATGCGTACACGCCCCCCTGATCGCCTACACCGACGGACGAAAGCACCTGCACGAGGTCGTCCTGGCGCTTGACGGTGTAGGTGTAGACACCGCCCGAGGCGAGCGTCCCGTAGACGTCGAGCGAGCTGGTCGACGCGCCGAAGGTCTCGCCCTCCAGCAGCACCGCAGCCACCTTCACCCCGCGCGCGGAGAGCGACATCAGCGCCAGCGCCCAGTCGTCGCGCGGCGAGGGCGTCACGGCGACCACGGTGGTGTGCCTGCCAAACTTGCGCGACTCCTCGAGCAGCAGCTGCGCAAGGGAGACCTCGCCCGTTGCGCGGGCCAGCGCCAGCAGCTCCAGCAGGCGCGTGTAGTGGTTGCCGCCGCGGCTCGGCTCGTTGACGCGCAGGTCGTCGTCGTAGGCGATCATGCCGACGGAGCGGTTCTGGGTGATGAAGTAGCGCGCGATCGAGGCGGCGACCATCACGGCCGCTTCCTCGGTGCCGTCGTCGTCCTCGCCGACGTGGACCCCGGCTTCGAGGTCGAGCAGCACCCAGATGTCGGAGGCGGGATCGAGCTCGAAGAGCTTCACCATCAGGTTTCCGGTCCGCGCCGTGGCCGGCCAGTGCACGCGGCTCAGCGAGTCGCCGGCCTCGTAGGCGCGCAGGCCGGCGACGTTGGGCGTGACGTTGTGCGTACGCCTGCGGAAGCGTCCGTCACCCGGCAGGTTCGCCGGTGGCACGTGCAGCCTGGGCAGCTCCGGCGCACTCGGGTAAACCAGCACCTCCGAACGCTCGCCGAAGGTGCGCGACATGCGGAAGAAGCCGAACGGGTCCGTCGCCGTCACCGTCACCGGCCCCAGTTCGTAGAGCCCGCGCCGCCGCGCCGCCGTCTCGTAGCGCCAGATGTCGACTCCGTGACGCCCGAGCGTGAGCACCCGGTTCGTCACATGGTCCGGCAGCGTCGAGTGGTCGTGGACCTCGAGCCAGACCTTGGGCAGCCACGAGCGGGAGCGCACGATCACGCGCCCGTGCAGGGCCCGCCCCCGCGAGACACGCTGATCGCGACGCCGCACCTCCACCTCGATGCCGCGAATCATCGAGCGGTTCCAGAAGTAGAGCAGCGGGATCGCGATCGCGATCAGGTAGGCGAAGCGGAACAGCAGCCAGAACCCGGTCGCGCTCGCGACGGCAAGGGTGAAGAGCGCGACGGCGATCGCCGCCGCCACGTTGGGCCGGCGCGCGGCGAGGCTCGCCGCCCGCCACAGCGCGCTCATGGCTCAGGCGCCGCCGCGCGCCCGCGCGCCGGGCACCGGCGTCCGCTCGATGCACTCATCGACGATTTGCGCGCTCTCGATGTTCCGCACGCGCGCGGCCGGGCTCACGATCACGCGGTGCCCCAGCGTCGGGTAGGCCAGCCGCTTGATGTCGTCGGGCTGCACGAAGTCGCGCCCGTCGAGCATCGCGTAGGCCTGCGCGGCCCGCATCAGCGCCAGCGACCCGCGTGGCGATGCGCCCAGATAGACGCTCTCGTGTTCCCGCGTCGCGTTCACCATCGTCACGATGTACTGCTTGATGAGCGGGTCGATGTAGACCTCGCGGGCGGCCTCCTGCAGCCCGATCACCTCCTCGGCGGAGGTGACCTGCTCCAGCGATTCGATCGGGTGCTGCTGCTGCTGGGCGTCCATCACCAGCACCTCGTCGGTGGGGTTCGGATAGCCGAGGCGCACGCGCATCAGGAAGCGGTCGAGCTGCGCCTCGGGCAGCGGGAACGTGCCCTCGTACTCGATCGGGTTCTGCGTGGCGAGGACCATGAACGGCTCGGGCAGCCGGCGCGTCACGCCGTCGACGGTGGCCTGACGCTCCTCCATCGCCTCCAGCAGCGCGGACTGCGTCTTGGGCGTGGCGCGGTTGATCTCGTCCGTGAGCACAATCTGCGACATTACGGGACCGGGCCGGAACTCGAACTCGCGACTCGCCTGGTTGAACACCGCGACGCCCGTCACGTCCGAGGGCAAGAGGTCCGGCGTGAACTGGATGCGCTGGAAGCTGCACCCGGTCGAGCGCGCGAGCGCCCTCGCCAGCATCGTCTTGCCAACCCCGGGGACGTCCTCGAGCAGCAGGTGTCCACGGCAGAGCAGGGTGACGAGCGCGAGGCGCCCCTCTTCCGCTTTGCCAATAATGACGCGTTCGATGTTGTCGAGGATGCGCTCGGAGACTTGGCGTGGATCTTCCACGTCGGCCCTCCCAACCCTTCGCGGCCGGGCCTCGCCTCCCCTCGCCGTCAGGCGCGGTGACACAGCTGAGGCCGACGCAGCGCGCGCCAGTATAGCAGCGCGCTCGGCGACGCTCTCCCCGAGCGCCGTGGTTTACAGCCCCTAATCCCGTCCTGCGGATAGGATGGTAGGGACGTCCGGCGAGGAGGCTCGTGGCCGAAGATCAGACCCCGCCGCCTCGACGCTCCGCGCGGCCTGCCAGCACCGTGAGCATCTTGACCGCGGTGGTCGTGATGCTGCTCGTCGCGGCGGCTACCGCCGCCCTGATCCGGAGCCTCAGCGACGACCCCGCGGAGCAGCCGCCAGCCGTCCGCATCGTTCCAATCACGCGCACGGCCACACCTGCCCCTACAGCGTCGCCATCGCCAACCCCGACGGCGTCACCCTCGCCCACGCCGACCTCGACGCCTTCGCCCTCACCGACACCGACAGCCACGCCGACACCGACGCCAACGCCGTCACCAACCCCGACCGCCACTCCATCACCAAC
>VXOS01000032.1 GCA_009839925.1 Chloroflexota bacterium
TACATCCTGACGATGGGGATGCGCCACATGCTCGTCGCGATCGCCCAGCACCAGGCCGACATCGAAGTCGACGGCGTGGCCGCCAGCCCGGAGCAGATCAACGACTATCTCGTCATGCTGCAGGCCGCGAGTGGAGGCCTCCACTACGCCTTCGTCATTGTGTCGTCGGTGAGCGGAGTTGTCCTCGGGCTCGGGCTCGCCAGGCGCTTCAGCTCGCTGAACCGCTACGCCGTGGCCTGCTGGGTGTTCTGCTTTGCGGGAGTGGCGGGACTCCTCAACGCGGCCATCGGCCAACACGCCGAGGCTGCGCCCGTGGCCTTCGTGGTCGCGAGCAACGTCGTCCTGTTCGTCGCGGCGATCGCACTGCTCGTCATCGGCATCGGCGTCCTGCGGGGCGAGCGTGAGCTTGTCCCGGAAGGGGCCGACAGCTGAACTCGCGGAGCCTCGGGTAGGCGCGGCCCCGCGTGTGCCGGGCCGGCCGGGACGCGGACGCACGCTGCCCGGCCGGCTGAGCTCGAGCGGGAGCTCCGCCACCTCGACGAGAGCCAGAACCGGATCGCCTTCGCTGCACGCGCGGCCCGAGGGTCGACTCTGCCGTCTCACGTTGTGGTGAGCAGCGTGCCTCCCTAGCACCAGCGGGAACTCCAGCGGGACGGGCCGCCGGCGCGAAGCGCGGGTGCGAACTCCACACCTCCATACACCAATCGGCGTCCGACTACACGCCCGCGATATGGATTGCGGCATCTCGCCGGTGACACACTCGCCCTCGACGGATCGTCGCGAAGAGGCGGCCGATCGAGCAGGGAGGGCACGTCTCCGACGTGAGTACCATCCGGCGCCCGCTGGTCTCGATGCTGCTGACGCTTGCCATGGCGGCCTCCGCGGCGTGCGGGGGTGGGGAACCCGAGGCGCCCCCACCCGCGCCACCCGCGCGGCCGATCGAGTTCGGCGAGGCGGAGATTGCCGCCTACCTGAGCGAACGGACCATGGAGCTCTGGGTCGTCTACAACAGGTACCACCTGCAGGGACTCAGGGCCTTCTACGAGGAGAGCTACTGGCTGGAGGAGGAGGAAGAGCTCCGCCGCAACATGGCGCCCTTCGAGAGCCGCGGCATCACGTTCACGGCGGAGGAGACGTCTCCACCCCGGCAAATCGAACCTGGCAAGTGGGAACTGAAGCACAAGGTGAGTTTCAGCGGGGGCTCGCTAAACATGAGGTTCATCTACGAACGGTTTGACGGGGAGTGGCTGCTCACCCACGCCGAGACCGACTAGCCGGGAGCGACCGCGCGGGCCCCCTGAAACTTTGACAAATATCTGCGACGACACCCCGTATCGGCTTCGACTACTATTCGCACGACGCGGCTCGGCTCCGAAGCCGGATCGCCTGATGCTGCGTCTGCAGAGGAGTGTTTCAGATGGCAATGGCACCAACCAGACACGCAGGTCTCGCGCTCCTCGTGGGCGTGGTGCTCTCGATGATCGGATCGCTCATCTTCCCTGGAGGGCCGCTCGTCGATCCCGTGGACCAGACGGACTTCGCGGGCGCGATCGAGGCGCTTGCCGCAAATCCCGGCCTCGGCCACCTCACGACGCTCATGGTGATCGTGGGGATGCTGCTCCACGGCTACGCCCTCCTCGCGCTATTCGGCCTGGCGCGCGGCGGCGAGGGCTTCCAGGGGCCCGGGCTCCGCTTCGGGATCATCGTCAGCCTGTTCGGGTGGGGCCTCTTCATCCTCTCGCTGGCGAAGCGGCACATGGTGATCCACCTCACGCAGCGCGCCGACATTGCGGACACCGCCACCCTGCAGGAGTTCTTCGATGCCGCGGCGCTTACCGGTCACACGGAGATGTCCGGGCTGATCCTAGGCTTCATCGTCATCTACCCGTTCGGGTCGGCCCTCACCGGGCTCGGTCTCGTACCGCGATTCGACGCGATGGACGTGTTCAAGGCGGCCTGCTACGGCCTCGTCCTGGTCGGAGTGGTGGGATTCCTGAACTTCGTCTTCGCGCTGTTCGTCCCTGACGCGGACCTCTTGCTGCACCTGATGATCAACAACCTTGTGTTGATGTTCGGGTCGGTCTGCCTGTTCGTGATCGGGCTCGGCATGTACCGGGGCCGCAGCGAGTTCGTCCCGGCCGATACGACCTAGGACGGCGCGGCGCCCGGAGGCGCAACGACGACGCCGTCCCGTACGCGAGAGGCGGTCGCGCTCACGCCGACCTCGGGGCCAGTGCGCCCGCCGGGGGCCCGACCTGCGCGCGAGCCGCCGGGCTGAGCCTTCGCTTGCAAGGGCGGCGAATCAGGCCTCGCCCGGCTCCTGACCGTGGCTCCGGTGGATGCCCTCGATCGCCTCGTCGAGCTCGTCCCAGGTGCGCTGCACCATCGAGCGCAGCCGCATGTTGCGGTAGGCGCCCCAGACCGTCATCGCGGGCGGCACGACCAGCACGGCGACGATCAGCGAGTAGGCGATGGTGATCGCGGCGGTGATGCCGAACTGCTGGAAGGCAGCCAGCGGCGAGGCAGCCAGCACGCCGATTCCGAGGCCCGTCGTCATCGCGGAGCCCAACAGCGCCGACCCGGTGGCCGCGAGCGTCCGGACCGCTGCTCGCTCCGGATCCCGCACGCGAGTGAACTCCTCGCGGTAGCGATGGATCATGTGGATCGTGTAGTCGACCCCGATCCCGATCGAGAGTGCCGTGATGATCGAGGTGACGATCGTGTACGGGATGTCGAGCAGCGCCATCGTGCCCAGCACCGAGACGAGCACGAGCGCCGTCGGCACGACCGCGATGAACGCCAGCCCCGGCTGGCGCACCGTGACCCAGAAGAAGACGGCGAGCACGGTAACGGCGACGAGGACGGTGGTGCTGACCGAGTCCGTCTGCCGGTCCCGGACCGCATCCGTCACCGCGAACGAGATGATCGTCTCCGATGTCGCCGTGATGGCGGAGTCGTCCCCCCGCCACAGCTCCTCGATGTCCTGCTGGAGCCTCCGCGATGCCGAAGGATCACCCGTGTAGGCAGGGAACTGGACCAGCATCGTGTCGATGCCGTTCGGGTCGTTGACGAGACTGTGCGCAAGGGCCGGATCTCGCGCCCCGAGCCTCTCGAGGAACTCCTCCATCAGCACCGGATCGAGTTCCACGCCCGCTGAGGCGTCGCGGAAGAGCGCCGCGAGTTCCGGGTCGTAGCTGTCGCCGGGCTCGCCGCTGTCGTGGATCCAGTCCTGGATCAGCAACTCGTACGAGGTCTGGAGCGGACCGGCCCCCGCACGCGGGCGCAGCGACCCATCCTCGAAGGCGACACGAAGATCTTTCAGGTTGAGGAGCGTGCGGGTCTCCGTGGCCTCCGCCTTCAGGAGGACGCTGGCCACCTCCGTCGAGCCGCCGACGGCCGCGTCCAGCGTGTCCAGATCCGTGAGCACGCTGCCACCTCTGGGCAGGAGGTCGCGGATGCTGTACTCCGAATGGAGATCCGTCGCTGCGTACCCGAGCCCGATCGTCACCGCGACCACGACGGCGATGTAGGGCGCGGGCCTGCGGGTGAGCTTCCTCCCCAGCCACTCCGCCAGCTGCTCCACGCCGGGGAATGCCCGCGCGATGAGGCGCGGCTGTCGCAACGTGCCGCGCGCCTCGCGCCGCCGGTCGATGATCGTCCGGCCGGCGGGAATCAGCGTCAGCATCACGATCAGGCTCATCCCCACGCCCACTCCCGCGATGATGCCGAAGTCGCCAACGATCTCGACCGGCGAAAAGACGCCTACCAGCAGGCTCACGATCGTCGTCACGGCGGCCAGCATGAGCGGGACGCTCACGTTTCGCAGTCCGATCCGCGCCGCCGCCACTACGGGCTCGCCCCCAGCTCGCTGCTCGCGGTAGTGCGAGACCGTCTGGATCGCGTAGTCCACCGTGAGGCCGATCATGATGATCGGCACCATCGACGTGAGCGCGTTCGGCGGACCGGTCAGGCCGAGCCCGCTGGGCCCGAGCCAGCCCTCAGCTCCCCCAATCCAGATCAGCGCGACGAGCAGTCCCGCGAGGGTGAGCAGCAGGTCCGAGAGGGCGCGCATGAAGAGCAGGAGCAGCGCCGCGATCAGCAGCAGCGCCAGCCCGATCAGCGGCAACATGGCCGTCTCAGTGGCCCTCCGGAACTCGTCCTCGATCACCACGAACGAGATGCTGCTCACGCGCAGCGGGCCCTCGCTCCCGACCGCAAGCTCGCTGATCCGGCGCTCGGCATCCTCGACTCGCTGGTCGGCCGTGTCGCGCAGGCGGATGGCGGCAGTCGCGATGGGCGTGCCGTCGGAATCGCTTCCCGTCATCACCCCGAGCAGCCCCCCGATGCCCGGGGCGCCACGCGCCGCGTCGATCTGCGCCTGCGTAACCGACTCGAAGCCCTCCACCTGGAGGGCGGCCTGCATGAGCTGCGCGGGCGAGACGACCGCGTTGGCCGGCACGAGCAATTCGCCGACCTCCGGAGCGCCGACGATCGTGTCGAGCAGGGAGGCCATCTGCGCGAGCCCATCGGGCGTCAGCGCGTCCCCGCGGAAGAGCAACGTCGCCACCCGGACGTCGCCGGCCTCCCCGAAAAGCTCGTCGATCTCGACCAGGGCCTGGGCGACGGCGCTTCCCCGGGGGAGCGTGCCCTCGGTGTCGGGCGGCGGCTCGCGCAGCCCCGACCCGGCGGCGAGCAGCACGGTGACAACGAGGAGCACGGCGAGCGTGGTCCACGGGCGGGCCGTGACCAGCCGGCTCAGCGCGCCAAGTGCGTTGTCCATGACTCGCCCCGCATCTCCCAGGCAGTCGCCCCGCAGTGTACGGCGAGACCGTGTCGCATGTGCTCAGGCCGCACAGGATCGCCGGCGGAAGGCGGGCGGGTTGCGGAGCGGCCGCACCCCGAAGGATGCGGCCGCAGTCGTCCCGTACGGAGGCTGATGCGTTGCTACTGCGTGAGCGCGATGAGCGCCGCTTGCTGAGCTCGCTGGAGTTCCTCGTCGTTCATGCACTCCCAGGCCCTGCCGCCGCCGGCAGCGATCGCGGCGAGCACCGCCGCGTCCGTCGTCGCCGGATCGAGCGCCCGCACGTTGATCAGCGCTGGATAGTGCGGTTCCTCTCCCTCGAAGTCGGCAAGGCAGGCCCTGGTCTCGTCGGTCAGGCCGCCGGTTGCGGTCTCGGTCATCGCGACGAATGCCCGGACGTAGGCCTCGTCCGACATGCAGTCGGCGACCGCGTCCGAGAGGTCGAACGCCTCGTGGACCGTGCCGACGAGGAGAGTGTTGTACTCGTCGTCGCCGAGCGCGTCGCGAATGCAGGCGACATCGGCCTCGGGGATCGCGCCGATCAGATTCTGCTCGGCGGTCGTGAGGTTGCCGATCAGCCCCTGGAAGCTCACCAGGTAGTCGATCTGCTCCTGCTCGTTGAGGCAGTTGTAGGCCGCCGGGAAGAACGGCTGGCCACCTTCCGCCCCGCCGGACTCTTCGCCCAGGGGCACGCCCAGTGCGATCATGATGACGCTTGGGTTCGTGAGACCGACGCCGACCATGCAGGCGACGGTGTCATCGCTCCATCCGCCTGCCTGCGCCGCGATGAACTTGATACCGAGCGTCACCACGTTTTCGACCTCGAGGCAGCCGAAGAGTGGCGCCCCGGCCTCGGCCTGCGCGGCGGCCAGCAGGATCGGCGTGGCGAGCATGACGTCGTAGATGAGGTCGCCGAAGGCTTCGCGGACGCAGACCTGCTCGGCCTCGGAAACGCTGTCCATGAGGTCCTTGCCGGTGGTTGCCGGCGTGATCACCAAAGCCGCGACACCCCCGGCGGGTTGCGTCGCCGACGGCGGGGGAGCCTCGGTCGGCGTCGCCGTCGCTGCGGGAGTCGCGGTCGGCGGTGGCGGAGTCGGCGTCGGTGTCGGCGGTGGAGGGGTGGGCGTAGGCGTTGGTGTCGGCGCGGGTGTCGCCGCGACTGTCGGTGCTGCCGTCGGCGTCGGTTCGGGGTCGTCGTCACCGCCGCAGGCAGCGGCGAACGCGACGACGGCGATCGTCATGGCGAGGGCGACAAGCCAGCCCGATCTGATGAGGCGCATGGGCATATTCCAATCCCCAATTTGGGAAGTGCATGGGAGTCCGTGCAGTATAATGAACCCGTCGTGGGCTGCGAGCCTGCCGATGCGGCAAGCGGCCCTGCGGATCGTGCCGAAGTGGCGGAACGGCAGACGCGCTGCGTTCAGGGCGCAGTGGGGTTTAACCCCGTGTGAGTTCAAATCTCACCTTCGGCACCATAACCCGGATATCCCGCATACTGGTTCGCACGCGCCCGTAGCTCAGGGGATAGAGCGCAGCCCTGCGGAGGCTGAGGCCGAAGGTTCGAATCCTTCCGGGCGCGCCATACCGCTGCCCCGCCTCACCCCCCCCGAACGGCGCTTGCCCGCTCCCCGCGTTACCCTTGCGCCATGACCACCGCTCGGCGATCCGCCACGCTTGAGTCCCCCGCCTCCGGCGGCAGCGAGGCCTCGCCGCGCTCGCACGAGAGCATGCGGCTCATGGTCGGCCTCTCCGCCGGCCACGGCGTGAAGCACTTCTACCAGCAGACGCTGCTGCTGCTGCTCCCGCACATCAAGGAGGCCCTGCTGCTCAGCGACGTGGCCGCCGGGGGAATCATCGGGGCGCGCGCGGCGGCGATGGGCGCGATGAACGTCCCGGCCGGCGTGCTCACGGACATGTTCCGCAGCCGCATCGCGCTGATGCTCACCGGCAGCATGACCTGCCTCGCCCTCGGCTACGCGGCAATCGGGCTTGCCTCCAACTACTGGCTGATCCTGATCGCGGTCGCCGTCTGCGGGGCGGGCACCTCGATGTGGCATGCGCCCGCGTTCACCGAGCTGGCGGTGCACTACCCCCAGCGGCGCGCCTTCGCGATCGCCGCGCACCGCTCCGGCGGCTCGATCGGCGACTCCTCCGCGCCGTTCGTGATCGGCATCCTGCTCGGCGGGTTGAGCCTCGCGGGCCTCGAGTGGGGCGGACTGAGCTGGCGCGCCGTGGCGCTCCTGCACGTCGGCCCGGCGGTGGTCACGGGGCTGGTGATCCTGATCCGCTTCACCTCCGCCGGGGCGGGCGCGCAGGCGCGCGTGCGGCTCCGCGAGTACCTCGGATCGGCGCGACCGCTGTTCCGCAACCCGACCGTGATCGCGCTCGTCTCCGTGACGGCGCTGCGCGGGATGGCGCACAACGCGTTCGCGGCCTTCCTCGTGCTGTACATGGCCGAGGACCTCGACTACTCGGATGTCGTGGTCGGCGCGCACCTCGGACTGCTGACGCTGCTCGGCATCCTCGCCGGTCCGGTCATGGGCGCGGTCTCCGACCGGATCGGGCGACGCCCGGTGATCCTGTTCGGGCTGATCACGATGTCGACGCTGACCTTCGCCTTCCTCTGGGCGGATAGCGGCTGGTCGCTGACGATCACCCTCGCGCTGCTCGGCGTCGTGCTGTTCTCCGTGAACTCGATCATGATGGCCGCCGCGATGGAGTCGGTGCAGGGCGGCAGCGAGGGCTCGGCGGTCGCGATGCTGTTCACCGGGGGCGCCATCGTCGGCGCGATCTCGCCCGTCGTCGCGGGGGCGATCAACACGGCCTGGGACTTCCACGGCGTGGTCGTCTACGCCGGCTGCATCGCCGCCCTCGCCGCAGTGATCGCCGCCCTCGCCCCGCTGCGCGAGGCGGCGCCGGCTCCCGAGAGGTAGCCGCGGCTCAGTCCGCCGCCGTCATCCCCGCAAGCTGCTCGGAGAGCGTCCACGCCCGCTCCTGCGCCGCTCGGTCGGCTGCGTCCCCGGCGGGCTCCTCGATGCGGTCCTTGCTCCAGTAGGTTCCGCTCACACCAGCAACCTCGTCGGAGGTCGCGAGGTGCAACACGTAGCCTGCTCCGCGCTCCGGCGACAGCAGCACCCAGCGGGCGACCAGGTCGAACCCGATGCTGAGGAGGCGGTTGCCCGACTTCCTGATGATGCCAGTGCGCACGACGCCCGGGTGGACGCTGTTCGCGGTCACTCCCGTGCCCTCGAGGCGTCTCGCGAGCTCGTTCGTGGTCATGATCATCAGCGCCTTCGCCTGGCCGTAGGCGCGCATCATCCCGTAGCGGCGCTCCCAGGCGAGGCCGTCCCACTGCACACCCGAGCGGTGCGCGCTCGAGGCCACGTTGACGATGCGCGCGCCGAACTCGCGGTCCCCCTCGGCTGCCGCGTGGAGCAGCGGCAGCAGCTCCGAGGTGAGCACGAACGGCGAGAGGTGATTGAGCGCGAGCGACAGCTCGAGGCCTTCCGCACTCTCTCCCCGCCGGGAGAAGAAGCCGCCGGCGTTGTTGATCAGCACGTCGAGGCGGTCGTGGCGCTCGCGGATCTCCGCGGCGGCGCGTCGCGTCTGCTCGAGGCTGGCGAGGTCGGCGACCACCCAGTCGGTCGCATCGCCCAGCTCGGCCGCCAGCTCGGCCAGCAACGCCTCGTTGCGACCGACGAGCGTGAGGCGTGCGCCGCCGGCAGCGAGGGCGCGCGCCGCCGCATTGCCGATGCCCGAGGTCGCCCCGCTCAGCACGACCACACGGCCGCTCGCATCGGACATCGCGCGCCTCCCCGGGGCCACGATACTGCGTTCAGCCTCCCCGCTCTCCCTGGCGCGGCGAGCGCCGTGCTTTGAGGATCGCCACGCGATCGGCCAGAATCGCCGGGCCCGCTCCCGGAGGCGCCGTGTCCACAGAATCCAGCGCTGCCCCGCCCGCCGAGTCTGGACCCCTCGAGGGCCTTCGTGTCCTCGATCTCTCGCAGGGAATCACGGGCCCCTACGCGACCAAGCTCTTCGCCGATTACGGCGCCGAGGTCACGAAGATCGAGCATCCGGGCCGCGGTGACGTTTCGCGGCGCTTCGGGCCGTTCCCCGGCGACGAGCCGCACCGCGAGCGCAGCGGCATGTTCCTGGAACTCAACACCGGCAAGCGCAGCGTCACGCTCAACCTCAAGACGGCGAGCGGGCGCGCGATCCTGCTGCGGCTCGCCGAGCAGGCCGATCTCGCCGTCGAGAGCTTCCGGCCGGGGACGCTCGAGCGCCTCCGCCTCGGCGACCCGGCGCTGCGCGAGGCCAACCCCGCGCTCTCGCTGGTGCGCATCTCCAACTTCGGGCAGGACGGCCCGTACCGCGACTTCGCGGCCGACGACATGCTCGCGTACGCGATGGGCGGCGTGCTCTCGATCACGCTCATGGAGGGCCGCGAGCCGGTCAAGCTCGGCATCTACGCCCCGCTGTTCCTCGCCGGCGGTGTCGTGGCGGCCTACGCGTTCGGCGCACTCACCGGCGGACGACGGAGCGGCCACGGCGAGCGCGCAGACATCTCGCTGATGGAGGTGCTGGCGGGCTCGATGGACCGGGGCGGCACAAACCTGCTGTCGACGCAGTACACCGGCGCGCTCGGCCACGGTATCCACTCGATCGGCAGCGTTGCCCTCCCGAGCGGGGTCTACCCGTGCAAGGATGGGTACTTCCACATCAACGCCTCGATCCGCTGGTGGGACCGGCTCTGCCGGCTGCTCGGACGGCCCGAGCTGATCGACGACCCCCGGTACACGGAGCGGCTCGACGATCCCACGCTCGCCCCAGAGATCGACGCGCTCTTCCTGCCCTGGGCGCTCTCGAAGACCAAGCGCGAGGCGATGCTGGAGGCGCAGGCCCACGGCCTGGGCGCGACGGCGATCTACACAATGGAAGACCTGAGCAGCGACCCCCACGTGCGCGGGCGCGGCTACTTCCAGAGCATCGAGCACCCGGCAGCCGGACGCCTCGAGTACTTCGGCCCGCCCTTCACGCTGCACGGCACGCCCGTGCAACTGCGTCGCGCGCCGCTGCTCGGCGAACACACCGTCGAGGTGCTGAGCGGGCTCGGCTACAGCCGCGAGCAGATCGTGCAACTGCGCCAGCGGAACATCGTCTGATGGCCACGCAGCCGTCGGCCGGGCTGCCGCTCGAGGGCGTGCGCGTGCTTGCGCAGGGGATTGTCTGGGCGGGACCGTTCGGCTCGATGATCCTCGCCGACCTCGGCGCGGAGGTGATCGAGATCGAGTCGATCCAGCACCTCAACCCGACACGCACCTTCTACCGCCATATCTCGGAGCTGCTGCGCGAGGGCAACACGGGCGCGGGCCTCGCGAACCGCGACACGAGCGAGGGGTTCTGGAATCGCTACACCTTCTTCAACTACGCGAAGCGCGCCCACAAGAGCGTCACGCTCGACCTCCACAGCGAGCGCGGGCACGAGCTGTTCCTGGAGCTCGTACGGCACTCGGACGCCTTCATCGAGAACAACGCCGAGGGCGTCGTCGCGAGCCTTGGCATCGACTGGCCGACGCTGTCCGCGGTGAACCCGCAGCTGATCATGATCCGCTTCCCCGGCTTCGGCCTGAGCGGCCCCTACCGCGACTTCAAGGGCTTCGGGGCGGCGATGGAGGCGCTGGCCGGGCACACCTTAATCCGCGGCTACCGCGGATCCGACCCGTCGCAAACCCCGCCCACCTACCACGCCGACCCCAACGCCGGGGCGCACATGGCCTTCGCCCTGCAGACCGCGCTCTACCAGCGCGAGCGCACCGGCGAGGGCCGCCTCGTCGAGCTCTCGCAGTCGGAAGCGGTGATGCACCACGTCTCGCACGCCTGGATGGACCACGAGCTGAACGGACGGCTGCAGGAGCACTGGGGCAACCGTCACCCCTCGATGGCCCCCTACGGCATCTTCCCAACCGCCGAGGAGCCGGGGCTGGAGCATGACCTGCTCCCTTATGTCGCACTCGCCGTGCCCAGCGATCGCGCCTGGGCGGCGCTCTGCGAGGCGATGGGCGAGCCGGAGTTGGCCTCGGACGAGCGCTACGCCGACGTCGTCTCGCGCTACCGCAACCAGGACGAGCTGGAGCCGCGCATCGAGGAATGGACGCGGCAGCACACGGCGCGCGAGCTGATGCTGCTGCTGCAAGAGGCCGGCGTGCCGGCGGCGATGGTCAACCGCCAGACGCTGATGCACGGCGATCCGCAGCTGCAGGCGCGCGGCTTCTTCGAGCCGATCACGCACCCCGAGGCGGGCACGCACCTCTACCCCGGCCCGCTCGCCCGCTTCTCCGAGCAGCCGCTCAGCCCGGTGCGCGCTCCCGCCCCCACCCTCGGCCAGCACAACCACGAGCTGCTCTGCGACCTGCTCGGCCTCAGCGAGGCGGAGTACCAGCGCCTCAAGGCGGACGCCGTCATCGGCACCGTCTACACAGAGGACGCGACGTAGGGTTGGGGTTGGCCGTCCGGCAACGCTCCCGAGGCCGCTGCGGCGAGGCTAGCGGCCACTGTCCTTCATGCTCTCGTCCATGTACGGAGACTCCAGGTCGTACAGCAGGCAAACGATCTCGCGATCATCGATGTCGTCCCATGAGCCCCGGGTTGGGTTGAACGTGGCGATGTCCAGAAGGGAATCGACATAGGGCCGATCGACGTAGTCCTCGAAGAACGCAAAGCAAAGATCGAAGGCAACTTGCTCGATACGAGCGGTCCCGGGGAACGGGGCGTCGTCCCCGGCCGGGTGCTGAACGACTGCGAAGACCTCGAGCTCGTGCGGCTCGTCACACGGAATCTTGTCGACATCCGAGAACTCGGCGCCCTGCGGCTCGTCGAGGCAATCTCCAACTTCCAGGGAGAACGCCGAACCCTGCCCACAACTCACGGCGAGGACGCCGGCAAGGCCCAGCAGCACGGCTGCGATGGACTTCATTGCAGCCACCTCCCATTCGCCTAGTAGACCAACAACAATAGTCATAGCCAACTCGGGCCAGACTGGCAACGAAGGCGGGCGGGTTGGCGCCCGAAGCGCGCCGCCCGGCCCGGCGATCGCGCGCGGCGCTACACTGGATCGCATGACCGAGTCCGCTGTCCTCGAGCAGGCGAGGGCGCTTCCAGAGCGTCCCGGCGTCTACCTGATGAAGGACGCCCGCGGGCAGGTGCTCTACATCGGCAAGGCCCGACGCCTGCGCTCGCGCGTGCGCTCCTACTTCGGCTCCGGCCGCAGCATGGAGCGCCGCATCCACGCGCTCGTCGAGCAGATCGACACCCTCGACCACGTCGTCACCAGCAACGAGGCGGAGGCGCTGCTACTCGAGGCCACGCTCGTCAAGCGCCACCAGCCCGTCTACAACGTCCGCCTCAAGGACGACAAGCACTACCCCTACCTCAAGGTCGACGTACAGGAGGACTGGCCGCGCGTCACCATCACCCGCCGCGTCGAGCAGGACGGCGCGCGCTACTTCGGGCCGTACGCCTCGGCGGGTTCGGTGCGCCGCACGCTCGACGTCGTGAAGAAGCTCTTCCCCTGGCGCTCCTGCACCAAGACGATCACCGGGACCGACCCTCGCCCCTGCCTCGACTACTACATCAAGCGCTGCATCGCGCCGTGCACCGCCTACTGCACGCCCGAGGAGTACCGCGAGGTCATCGACCAGACGCTGCTCTTCCTCGAGGGCCGCAGCAGCGACGTGCTGCGCCACGTCGAGCAGCAGATGCACGAGGCCGCCGACGGCCTCGAGTTCGAGCGCGCCGCCCGCCTCCGCGACCAGGCCGAGGCGATTCGCCGCGTCACCGAGCGGCAGCGCATGGCCACCACCAACTCCCTCGACGCCGACGTCTTCGCCCTCGCGCGCAGCGACGACGAGGCCTGCGTGCAGGTCTTCTTCGTGCGCGGCACGGTCGTCGCCGACACCGACTCGTTCATGCTCGACGGCGCACGCGAGGCGCCCGAGGCCGGCGACGGCGAGGTGCTGGGCGCCTTCCTCGCCCAGTTCTACGAGTCCGCGACGTACGTGCCGCGCAGCGTGCTGCTCTCGCAGGCCCCGGCGGACCGCGATCAGCTGCGTGAGGCGCTGCGCGCCAAGCGCGGCGGCGCCGTCGAGCTGGCCGTGCCGGAACGCGGCGAGCTTCGCGCCCTCGTCGCCACCGCCGAGGAGAACGCCCGCGAGGCGCTCGCGATGCACCGCGTGCGCTGGCTCGCCGACCGCGACAAGACCGCGGCCGCGCTCTCCACCCTGCAGGACGAGCTCGACCTGCCGGAGCGCCCGCAGCGCATCGAGTGCTACGACATCTCGACGATCCAGGGCAGCGACACGGTCGCCTCGATGGTGGTATTCGAGGACGGGCGCCCGCGCAGCGACCAGTACCGCCGCTTCCGCATCCGCAGCGTCGAGGGCCAGGACGACTTCGCCTCGATGCGCGAGGTGCTGACGCGCCGCTTCAAGCGCCTCGCGGAGCGCCTCGGGGTGGAGCACGAGACCGACGGCGCGGAGGAGGCCGCGACGGCGGACGAGCCGGACGAGCCGGATGCGCCCGAGGCGCCGTGGGACAGGCTACCCGGCCTCGTCGTGATCGACGGCGGACGGGGGCAGCTCGGCGCGGCGCTCGACGTGCTGCGTGACCTCGGGCTCGGCGACGTGCCGGCCTGCGGGCTCGCCAAGCGCGAGGAGGAGATCTACGTCGCCGACCTCGCCGAACCGGTGCGCCTGCCGCGCACCTCGCAGGCGCTCTACCTGCTGCAACGCGTCCGCGACGAGGCGCACCGCTTCGCGGTCACCTACCACCGCACCGTGCGTGGCAAGCGCGTGCGCCAGTCCGCCCTCGACGCGGTGCCGGGCATCGGGCCGAAGCGCAAGCGCGCGCTGCTGCGCAAGTTCGGCTCGGTGAAGGCGCTGCGCGCCGCCTCGATCGAGGAGATCGCGGCCACGCAGGGCGTCAGCCGCCGGCTGGCCGAGACCGTCAAGCGCTCGCTGTAGCGCGCAGCAGGACCCACGCCACATGTTCCGCCGCCCAACCTTCCGCCGCCGCAAGCGCAAGCGCTCCGATCGGCGCAACGGCGCAGCGGGGGACGCCGCCCGGACGCACACCGAGGCGCGCGAGGAGATGGTCCGGTTCGTTTCGCGCGAGGTGCGCGACAGCCGTGTCCTGGACGCGATGCGCACGGTGCCCCGCCACGAGTTCGTGCCGCCCGATCTGCGCGGCTTCGCCTACGAGGACAGCGCGCTCCCGATCGGCCACGACCAGACCATCTCGCAGCCACTGATCGTCGGCCTGATGACCGAGGCGGCCGCCCTCGCCGGGCCCGACGGCGGCGAGCGCGTGCTCGAGCTGGGCGCGGGCTCCGGCTACCAGGCGGCGGTCCTCGCGCACCTCGCCGGCGTGGTCGTCACCGTCGAGCGCATCGAGGAGCTGCGGATCGCCGCCGCGCAGCGGCTCGCGCAGATCGGGCTGCACAACGTGCGCTGCCTCGCCGCCGGCGAGCGGCTCGGCGCGCCGGACGAGGCGCCGTTCGACGCGATCCTCGTGACCGCCGCCGCGCCCTCGATCCCGCCGGGGCTGGTCGCACAGCTCGCCGAGCGAGGGCGGCTCGTCATTCCCGTCGGTGATCGCCTGGGGCAGGAGTTGCTGGTCGTGACGAAGCGGGGCGGCCGGGTGCGGCAGCGCTCGCTCGGCGGCTGCCGCTTCGTGCCGCTGATCGGCGACGAGGCGTTCCCGGAGCATGCCGCATGGTGAGAGATGCGGCGCATCTTCTGGCACCGCCGCGCGCACGCCGATCTCAATCCCCTATACTGGCGCGGCCCTGCCGCCGCCCGCCCGGACCCCCAATCGGGGGGATCCGCGAGCGAGGGCGAAAGGACGCGAGGCCGCCTGTGCATGACCGGGTCCAGTCGTTCCTGCACTACATGTCCGCCGAGCGCGGGGCATCCCGAAACACCATCGACGCCTACCGCAATGACCTCAGCGGCTTCGTCGGCTTCGCCGGCGAGCAGGACGGCAGCGAGGCCGACCTGACTCCCGCCTGCATCGACCGCGAGCTCGTCACGGCCTACATCGGTTGGCTCGGCGAGCGCTCCTACGCGCCCTCGACGATCGCGCGCAAGGTCGCCGCGCTGAAGTCGTTCTGCGGGTTCCTGCTGGACCACGGCGACCTCGCCGCCAACCCGACCGCGGCGATCGACTCCCCGCGCGCGCCGAAGCCGGTGCCCAAGCCACTGACCACGCAGGAGGTCGACACGCTGCTGCGCCAGCCCTCGACGGCGGAGACGCCCGAGGCGATCCGCGACGCCGCGATGCTGGAGCTGATGTACGCCACCGGCATGCGCGTGACCGAGCTGGTCTCCGTCAACGTCGACAGCGTGCACCTGGAACCTCGCCCCGGCTGGGTGCGCTGCATCGGCAAGGGCGAGAAAGAGCGCACGATCCCGGTCTACGAGCGCGCCCTCGAGGCCGTCGAGCGCTACCTCGACGAGGGGCGGCCGAAGCTGCTCAAGAACCGCCCGCAGCTGGCGCTGTTCGTGAACCGCCGCGGCGAGCGGCTGACCCGCCAGGGCTTCTGGCTGATCCTCAAGGGCTATGCGAGCAAGGCCGGCATCGACGCGCACGTCACCCCGCACACCCTGCGCCACTCCTTCGCCACGCACATGCTGCGCGGAGGCGCCTCCGTGCGCGACGTGCAGGAGCTGCTCGGCCACGCCAACGTCTCGACCACGCAGATCTACACCCAGCTCGCGGACGGCCACCTGCGCGAGGTCTACGAGCAGGTCCACCCCCGCGCCCGCTGAGCGCGGCCTCGAGAGGCACGGCGTGAGCGCCAGCGATCCGAGCGACCGGGCGGCGCGAACCATCCAGCACGTCGCCGCGCGCGAGGTGCTCGACTCGCGCGGCAACCCCACCGTCGAGGCCGACGTCGTGCTCGCCGGCGGCGCGTTCGGGCGGGCGATCGTGCCCAGCGGCGCCAGCACCGGCGCGCACGAGGCCGTCGAGCTGCGCGACGGCGACCCCGCCCGCTATCGCGGGCGCGGCGTCGCGCAGGCCGTCGCCAACGTCAACGGCCCCCTTGCCTCCGCGGTGCTGGGTATGGACGCGGGCGACCAGCGCGCGGTGGACGAGGCGCTGATCGCCGCCGACGGCAGCCCCAACAAGGGCGCGTTCGGCGCGAACGCGATCCTCGGCGTCTCGCTCGCCGCCGCCCACGCCGCCACCGGGATCCTCGGCCTCCCGCTGTTCCGTCACCTCGGCAACCTCTATGGCAGTGCGGAGGAGACGCTGCCAGTACCGATGGCGAACCTGCTTAACGGCGGCGCACACGCCGCCGGTTCCACCGACTTCCAGGAGTTCATGGTTGTCCCGCTCGGCGCGGAGAGCTTCCGCGAGGGCCTGCGCTGGATCGCCGAGATCTACCACGCCCTGCGCGAGATCCTCGCGATCAGCGGCTATGGCACCACCGTCGGCGACGAGGGCGGCTTCGCGCCCGAGCTCGGCGCGAACCGCGAGGCGCTGGACCTGCTCATGGACGCCATCGCCGCCGCCGGGCGCGTCCCCGGCGAGGAGGTCGCGATCGCCCTCGATCCTGCCGTCACGGAGCTCTACGAGGGCGAAGGCGAGGGCGGCAGCTACGTCCTCGCGCAGGAGAGCCGCACGCTCGACAGCGGCGGGCTCGCCGAGCTGTGGGCGGAGTGGGTCGCCAACTACCCGATCGTCTCGATCGAGGACGGGATGGCCGAGGACGACTGGGCCGGCTGGACGGCGCTGACCGAGCGCACGGGGGACCGCGTCCAGCTCGTCGGCGATGACCTGTTCGTGACCAACATCGAGCGCCTGCAGCGCGGCATCGCCGAGCGCGCGGCGAACGCGATCCTCGTCAAGCTCAACCAGATCGGCACGCTCAGCGAGACCCTCGACGCGATCCGGCTCGCCCACGAGGCCGGCTTCGCCGCCGTGATCTCGCACCGCTCGGGCGAGACCGAGGACGCGACGATCGCCCACCTCGCGGTCGCCACGGGCGCGGGGCAGATCAAGACCGGCGCGCCGGCCCGCTCCGACCGCACGGCCAAGTACAACGAGCTGCTGCGCATCGAGGAGATCCTCGTTGCCCGCGGCGAGGCCCGCTACGCCGGCCGCGACGCCTTCCCGCGCGCTTGATGACCTCGCGTATCGGCTTCGTTCAGACCCCGGCGAGCTGCCAGGCGTCCTCGATGTAGTCCGCGGTCTCGCGGATCAGCAGTTCGGTCTCCTCGAGAGGTTCGCAGAGCCCGATGTAAAAGCACTGCCGTCCAGCGCTCCTTGCCGCTCGTAGTAGCGTGCGCGCAATGAGCGAGCACCCGCGTCGCGCCTTGCGATCTCGCGCAGACCGGCCCCCGTGTCGGTGGAGCGCCGGGGCTCCTCGCCGGTTCGGGCGAGGATCAGCGCGTCGGTGGCGCGTTTGGCGGCGCACCACGCCTTCTCCGCCGCGTCGCGAATGTCGCCGGCCGCCATCCGCTCCAGCGCGGCCTCGTGCATCCGGCGGGCGTCGGCGAAGACGCTGGTAGCATCGGTCGCTGCGGTCGTCATCGGCAGCCCCGTCCGGGCGAGAGCGGTTGCCCGGCGGATCGTAGCACGAATGGGTACCGGGAACGGCGGGAGCCTGCCACGTCCCACGCCGATCCCCCACAATGCCCGCATGACCACCAACGGCGACCTGCGCCCACTCGACCCGCCGCAGCGTGTCTCCGGGATGCGCGTGCCCGAGGCCTGGACCCTGCCCGGCAAGCCGGACGGCCTCTCTGCGGCCGCCGCCGACGCCTGGCGCCAGAGCGGCTTCCTGCTCGGCGAGGAGCTGCGCAGCCTCGAGGCCGGGTTCGAGCTGCAGGTGCGCTTCGCGGCGAGCGGCTACACGCCGCGGGCGCGCACGATGGGCATGGCGGCGCTCGCGAGCCTCTGGAGCCGCGTGCTGCTCAGCGCCTCGGACGCCGTCGCGCTGGTGCGCCGAGGCGCCTACCAGAGCGCCGCACCGCTGATCCGCCAGGCGATCGAGCACGTCGCCGCGCAGGCCGCGCTGCACGAGGAGCCCGACGCCTTCTCACAGTGGGCGGTCGCCGCCTACGAGCGCAACGAGGACGCGCGCGCCGAGGAGGTCGCCCTCGGCCACTTCTTCGGCGGCGAGGCGATCGCCCGCGACGAGGCGCTGCGCCCGATCTACCGCGCCGCGGGCGACCTCGGGCGACCCAACTTCGGGCCGACGGCGCTGTTCAGCGCGGCAGATGCCGGACGCCAGCGCTACCCGCTTATCTTCGCCGACGAGGCGTTCCACCTCGGCTGGGCGCAGCTGCTGCTCGGCTGGCTGGTGCAGGTCGACGCCAGCCAGTTGCATCTCGCGCTGCACGCCCGTGGGCACTTCCCCGCCGCGCAGGAGCTGCGCGACGAGGCCGTCGCGCACGTCCGCGCCTCGGAGGCCTTGCTCACGGACGGCGACCGCTGCCGCCTCGAGGAGCACACGGACGCCGAGGGGCGGCGCAGGCACCTGATCGACAACTTCCGCCGCCGCCCCGGCGATGCGCCGAAGCGGATCCTGCTCTGATGAGCCCGATCCGCCCGATCGGGCAGCCGCCTGCCCTCGCGGCAACGGGCCGAGGCGGTAGAATCGAGGCGAGGCCGTCGCTCCCCTCTCCCCGAGCCCGCGAGAGGATGACCGCATGACCACCTCGAAGCTCCGAGTCGGCATCAACGGCTTCGGACGGACCGGGCGCCAGTTCATGCGCGCCTGGTGGGAGCGCCATCGCGACACCTTCGACGTCGTCGCGATCAACGGCCGCACCCCGGTCGAGATGCACACGCACCTGCTGCGCTACGACTCGGACTACGGCCGCTTCCCCGCCGAGGTCACGGACGGCGAGGGCTGCTTCAGCATCGAGGGCCACGACGTGCACGTCTTCGAGGAGGACGACCCCGCGGAGATCAGCTGGGGCGCCGTCGGCGTCGACGTCGTCGTCGAGTCGACGGGCGCGTTCCGCAGCCGCGAGACGGCGGGCCAGCACCTGCGCGACTCGGTGCGCAAGGTGATCATCTCGGCGCCGGGCAAGGACGAGGACTGGATGGTCATCCTCGGCGTCAACCAGGACGAGTACGACCCGGCGCGCCACCACGTGATCAGCGCCGGATCCTGCACCACCAACTGCGTGGTGCCGGTGGTCAAGGTGCTGCACGACGCGTTCGGCATCGAGCGCGGACTGATGACGACGATCCACGCCTACACGCGCGACCAGAACCTCGTGGACTCGAAGCACAGCGACCTGCGGCGCGCGCGGGCGGCCGGCCTCAACATCGTCCCGACCTCGACGGGCGCGGCGGGAGCGGTGGCGCAGATCGTGCCCGAGTTGAAGGGCAAGCTGACCGGCATCGCCTACCGCGTGCCCACGCCGACCGTCTCCGTGGTGGACCTCGCGACGGACCTCGCGAAGTCGGCCTCGGCGGAGGAGATCAACGCGGCCTTCGAGGCGGCGGCGGACGGACCGATGAAGGGCATCCTCTACGCCGAGCGCCAGGAGCTGGTCTCGACCGACTTCAAGAGCCACCCCGGCTCCTCGATCTTCGACCTGCCGGCGACGATGGTAGTGGACGGCGGCCGGATGGCGAAGACGATGGCCTGGTACGACAACGAGTACGGCTACTCGTGCCGCCTCGCCGACCTCTGCGCGCTCCTCGCGGAGCGCGGGTTGGAGTAGTAGCCCGCTAAGCCACGTCCTGCCGCGCGAGCGCGAGGCGATACTGCGCCTCGAGGCCGACCCACACGCTTGCAGGGGTGCCGAGCGCCCGCTCGATCTCGATGGCCGTGCGCGGAGTGATCGCCTTCCGACCTCGGACGATCTCGCTGATCACTTGTGGCGGTCGGCCCATCAGTGCAGCCAACTCGCGCTGCGACATCCCGCGCGCCTCGATCTCCTCGGCGAGTAGTTCGCCGGGCGGGATGGCAATGTCCGGGACGATCGCGCACTTTGCCGGGCTAGTCACGGGGGTACCTCCGGGGGTCATCTATCAACTCTATGCCTTCATCGTCTGGTGCGAGCCGATCATCAATCTCGCCATCGAGCATCTGGTCAACACGTTCGGCCAATTCCTCCCGATCAACTTCGAAGCCACTAGCGGCGCTGATTTCGGTCGCCAACTCAGCAAGGAACGCCCTCTGCTCCGGGCGGGAGCGTCCGAAGAACGAAGCTGGAATCCGCTTTCCGAACGGATGTATGTCAAGTCTTGTGAGTTCAAGTACTTCGGCGGGTGTAACTGTCTCAGCCCTAATGCCCTGCTCTTGATCTGGAAGAGGCGTGACCGGTCTTCGTGCTGGTGGCTCCATGTCGGCGGATGATCCGAGCAAGACGCGCAGCACAGCAGCCTGTTCGTTGAGCAGATCCTCACACGCGTCGTGGTAAGCATATGCTTGCACCAGCAAGTGTCCCGGTACGCGACACGGGACGTCTCCACTAGCAAATGCAAGCCCCAGAATCTTCGTGAGTTCGGTATTCCAGTCCCTAGCACCGGGCTGCAAGTACATACGCAGGCGATCGATGTCCTGAAGAACTCGGATAAGGGCAGCATGTGTCGGTGTTTCTACTACCGAATGGTCCTCCAATGTCAGGAAAGCACCGTCAGCAACCGCTGCCTCGATCGCTTCCGACTTCAGACTCTGCATTCGGACCATAGGGGCCATCGCAATCATGAGGACGGTTGCTTGATTCCTATCCAGAGAGACTTCGCGCCTTGCGTCATCGGCCATGAGAACCATGCCGTCACGCAAGGCAGACATCGCCGCGTGACGCGGCGTGGCTCCGCGGCCGCGCCTCCCTACGAGAAGGGCGAGATTGTGCGAGAGCTCCCTTGTGAGCCTGTTCCTCCGCAGGTTCTCCGAGTCACTCCGCTCGCGCCGTTTGCGCATTTCGTCAATCAGAACGACTGTTATCGCCGTGCCTACAGCGACACCGGCACCCTCTGTGAGAAGGTTGACAAGAGCACTGTCGCGATCGAGAGCCCAGGCACCCGCCGCTAGTACGAGGGCGACGGTTGCCACAGCCACTAGCACGCTCGCCCACCGCCAGCCCATGCTGTCACTGTAAACAGCACCGTGCGCAGCCGCACCCACTGCTAAACTCCACCCAATGCTGGAAACGCTGAGCGAGCGGCTGCAGGCCACGTTTGGCCGCCTCGGCAGCCGCGGGCGGATTACCGAGGACGACCTCGATACGGCGCTGCGCGAGGTGCGCATCGCGCTGCTCGAGGCGGACGTCAACTTCCGCGTCGTGCGCGACTTCGTCGCACACGTCCGCGAACGCACCTCCGGCGCCGAGCTGCTGCAGTCGATCACGCCCGGCCAGCAAGTGATCGGCGCCGTCAACGACGAGTTGGTCGAGCTCCTCGGAGGCGGCAACGAGCCGCTGCTGCGCGCGCAGCGCGGGCCGACCAAGATCCTGATCTGCGGCGTCCAGGGCTCGGGCAAGACCACGCTCGCCGCCCGGCTCGCGCTGCACCTCCAGAAGGACGGCCTGCAACCCCTGCTCGTCGCCACTGACTTCCAGCGCGCCGCCGCCTCCGAGCAACTGCGCGTGCTCGGCGAGCAGATCGGCGTCCCCGTCTACGCCGAGGAGACCGAGGCGCCCGCCCCCGAGATCGGCAAGCGCGCGCTCGCCGAGGCGAAGCGCAGGGGCGCGAGCGCCGTCGTCGTCGACACCCGCGGCGCGGTCGCCCTCGACGACGAGTTCGCCGACGAGCTGACGGACCTCGCCGACGAGATCGACCCGACCGAGGTGTTGATCGTCGTCGACGCGATGACCGGCCAGGAGGCGGTCACCCTCGCGCGCGACTTCGACGACGCCGTCGAGGGCACCGGCATCGTCGTCACCAAGGTCGACTCGGACACGCGCGGCGGGGCCGTGCTCTCCGTGCGCCAGGTGACGGGCCTGCCGATCAAGTTCCTGACCACCGGGGAACGCCTCGAGGCGCTGGAGGCCTTCCACCCGGACCGCTTCGCCTCGCGGATTCTCGGCATGGGCGACGTGGTCTCGCTGGTCGAGAAGGCGAAGGAGACGATCGGCGAGCGCGACGCGAAGGAGGTCGCACGGCGCATGCAGCGCGGCGAGTTCGACCTTGAGGACTTCCTGACGCAGCTGCAGCAGATGCAGCAGATGGGGCCGATCTCGGGCCTGCTCGACATGCTGCCCGGGGCCGGGCAGATGAAGCAGCAGCTCGCCATCCCGGACGTCGGCGAGGACTTCTGGAAGCACAACGAGGCGATCATCCTCTCGATGACCCCGTCCGAGCGCCGCCACCCCGAGATCATCGACGGCTCCCGTCGCCGCCGCATCGCCGCCGGCTCCGGCAAGCAGCCGGCCGACGTGAACCGCCTGCTCAACCAGTACCGCGAGGCGAAGAAGCTGATGGTGGCGATGACCTCGGGCAAGGGCGCGGGCGGCCTCGGGCGCCTGCTCGGGCTGTAGGGGGCGGGCCCTCACCCTAACCCTCTCCCTCGGGAAACCTTTGCGAAACTCCCACAAGTCCGGTCCGGCCCCCTCTCCCTGGGGAGAGGGCGGGGATGAGGGGGAGGACTGCCGCGCCCCTTCGAGAGCCCCGACGGCGCAACGAAACTCCAGAGGGCGGATCCTCCCTCACCCTGACCCTCTCCCGCGGGGAGAGGGGACCGGAGGGGATGCGCCCGCTGCCCCGAGCAGAGGGTTACCCGAAGGTCTCCCCGGGGCGAGGGGGCAGGTGGCAAGGCTGACGCTAGCGCGTGCGCGCGGTAGGCTGACTCGCAGCGCTCGCGAGGGCGGGCGACAGCGAGAGGCAACGCGTGCTCCGTATCCGGCTCCGCCGCACCGGTCGCTCCAAGGCCCCGTACTACCGCGTGGTCGTGGCCGACCAGCGCGCGCCTCGCGACGGCGACTTCGTCGAGATCATCGGGCACTACAACCCGCGCTCGGAGCCGAAGGAGCTGGTCTTCAAGGAGGAGCGCGTGCGCCACTGGCTCTCCCAGGGCGCGCGACCGAGCGAGACCGTGCATCGCCTGCTCCACCGCGAGGGCCTGATCGACGAGCCTCCGCGGCAGCGCATGACCAAGCCCAGCCGTGCCGAGCGTGAGGCGGCCGCAGCCGCCGCCGAGGACGCATAGCGAAACGAAACCGATGAAAGAACTGATCGAGTACCTCGCCCGCGGCCTCGCCTCCCGGCCCGACGAGATCGTCGTCGAGGCGGAGGAACGCGGCGACCAGATCGTCTTCCACCTCGAGTGCGCCGAGCAGGACAAGGGCCGCATCATCGGCCGCGAGGGGCGCGTCGTGAACGCGATGCGCTCGCTGCTGCACGTCGCCAGCATCCGCGCCGGCGTGCGCGCCTCGCTGAACATCGAGTAGCCCCGCCGTGCCCTCGCCGTCCCGGCCGTCACGGACGCGCCGGCGGCGCGGCACCGCCGGCTCCCGCCCCGCCGCCCGCACTGCCCGCCACCGCGATCGCACGCCCGACGCAGCCGAGGCCGCGGGCGCACCCGGCCGCATCGCCGTCGGACGGATCAACAGCACCTGGGGGCTGCGCGGCCACGTCAAGGTGACGCCGCTTACCTCGAACGAGCAGCGCCTCCAGCCGGGCGCCGTCGTGTTCGGGCGCGGCGAGCCGCGGCGCATCCTCGACGTCGCCACCCCGCGCGGCTACCCGTGCATCGTCTTCGAGGGCTACGAGGACAGGACCGCGGCCGACGCGCTGCGCGACACGCTGATCGAGATCGCCGAGGACGAGCTGCCGGCGCTGCCGGAGGGGGAATACTACGTCCACGACCTCGTCGGCCTCGCCGTCCTCGACGCGGACGGCGCAGCGATCGGCGAGCTCGCCGAGGTGCTGCGCACCGGCGCGAACGACGTCTACCT
>VXOS01000083.1 GCA_009839925.1 Chloroflexota bacterium
CCCCCCCCGCCGCCCGCCCGCGCCCCCCGCCGCCCCCCCCTTGGGGCGCCCCCCCCCCCCCCCCCCCCCCCCGGCCCGCCCCCGCGCGCGCCCCCCCCCCCCCCCCCCGCGGCCCCCGGCGGCCCGCCGGGCGGGCCTGAGGTGCCGAAGGGGCGGCTCGGCCCCGAGGCGCTCGAGACGGCCGGGTGGGCGGCGAGGGCGAGCGTCAGCGCGTCGAGCTGATCGAGCCGCTCCGGTGCGAGCACCTGCTCGCCCGTCGGCAGCGAGACGTAGACGCGCGTCGGCGAGAGCTCCCCGGCCGGGAAGCCCTCGCGCAGCAGCTCGAAGCTGCGGACGGACTCGGTATTGCCCGGGAGGCTGGCGAGCTGATCGTAGTTCGGCTGGAAGGCGAAGAGGCCGGCGATGAGCAGCGCCAGCGCCGCCGTCGTGGCCGCGAGCGAGGCGCGCGGCCAGCGCAGCACGACGCCGCCGACCCGGCCGTAGATGCTGCGCCGCCAGTCCTGAGGCGCCTCCGGCCGCGCGGCCGCCTCCAGGTCCAGTCGCGGCTGCATCGGCCAGAAGACGCGCCGCCCGGCGATCGTCAGCACCGCCGGGATCAGCGTCAGCGCGGCCAGCATCATCAACCCGACCGCGATCGCGATCACCGGACCGAGCGACTGGTAGGAGCGCAGGATCGCGAACGTCAGCGCCGCCGAGGCGATGAGGATCGTCGCGCCCGCCGAGGCGACGGCCCCGCCCACGCCGCGCATCGTGCGCCGCATCGCCTCGTGCTTGTCCGCGTTGCGGGTCAACTCCTCGCGGAAGCGGGCGGAGACGAAGAGCACGTAGTCGGTGCCCGTACCGAAGAGCACGACGGTCATGATCCCCGTCGTCTGCCCGGAGATCGGCAGGTCGAACAGCTTGGCGACCCCGGCCCCGACCGCACCGGCGACCTGGAAGACGAGGCCGACCCCCAGCAGCGGGATCACCGCCATGATCGGCGAGCGGTAAATCAGCACCAGCAGCACGAGCACCAGCGAGGCGGTCACGATCAGCAAAAACGAGTCGATGTTCGCGAAGACCTGCACGAGGTCGACGATCAGCCCGCCGGGTCCGCCGACGGCGACCTCGACGCCGGGCAGGTCGAGCGCTGCGGCGCGATCGCGAATCGCGGACACGGCGTCGCGGAACTCGCCCTCGGCGGGCTCACCCGAGTGCTCGACGAAGACGTAGAGCGTGGTGCCGTCGGGCGAGACGAGGCCGGACGCGGCGCCTGCGCCCGGCGCGGGCGCGCGGACCGCGATGATGTTGTCGGGCGCCTCGGGCCCACTGAGCCACGCTTCGAGGTCGGCGACGGCCGCCCACGTCGGATCGCTGAGGCCGGTCGGCTCACGAACGACGATCAGCGTGGGCGTGCCCGCCGAGGGGAAGCGTTCCCGCGCCAGATCGAATGCGCGCGTGGCCTCGGCGTCCTCGGGAAGGAACAGCGCCGCCTCGTTCTCGGTCACCTCGTCGAGGCGAGGAAGCAGCGAAATCAGCGCGCCCGCGAGCACGATCCAGGCGACCAGCGTGACCCACTTGCCACGCCGGCCGCTGACGAAGTCGGTGACGCGCCCCAGCACGACCTAGCGGCTCCCGATCCGGGCGCGCGTCGGGAACCTCAAGGCGTCGTGCGACATCCTAGTCACAGGGGGCTCCTTGACACATCCGTGGGGTGCCAGCGGCCACAGATCGAGGCTACAGCCGGCCCCGGCTGTGGGGAAGCCGCGCGAGTGTCGGAGCGCCGCCTACTGCTGCGAGGGCGTGGCGGGGCGGCGGCGGGAGCGGGCGGGAGCCTCCATGCCGGCGTCCTCGAACGCCTTGCGCTGGGCGGCGGCCTGCGGGGCGAACAGCTCGCGCATGTTGTCCTGCGCCCAGGAGAGCGAGCCCTCGATCGAATCGATCTGGCCCTGGAAGCGCGGCATCACGTAGCGCGCGAACAGCTCGAAGCTGCGCTTCGTCTGCTCCGTCGTCGCGAACTCCCGCATCGAGCAGAGCAGCGCGCCGAAGCCGCCCGAGAGCTCGAGCAGGCGCTCGATGCCCTCGATCGCGTCGTCGGGCGTGCCGACGATCGCGCCGCCGCGCTCGACCATCGCCTCGATCGTGTCCTCGCCCTCGGCGAAGCGGACACCGAGCGCGCCGGTGTAGCCCTGGTTGTAGGCGATGCAGCCCTCGGCGGTCTGGGCCAGCGCCTCCTCCTTCGAGTCGGCGAGGTGGAAGTACATCGTGACGCGCCAGTCGTCGCGGCTGATCTCCTGGCCGTGCTCCCCGGCCGCCTCCTGCGCCCACTGCCAGGCGCCCTCCAGCGAACCGATGCCGCCCGGCGCAGCCGTGGCCACCGAGAGCATCCCGATGCCGAAGCGCCCCGCCGTCTGCGGACCCGAGGGCGAGAGGCTGTGCGCGACCGAGACCGGGAGGTGGTCCTCGCGGTATGGCGCGAGCTGCAGGTGCGCGTCGCGCAGGTTGAACCAGTCCGTCTCCATCGTCACGTGCTCGCCGCGCAGCAGCGGCAGGATCGCTTCCAGCGCCTCGACCATACGCGTGCGCTGCGTCGAGGGGTCGATGCCCATCATGTAGGCGTCCGAGGCGAGCGCGCCCGGCCCGACGCCGAACAGCGCGCGCCCTCGCGTGAGGTGGTCGAGGAACATCATGCGATCGGCGACCATCAGCGGGTTGTGGTACGGGAGGCTGACGACGCCGGTGCCGAGCTTGATCTGCTTCGTGCGCGCGGCCATGTGGGCGGCGAACAGCGCCGGGTCGGGGATGAACTCCCAGCCCACGCTGTGGTGCTCGCCGATCCACGCCTCGTCGTAGCCGAGGCGGTCGAGCTCCTCGATCAGGGCCGCGTCGCGCTCGATGGCGAGCGTGGGGTTCTCGCCGGGTTCGTGGAACGGTGCGAGGAAGATGCCGAACTTCATCCGGCGCGGTCGATAGCCCATCGTGCCCGTCCCTCCAGGCCTTCGCGCGCGGTTGCTACTGGCGGTCCATGTGCAGCACGCGCCGCGAGAGCCGCCAGCCCTCCGCCGTGCGCCGCCACTCGTCCGTGTAGACGCCCGAGATCTGCGGGATCGCGGTCGACCGGCCGCCGCTGACCCGCGTCTCGAAGAGCATCGCGCGCGTCTGCGCCGCGTCGCCCTCGAGGGCATCGAAGACCACGCCCCCGGGCGCGTGGCGCGTGCGCTCCTCCGCGTCGGGCTCGCGCATGCCCTCCAGCTCGCCGCTATGGGAGCGCCTGGCCCAGCTCTCGATCGCGTCGCGGCCGCGCTCGCTGATGGCGGGCGCCTCGCGGCCGCGGGTGTATACCGCGAGTTCTGCGTCCTCGGTGAAGCAGGCGGCGTAGGCGGCCGCGTCCTTCGCGTCCCACGCGTAGGCGTAGCGGGCGACCACTTCCATGATCTCCAGGCGGTCGTCCGCGCTCATGGCGCCTCCCCCGGGGCGTTGCCCCGCGGCGAGGATACCCCGCCGCGACGGAGTTCGGGTTGAACGGACGATGCACCCGCCACCTCGCCCGATGGTAGGATCGAGGTGATACGCCCGCCTCGGCGGGCGTTATGCGGCGGGGCCACGTAGCCAAGTGGTAAGGCAGGGGTCTGCAAAACCCTTATCGTCGGTTCGATTCCGACCGTGGCCTCCAACACTCCTACCGCGCCGGCGGGTCGATGCCGAGCTGCTCCCACATCGCCTCGCGGTCGAAGAAGAACCAGCCCTCGGCGATCCGATCGTCCGCGATGCGGACGATCGCCATGCCCATCACCTCGACTCGCCTGCCGGTCGCCTCGGCGCCGCGGAACGCGCCGAGGTGCGTGCCGCGCAACGTCAGGCGGAGCCCGACGCGGTCGCCCTCGGCCACGAGGTCGTCGACGGTCTCGACGAGGTCGGGGAACGCGCGGCGCACGTTCGTGACCAGTTGGCGCACGCCGTCCGGCCCGGGCTGCTGGCCGGGGTGGGCGTGGCGGTTCACGTACTCGGGCGCGAAGATCTCGTCGACGAGGTCGACCTTGCCCTCGTTCATCACCTCGTCGAAGAAGCGTCGCACGAGCGCCTTGTTCGCCTCGGTGTCAGTCATCGACAACCTCCCGTCGCGGTCAGCGTGGCAGTGCCCGCCGCCTACACCGGCATCGGACGCAGCGAGGGCGAGACGGACAGCGGCGCGGCCGTCACCGCCTGGATGTCCTCGACGCTGTAGCCGGGTGCGTGCTCCAGGAGCTCGAAGCCGCGCTCGCCGACCTCGATG
Source organism: Chloroflexota bacterium (assembly GCA_009839925.1). Classification (GTDB taxonomy): domain Bacteria; phylum Chloroflexota; class Dehalococcoidia; order UBA2979; family UBA2979; genus VXMT01. Next base: position 4,253 of record VXOS01000083.1, read on the forward strand.
ACTGCGAGGTCCGTCACCACCAGCGAGGCGTGGCGTCCTCCCGTGACGGGCAGTGTGCAGCGCTCGACCAGCCGCGGAGCGCCCTCGGGCGTGGTGTGGAACATCGCCAGCCAGACGCGCTTCGCGCCCTGCGTCAGGTCCATCGCCCCGCCCACGCCGCCGAGGTCGGTCCGCCCATCAGCGTGCGGCGTCCAGTTCGCGAACGAGCCGTCCGCCGCGGCCTCGTAGGCGCCGAGTACGGAGCAATCGACGCGCCCGCTGCGAATCAGGCCGAACGCATCGGCGTGATGGACGATCGCCGCGCCCGGCTGCAGCACGACGTACTGCATCCCCGGCGAGACGATGTCGAGATCCTCGTGGCCGTGCGGGGCGTGCCAGCCGTAGCCGATCAGCCCGTTCTCCGAGGACAACACGATCCCGGCGTCGAGGTCGACGAAGTCGCAGGCGAGCACGGGGATGCCGACGCCGAGGTTGACGATCCAGTCGCGCTCGAGGCGTCCCGCCAGTACCGCGGCGACCTGCTCGCGATTGAGCGGCTCCCTCGCCTCGGCGCTCACGAGGCGTCTCCGGTGTCCTCGGGTGCGTCGAGGTCCAGCTCGCGGCCGCTACGCCGAGTGCGCCGCGGGGCCTCGATGCGGCCCTCGGCGATATGTACGAGGCGTGCGACGTAGACGCCGGGCGTGTGCACCTGGTCGGGGTCGAACGAGCCTGCGGGCAGGATTGGGTCGTCGATCTCGGCGATGGTGCAGCGGCCGGCGGTAGCCATGATCGGGTTGAAGTTGCGCGCGGCGCGGCGGTACACGAGGTTTCCCGCTTCGTCCGCGCGTTGGGCGCGCACGAAGGCGTAGTCCGCAGTGATGCCACGCTCGAGGACGTAGGTCCGCCCGTCGAACTCGCGCTGCTCGCGGCCCTCGGCGTAGGCGCTGCCAACGCCGGCCGGGGTGTAGAAGGCGGGGATGCCCGCGCCGCCCGCGCGGATGCGCTCGGCGACCGTGCCCTGCGGAACCAGCTCGGCCTCGGCCCCGCCCGCCCGGAAGACGTCCTCCGCGGCGTTCGGCTGCGAGGGGTGCGGCGCGGCGGTGAACGAGGCGATTACCTTGCGCACGCGCCCCGCCAGCACGAGGTCCGCGATCGTCACGCGGCCGTCCTCGTCGAGCAGCGGGCGGTTCACCGTCGTCGAGATCATGACGAGGTCCGTTGCGCCCTGCTCGTAGAGCGCCTGCACGAGGTTCCAGGGCACGCCCGCGTGGAACCCGGCGACGAGGATCGAGGAGCCGTCCGGGATGTCGGCGACGGCGGCCGCAGCCGAGTCGTAGCGCTCGGGTCGCGGCACTGCTGCGCTAGCCGATCTCCGCCGCGGCGGCCTCGAGGATGGCCTCGCTGCCGACCAGCGCCGCGAACTCGCCCGGCGTGACGCCCTCGCCGAGGGCGGCGGCCGCCTCGATCACCTGCGACTGTCCGGGGGGCGTGACGGTGCCGGCGGTGAGGTCGCGGAACTTCGCCTGCAGCTCGGGCAGGCTCAGCGGGTTCTCCGGGTCGCCCTTCGGGTAGTCGACGCGGCGCGAGACGCTGCCGCCGTCGCGCAGCTCGATCACGACCTCGGCCGGCCAGCGTTCCGGGAACACTGCGTCGAGATCGTCCGAGCGGTAGCACTCGACCCGGTCCATCAGCGCCGCGACCTCGGGCGATGCGATCACCCCCGGCGTGTACTGGCGGGTCCCCGCCGAGCGGTGCAGCGCCGCCACCGCAGCGCCGAAGGGCATCGAGAACTGCGCGTCGACGATCGAGGCCGGGCGGCGCTTGTCCGCCTCGGGCGCGGCGATGATGTTCCAGCCCGCCTCCAGCACGCCGACGCGGATGCGCGCGACCTGTTCCGGCGCGATGTCGTGCGTGGCGACGAGGTCGAGGACGGCGTCGATCGGCGCCTGCTTGTAGCGGCAGCAGGCGTGCGCCTTGATGCTCGTGCGGTCGATCGCCAGCGGCGAGGAGCCAAGGCCCTCGGTGAGCCGCTCCGCCGTGTCATCGCCGGTCGGAGTGTCACTGTAAGAGTGCAGGTAGCCGTCCGGGCCGCAGATCGGGTCTCGAGGCCCCTCGAAACCCTCCGCGGCGAGTCGCGCGGCGAGAAGCCCGCCGTGAGCCGCCCAGCCGGGGTGCAGCCGCTTCGTCCACGCGCCATCGACGAGGAACGCCATCGAGCCAGCCGCGAGGCTGAGCGAGATGCCGAGCGCCGAGCGCATCGCGGCGGCGTCGAGGCCGAGCAACCGCGAGGCGGCGGCGGCCGCGCCGAAGACGCCGGTAGTGCCGGTCGGGTGGAATCCGCGGTCGTACTGGCCTTGCACGGTCGCGGTCATGCCGATGCGAGCCATCACCTCGTAGCCGACGACGCTGGCCGTCACGACCTCATCGAAGCTCGCGCCCTCCGCGGTCGCGAGCGCCAGCACGGCGGGGAAGACCGCCGAACCGGGGTGCGACGACGAGGCCTGGTGCGTGTCGTCGCTCTCAAGGGCGTGCGCGCTGACGCCGGCGACGAACGCTGCGTACTCCTCGAGCAGCGCGTGGCCGCCGGGCGCGGGCACGGCGCCCGCACGACCCGCCGCGTAGCGGCGCACGAGACACGAGGACTCCGCCGTGAGGCCGCCAAGCGCGTTCGCGGCGTGGTCGAGCAGCAGGTAGCGGACCTGCGCGGCCGCTTCGCCGGCCTCGTCCGGCTCGTAGCTCACTGCCCAGTCGAGCAGGCCGTCGGTGCCGGGCGAGACGGCGGGCGACTCCGTGGAGCGAGGCGCGGTCGTGGTCATCGGCGTCTCCGGCTCATCCCTCGGGCGGTACGCGCCGCCGAAGCCCATGCTCGGCAGCGTGCGAAGCGGCTGTCAACCCTCGCTACGACCGTCCGAGGATAGCGATGGAGGCGCTCCCCCGCCGCGGAGCGCCTCCTCGTGATGCGCCCGAAGAGCGTTGGGCGCGGATCCAGTGTACGCACATCGGGGGCGATCCGCGCCAGCCCGAACCTGCCACCCGTCGGAGCTACTCCTGCGGCGGCACGTCGAGGCGCGCGACGATGCCCTCGAGGTCGGGCGAGGGCGCCGGGTAGCGCTCAAGCACGCGCGGGTCGTGGCCGGGCACGAGGTGCTGCGGCGAGTCGCCCAGCTCGTGCATGCGTTGGTAGCCACGCACGAGCCTGCCGACGTCGAAGACGATCGCGAACAGCGCTCCGTCCTCGAGCTGGTCGTAGTAGTGCGCGGCGTCCGAGGCGAGCACGACCCAGCCGCGCGCGGTGCGCACGCGCACCACCTGGTTGCCGCCGGTGTGGCCGCCGACCAGGTGGAGGCTCAGGCCGTCGGCGAGCTCGGCGTCGCCGTCGTGCAGCACGGTGCGCCCGCTGAACACGTCGCGCACGAGGCCCGTGACCTCCTCGACGTTGAAGGAGTGCGCGATGCCGTCGTTCTGCATGTAACGCCCGCTCGCGAACTGCAGCTCGCTCTCCTGGAGGTGCAGCCGCGCGTTGGGGAAGTCGTCGACGGTACCGACGTGGTCGTAGTGGCAGTGGGTGAGGACCACGTCCTCGACGGTTTCGGCATCCACGCCGACGAGCGCGAGCGCCTCCGCAGGGCTGCGGATGTTCGTGCGGCCCCGGCGCTCGGCTTCCTCGGCGGTGAAGCCGGTATCGATGACGAAGGTGCGCTCGGGGCTGATCGCGGCCCAGACGAAGTAGTCCATCCCGATCTGCTCGCTGCGATCGCCGCCGCCGGTCGGGAAGAGATCGCCGCGCCGCACCGGCCGCCACGCGTACTTCGTGGCGTAGACCTCGTAGACGCCTGACTCGCCGTTCTCGGCCATCTCGATCTCCCTCGCTCAGAACCAGCGCGTCTTGTCGACGATGTTCTCCAGCGGCTCGTCGGCCGCGAAGCGGCGGCAGTTCTCGAGCAGCACCTGGAAGCGCCGCTCCTCGACGTACGGGCCGTGCGCGGCGACGTGCGGCGTCAGGAGCACGTTCGGCGCGCTCCACAGCGGGTGCTCCGGCGGCAGCGGCTCGATCTCGTACACGTCGAGGCCGGCCCCGCCGATCCGGCCCTCGCGCAGCGCCTCATCGAGATCGTCGAGGCGCACCGTCGGTCCGCGCCCGATGTTCACGAGGTACGCCGTGTCCTTCATCGCCTCGAAGCGCGCGGCGTTCATCAGCCTCTCGGTCTCCGGCGTGTGCGGCACCGTGAGAATCACGAAGTCGGCGCTCGGCAGCAGCTCGTCCAGCGCCTCGGGCGGGTGCAACTCCGCCAGCCCCTCGATGAGTTCCGTGCGGCGCGCGTCGACGCCGACGACGTTCACGCCGAACGCACTGAGCAGGCGCGCCGTCTCCGCGCCGATCTCGCCGACGCCGACCAGCAGCGCAGTCGACTCCTCGAGGTAGGTGACGCCGCCGCGTGTGAGATCCGGCTCCCAGCGGGCCTCGGCCATGCGCGGAACGTAACGGTGCAGCTGCCGCGCGAAGTGGAGCACGAAGGACATGATGTGCACGCTGATGTGGTCGTTGTAGACGCCTCGCGGGTTGGTGACGGTCGCCGGGTGCTCGACCAGCGCGTCGTGGTACCAGCCGGGAGGCGGAGCGACCATCGCCGAGTGGATCCAGCGCACCTTCGTGGCCGCGGCCAGCGCCTCCTCGGAGATGCGGCTCTCCGCGAAGATCGCGTCCGCCTCCCCGATCACGTCGAGGGCGGACTCGGTGTCCTCGGGCGAGAGCGCGCGGACGTCCGGCAGCGCCTCGTCCACTCGTCGCGCCCAGTCCTCCTGGCCGCGACGCCACGGCGGCCAGAAGAGAATCGTGACGCTCATGCGGCGCCTCCCGCGAGCCGCGTGAGGAAGCCCTCAATCGCCGCGTTCACACCCTCCGGCGCCTCGATGTTGACGCCGTGGCCGGCGCCATCGAAGACGTGCAGCTCGCTGCCTTCGATGCGGTTTTCCATGTAGCTCATGCTGTTGCGGAACGGCGTGTCGTTCTCGCCGACCAGCAGCAGCGTCGGCAGCGTGATCGATGCGATGCCGTCGATCACCAGCGAGTCGTGCTGCGTGAGCATCCCCCGCGCGGAGCGGGCGAGCCCCTCGGCGGAGCTGTGCTCGCTCATGTCGACCTCGGAGCCTCCGTCGTGGGTGCTCATCCCGATGGTCTCGAGGCGGCGCGCGCGCTCAAGGCGGTCCTCGTTCCACGCCTCGCGGGCAACGGGATTGCGGTAGCCGGGCCCGGTGCCCTGCAGGATCAGCGCGGCCGTGCGCTCCGGGTGCGTCGCCTGGAAGGCGAGCGACATGTAGCCGCCGAGCGAGTGACCCGCGATCACCGCCCGCTCGATGCCAAGCTCGTCGAGGATTGCGCGCATGTCCTCGACGGTCAGCTCACGGCTGTAGCGGGCGTCGTCGGGCGGGCTGTCGCTCTGGCCGTGGCCGCGCATGTCCCAGCTGATCAGCCGGTAGCGGTCGGAGAAGGCCGCGATCTGCGGCCGCCACATCAGGCAGGTCGCCGCGTAGCCGTGCGTGAGCAGCACGGGCAGCGTATCCGCGTCCTTCGGCCCGTGGTCCTCGTAGTGGATCGCGACGCCGTCGCGGTCGAGCGTGGGCATGGCTGTCACCTCCGAGCGTCGGCAAACGGCAGGCGGCGTGCCTGCCACGGGCGGGCAGCTTATCATCGCCCGCGTCCCGTCCCGCAGCGGAACGGGCGAGGCGCGGACGGAGCGCAACGATGACGGCTGGCGGACCGCTCGAGGGCATCCGGGTGCTGGAGTTTTCCCAGCTCGTCGCCGGGCCGTTCTCCGGCTGCGTGCTCTCCGACCTCGGGGCGGAGGTGATCAAGGTCGAGCGTCCGCCCGGCGGCGACCCGCACCGCAACTTCGGCGCGGTGATCCCGCACGAGGGCAAGCGCTTCCAGGCCGTCAACCGCGGCAAGCGCAGCATCCTCGTCGACCTGCAGACCGGGGCGGGGCGCGAGCTGATCCACCGCATCCTGCCGCGCTTCGACGTGCTCACGATCAACTTCCGCCAGCGCGTGCTGGAGCGGCTGGAGGTCGACTACGAGACGCTCTCCGCGCTCCATCCGGGCCTCGTCTACTGCCGCATCTCCGCTTTCGGATCGCGCGGGCCGCTCGCCGACCGCGCCGGCACCGACGCCACGCTGTCCGCCTACTCCGGCCTCACGGTCGGCGACGCGAAGACCGACGATGCGGGCGCGCCCGAGCACATCGGCTCCGGGCCGGTCTCCGACTACACCTCGGGGCTCGCGGCGGTCATCGGGATCTGCTCGGCGCTCTACCGGCGCGAGCTGACGGGCCGCGGCCAGTTCGTCGAGACCTCGCTGCTGCGCTCGGCGATGGCGATCCAGGACAGCTACATCATGCGGGAGCCGGTCAGCGACGCCTCGACCGTCGAGCCGATGATGGAGGCGGTCCGCGAGCTGCGCGCGGCGGGCGCCTCGTACCGCGAGCAACTGGATGCGCGCCACGCGATCCGCGCCCGGCGCTGGGCGTTCCGCATCTACTACGGCGGCTTCGAGGCGAGCGACGGCGTGATCGCCCTCGGCGCGCTCACCCCCCGGACCCGCGACGGCGCGCGGCGCGTGCTCGGCATCAAGGACGACCCCAGCGACATGCCCGACTTCGACAGCGGCGACCCCGCGAACATCGCGCACGCCACCTCGCTGCTCGAGCGCATCCGGGCGCTGATCCGCACTCGCCCCGTGGCCGCGTGGATCGAGGCCTTCGAGGCGGAGGGCGTACCCGCCGGCCCGGTGCACTTCCCGGAGGAGCTGGCTGACGACCCGCAGGTCAACGCCGCCGGCATGATGGCCGACCTCGAGCATCCGCTGACCGGCCCGCAACGCGTCGTCGGGCCGATCGTCGAGCTCTCGGAGACACCGACGGCCATCCGAGGCCCCGCCCCGCTGCTGGGCGCGGACACCGAGGCCGTGCTGCGAGAGGCGGGCTGCAGCGACGCCGACCTCGACGCCTATCGCGCAGCGGGGGCCATCCCCTAGCATCTTCGCGATGACCGAGGACGAAGGGGCGCCCATGCTTCCGCTCGACGGCTTCCGCGCGTGGCTGATCGCCCAGACGCCCGCCGGCGGCTTCGCCGGCCGGCTGCTGCGCGAGCTCGGCGCGCGAGTCGAGCTGCTGGAGCCGCCCGGCGGGAGTCCGCTGCGAGGCTATCCGCCGCTCCTCGAGAGCGGCGAGAGCGCGGCCTTCCGTTACCTCGCAGACGGGCTGGAGACGCGCGAGCTCCCCGCCCGCCCCGACGCCGGCCAGGTCGCGAAAGTCGAGATCATCGTGCACGAGCGGGCGGCGCTGCCCTTCGGCTGGAACCCGATCGTCGAGGCGGCCCCGCTGCCCGAGCGCGGGCGCGTCATCGTGGCCCTCACGCCGTACGGCGGGAGCGGCCCCAAGCACGACTGGCAGGGCACGGAGTTGACGCTCTTCCAGGGCGGCGGTGAGGGATTCCTGCAACCGTCCGGCCTCGGCTACGAGGAGTTCCCCGACCGGCCCCCGATCGGCGTCGGCCGCTACCTCGGGAGCTACCAGGCCGGCACGAACGCCGCCTTCGCGGCGCTGGCCGGGCTGCGTTCCTCGAGGGCGTCCGGCCGCACCGAGCGCGTCGACCTCTCGGTGCAGGACTCGCAACTCTCGCTCAACTACCTGTCGGTCAGTCGCTACGTGGACGGCCACTTCGAGCGCCGCTCGAATCGCAGCTTCAGCTACGGCGGCATCGTTCGCTGCGCCGACGGTTATGTCGAGATCGTGCCGATCGAGCAGCACCACTGGATCGCCCTGCGCGAGCTGATGGGCGACCCGGCGTGGGCGCAGGCGCCGGAGTTCGAGGACACCGTGGAGCGCGGCCGGCGCGGCCCCTTCATCAACCAGTACCTGCGCGCCTGGGCCGCCGAGCGCAGCGTCGAGGAGGTCGTCGCGCGCGCAGCGGAGACCGGCCTGCCCTGCGGCCCCTATCTCGCCCCGAAGCAGCTCCCCGAGGACCAGCAGTTCCAGCACCGCGGCTTCTTCCGCAAAGGCGCGGGCGGCGAACTCGCCCCAGGCGTTGCCTGGCAGCTCGCGAGCGTAGCGAGCGACGGCGAGGCTTCAGGCACGCCCACCGCGCCCGCCTCGCAAGGCGCGAAGCCCCTCGAGGGCGTACGCGTCGCCGACTTCACGAACATGGCCGCCGGGCCCTACGCCACGCTGATGCTCAGCCTCCTCGGCGCAGACGTGATCAAGGTCGAGTCGCAGGCGCGGCTCGACATCGGGCGGCGGCCGCATCCGCTCTACGGGCGCTTCGACGTGCCGAACTTCGACCACCTCGCCGGGCACAAGCGCTCGATCACGCTCAACCTCAAGGACGAGCGTGGCTCGGAGCTTGCACGCGAGTTGGTGGCTGCCTGCGACGTGGCGATCGAGAATTTCCGGCCCGGCGTGATGGGCCGGCTTGGCCTCGGCTGGGACGACCTCAAGGTGGTGAATCCACGCCTCGTGATGGTCTCGCTCTCCGCCTACGGGCAGCACGGCCCGGACAGCCACCGCCCCGGCTACGCGCCGATCTTCGCCGCCGAGGGCGGCCTCGGCTCCATGAGCGGCTACCCCGACGGCGCCCCGGGCGAGATCCGCAACCAGATGGACCACGAGGCCGGCCTGATCGCCGCCCTGCTCTCCCTCGCGATGCTCGAGCAGCGCGATCGCACGGGCGCCGGCGCGTTCGCCGACCTCGCGGCTCGCGAGGTGGCGGCGATGCTCGTCGGCGAGTCGATCGTGCAGACGATCGCCGACGGCGACGCGCCACGCGTGGGCACCGGCCATGAGCAGTGGGCCCCGCACGGCGTCTATCCGGCGGCCGGCGAGGACGCCTGGATCGCCATCGCGATCCGCTCCGACGAGGAGTGGGAGCGCTTCGTCGAGCTGAGCGGCCACCAGTCCTTCGACCGTCCGCAGTACGTGACCGCGGGCCGGCGCCGCGCCAACAGCGGGGCGCTCGACGCCGCGCTGCGCTACTGGACGGCCAACCAGGACGCGCACGAGCTCGCCGCCCGCCTCCAGGCTGCCGGCATCGCCGCCGAGGTTTCGATGACCGGCAAGAACCTCGTCGCGGACGCGCACCTGCGCGATCGCGGCGCAATCGTCGACCTCCGGCACGATCGTTACGGCGAGCGCGCCACGGTCGGCGCGCCCTGGCGCTTCGAGACCGCCTCGAGCGTGCGCTACGACACGTGGTCGCCGGACCTCGGCGAGCACAACGAAGAGGTGCTTTGCGGGCTGCTCGGCCACAGCCGCGAGGATCTCGATCGTTGGATCAGCGAGCAGGCCGTCTACTGATGGCGGACCTGCCCGACCTCGATCTCCCGATTGGCGGCCTGCGCGTCGTCGAGCTGAGCGAGCGCGGCGCGGCCGCGTACGCCGGCAAGCTGCTGCGCCGCCTCGGGGCGGACCTCGTGAAGATCGAGCCGCCCGAGGGCGACCCGCTGCGCCGCAACGGCTCGCGCCGCCACGAGGCGGACGGCCGCACAACCACCGCTGCCTTCGACTTCTTCAACGAGGGCAAGACCTGCGAGGTCGTGGACGACCCCGCGCGGTTGCGCGAGCTGGTCGCCGAGGCCGACGCCTTCATCCTCGACCTTGAGCCGCGGCGCTACGAGGCGTGGGGCCTCGATGCGGACGCGCTCGCCGGCCTCGGTTGTGGCGTGGTCTGCGCGATCACGCCGTTCGGCCTGAGCGGCCCCTACCGCGACTACCGAGGGCCGGAGATCGTGACCTCGGCGTTCGGCGGCTCCAGCGTCGGCATCGGCGCGCCCGGCCGTCCGCCGCTGCGGATGCCGCTCTCGCAGACCGCGATCCAGGCCGGGCTCGTCGCCGCCATCGCCGCACTGGGCTCCTCGTATGAGGGCGACGCGCACGAGGACGACGAACGCGTCGATGCCGAGGGCGCGCGCGTCGTGGACATCTCCGAGAGCGACGTCTGGGCGACCGTGCACACCGGCACGACGGTGGTCAGCTACCTGTTCTCGAACCGGCTGCGCAGCCGCCAGGGCCGCCGCGTGCTCGGCCAGCCCTACCCGCACCAGCTCTTCCGCTGCTCCGACGGCTGGATCGCGATCCAGGCCTCCGAGCGCCACCAGCACCAGCTCTTTATCGAGATGGTCGGCTCGCCCGGGTGGGCCGCCGAGCGGCGCTTCGGCAGCCGCCTCGACATGAACGACCGCCACGCCGACGAGGTCGACGCGCAGCTCGCCCCGTGGTTCGAGGCGCGCACCCGGCAGCAGGTCTTCGAGGAGTGCCGCGCCCGCAACATCCCCGCTGCCCCCGTGCGCACCGTCGCCGACGTGCGCGCCGACGCGGACCTGCAAGCCGCGGGCGCCTTCGAGCGCTTCGAGGGCGCATCGGGCGTCGAGCTGACGCTGCCCGCGCCACCCTTCCGCTTCGCCGAGGCGGAGCTTGCGCCACCGGGCCCGGTCCCGTCGCCGCCGGAAGGCTCCTGATGCTGCTGCAGGGCGTCCGGGTGCTGGACTTCGGCTGGGTCTGGGCGGGGGCCGTGCCCGGCCAGATGCTCGCCTTCCTCGGCGCCGAGGTGATCAAGGTTGAGACGCGCAAACGGCTCGACTACATGCGGCAGGGCCGCGCGATCGTCAAGGACGCGCCGGACACCGAGCAGCAGCCGATGTTCCACAACATCAACCGCGGCAAGCTCAGTCTCAGCATCGACTTCACGACCGAGGCCGGGCGCGACCTGCTGCTCGACCTCGCCGCGCACTGCGACGTGGCGATCCAGAACTTCGCGCCCGGCGTGCTCGACCGCTACGGTCTCGGCTACGAGGCGCTGCGCGAGCGGCGGCCGGACCTCGTGATGCTCTCGCTGTCGGGTGGCGGCCAGCAGGGCCCGCTGCGCGAGCTGCGCAGCTACGCCTCGACGATCGCCGCCTTCAGCGGGCTCGACTCGCTCTGCGGCTATCCCGGCGAGGAGCCGCTGGGCGTGCAGCAGTCCTACCCCGACCCCAACGCCAGCCTGCACGGCGCAGTCGCCATCCTCGCCGCGCTGATCCGCCGGAAGCGCACTGGCCGCGGGGACCACATCGACCTCTCGCAGCTGGCAGCGGGCATGCAGACCTCCGCCGAGGCGATGGCCTGGCTTGACCTCTTCGGCGAGGTTCCCGGCCCGCTCGGCAACCTCCCGCCCAACGACGAGCCGCTGCACGACTGCTTCCGCTGCGCGGGCGACGACGAGTGGATCGCCGTCGCCGCCGAGGACGAGGCGCAGCTCGCCGCCGTCGCCACCCTCACCGGCGCGCCCTCGGACCGGAGGGACACCGTGCGCGACGCCCTCGAACGCTGGTGCGCGGAGCGCGACCCACGAGGCGCGATGGACGCGCTCCAGGCGGTAGGCGTGCCCGCGGGCGCCGTCACGACCGCCAGGGACCGCTTCGAGGACCCGCACTACCGCGCCCGCGGCGCCTACGTGGAGACGGAGCACCCCTCAATCGGCTGGGAGCTGGTCTACCGCGCGCCCTGGATCTGGCCGGACGAGATCCCGCTCGCCAACGAGCGCGCCCCACTCATGGGCGAGCACAACGAGTACGTCGTCTGCGAGCTGCTCGGCCGCCCTCGCGAGGACCTCGAACGCCTCACGGCGCAGCAGGTGCTGTACTAGCGAGTGTTGCCCGTGGCGGCGGCGCCCCTCGCGATAGATCGAGGGTGGCGGGAAGGGAGCCGCTATGAGCGCCGGGCGGGTTGTCATCGTTGGCGGGGGCTTCGCCGGGCTCAGCGCCGCCTACACGCTGATGCAGCGGGGCATCACGCCCCTCCTGCTCGAGGCTGAGGACCATGCGGGCGGGCGCGGTAGCGGCGAGCGGGTGGACGGGTTCTCGCTGGACATGGGCGCCTTCGTCTTCACCTCCACCTACGACACCGCGTTCCGCATGTGCGAGGAGTTGGGACTCCCGCTGGTGCGTTCGCAGATGAAATTCGGCCACCACCGCAATGGCCGCTGGGTTACCACGACGCCGGACCAATCGATCTGGAACTTCCTGCGGCACTTCCGTACGGCCATCGCCATGGGCTTCCTCTCGCCCTCGGGCATGCGATCCGGCTTCAAGGTGATGCGCGAGATCCATCGCCAGGCGCCGTACATGAGCTTCGCCAGCGACAGTCCGCTCGCCGAGATCGACGACGAAGAGAGCTTCGGCGACTACCTGGAGCGGCTCGGCGTGCCCGAGAAGCTGCAGGTCACGCTCCAGGCGCCCCTCAAGATGATCCTGGGCGATCCGGTTCCGGCGGGCCAGGCGCTGATGCGGGCGTATATCGGGGAAACGATGCTGCACGCCGGACAGGTCTCCATGCCCGAGCGAGGCATCGGCTCCCTCAGCGAGGCGCTCGCCACGTACTGCGCCGAGGTGATCCGCGTATCGACCCCCGTCAGGAGAATCGCCGTCGCGGACGGGAAGGCGACCAGCGTCGTCGTGGACGGCGAGACTATCGAGGCAGACGCCGTCATCTGCGCCGTCCCCGGCACGAAAGTCCCCGATCTCATCCCCGACCTGCCGGCGGAGACTCGCCGCGCGCTCGGCGCCGTCAGCTACTCAACCGGCTGCCGGGTAGTCATCGCCCTCGACCATTCCCCGCTCCCGCCCGGCTGGCATGGCGCGCTCTACCCGGAGGACGACGACGCCCCGCTGCTGCTTGACCGCTCCGTCTTCCTGCCCGGCTGCGCGCCTCCCGGCAAGGGCCTCCTTGACCTGCTCATCGGGCGCGACCGCGCCAGAGAGCTCATCCCGCTCGAGGACGCGGAGATCAAGCGCGAGCTGCTGGGCGCCGCGCGCCGGAACGCGCCGCCGGGCTCCGCTCTTCCCGGCGACGATGAGGGGCTGTTCTATCGCGTCTACCGCTGGGAAGAGGCGCTGTGCATGGGGACGCCCGGCATGCTCGCCGCGATGGCGAACGTCCCGGGGCAGCTTGCAGCAGGCATCGACAACCTGTTCCTGGCAGGCGACTACATGCGCGTGCCGTCGGTCAACGGCGCCCTCTCCAGTGGCTACAGCGCCGCGATCGAGGTCGCGGACCGGTTGGAGTCTCGCTCCAACTAGGCGGCGTACTCCTGGCCCCCTTGCCAGTCGCCAGCCCCCTATTCCGTTCGTGCCTTGACAAGGCTCCGAGGAAGCCAGACGATGTCTCTGGAGTCGCAAGCCAGTGAGCCCGTTTCGTCGGACTCGCAATGCTCTGGGCCGGGCGTTAGCCCGGCCCTTTGCTTGCCCGCCACGCGCACTTGACAGCACGTTCATGTCACCACACGCTTCGGGCGTCGCAGGGAGCGGGTGGGGGTGTGGTGAAACGGGATCACGCTGGTTTGCGACTCCAGAGTTGTGGGTTCAATTCCCACCGCCTCCACCACTCCCTACGACACCCATCTCAGCTCGGGAGCCACCAAAGACGGTGGTCCCCCAGCCTTGACACGCACCGACCCGCGCCCGACGCTCCCCACGACGCGCACGGCACGCGATCCCGCACCAGCGAAGGGCGGCGAACGATGACCACGACCGACTCCGAGGCGGCCCCCGGACCGCCCTCCGGCCTCGACCTCCCCGAGGGGCGCATCACCCCCGAGGCGCTCGACGACCTGCGCCGCATCACCGGCCTGCAGATGCGCCCCGAGCGCTACATCCGGGAGGCGACGATCGACACCGTCACCAACTTCTGCAACGGCATCGGCGACCTCAACCCGCTGCACCGCGACGAGGAGTACGCGAAGTGGACCCGCTACGGCGGCCTGCTGGCGCCCGGCTGCTTCCTCTACGCGCGCACCTGGCCCGGCCGCACCCGCTTCGGCCTCCCCGGCGTCCACGGCTTCCACGCCGGCAACGACTTTCGCTTCGAGCGCGAGATCCGGCTCGGCGACCGCATCGACAGCGTCGAGCGCATGCTCGGCTTCGAGGAGAAGGAGAGCCGCTTCTCCGGCAAGCTCGTCATCATCCACGTCGAGACCACCTTCACCAACCAGCGCGGCGAGCTGATCGCCAGCGTGCGCGGCTGGAACACGCGCCACGAGCGTGCCGCCGCGCGCGAGCGCGGCAAAGAGACGCGCGACGACTCCGTCACCGGCGGCGGCCGCGCCTACGACTACGGCGCCGAGGAGCTGTACGAGATCGAGCAGGCGCAATACAGCGAGGACGAGCGCATCCGCGGCGGCGAGACGCGCTACTGGGAGGACGTCAAGGTCGGCGACGAACTCGACGCGATCGCGCGTGGGCCGCTTACCACCTCGGACGTCACAGCCTGGCTGGTCGGCACCGGCCGGGGGCGCGCGCACGGCGCGGCGCTGAAGGAGGCGCGCCGCCACCCCGGCCACTACTTCCGCAACCCCGAGGCCGGTCAGGGTCTCGAGTACACGGGCATGGGCCACCAGCTGCGCGAGGTCGCGGCGCAGGTGGGCGTGCCGGGCGCCTACGACTTCGGCCCGCAGCGCATCTCGTGGGCGGGCACACTGATCGAGAACTGGATGGGCGACGACGGCTTCCTCAAGCGCCTCCGCGGCGAGCTGCGCGGCTTCAACCTGATGGGCGACACCACCTGGCTACGAGGCACGGTGACCCGCACCTACCTCGATAACGACGAACCCCTGGTCGACATAGAGATCCGAGGCGAGAACCAGCGCGGCCGCCTCACCCTCCCCGGCCTCGCCACCGTCCGCCTGCCGTCGAAGCGCGTGCCTGCGGAGTTGTAGGGGTTCCCCGCGCGCCTGCGAGTCCCGCCCGCCGGCGCAGTGCTAGCATCCCCGCGCAGCGACGAGGGGGTGCGCGATGCCGCGTGAGGCCAGGACGCTCGACCAGGCGAACTATGCGGAGATGCTCATCGAGAAGCGCGACGACGGGGTCGCGCTGATCACGCTCAACCGGCCGGAGCGCCACAACGCCTCGACCGCTGTGATGCACGCCGAGTTCGCACAGCTGCCAGGCGATATCCAGGAGGATCCGGACGTGGGCGCGGCCGTGATCACCGGGGCCGGGCGCTCCTTCTGCTCCGGCGCCGACGTGCAGCAGCGACTCGGCGGCGGGGGCAAGGGGATGAGCGCGCTCGACGTGCTTGGCGAGCCGCGCGAGATCGTCGAGGGCTTCCTCAACAACGACAAGCCGGTGATCACCGCGGTCAAGGGTTACGCCCTCGGCTTCGGCTGCACCACGGCGCTGCTCGGCGATATCGTGATCGCCGGGCGCAGCGCCGTCTTCGCCGACCCGCACGTCTCGGTCGGCCTCACCGCCGGCGACGGCGGCGCGCTGCTCTGGCCGCTGCTCGCCGGGCCGCAGCACGCCAAGTACTACCTGATGACCGGCGAGCGCCTCGACGCCGAGACAGCCGAGCGGATCGGCCTCGTCTTCAAGGTCGTCGATGACGACGAGCTGCTCGGCGAGGCGCTTGCGATCGCCTCGAAGCTGGCGGCGGGCGCGCCGTACGCCGTGCGCTCGACGAAGCGCTCGATCAACCGCGTGCTGCTCGCGATGTCGAACGACGTGATGCACTACTCGCTCGCCGCCGAGGGGATGTCGATGATGACCGCCGACCACAAGGAAGCCGTCGCAGCGTTCATTGAGCGACGCGAGCCGCGCTTCACGAACAGCTAGGCTGTTGCGCCGGACCCGGAAGGCCCTCACCCCAACCCTCTCCCTCGGGGAGAGGGGGCCGGACGCAATCGGGAGTTCGGTGCGGCGTCGAAGGCCGCGTCGCAGGCACGTGATCCGGCGGGTGTGTGGGGCTCCGCCCCCACACACAAAGAAACTCCGAGAGCGGGTGGGTGGGCTGAGCGGCGCGCAGCGCTCGCTCTCCGACGCCCGCCGGGCACGAACCCTCGAGGGCGCGACGATCCATCGAGGCGGCAGCCAGGCCGGCGGGCCAACTGGGTTCCGGCTTCCGACAGCGCGGGTGAGTAGACGAGCGGCGTGGGCAGCGAGAGGTGCTCGCCGAGCGCGTCGGCGGCGCGCCGGATCGCGTCGAGGTCCGGCAGCGCCGCCGTCGTGTCGTGCTCCGTCACGGAGCCCGTGCCCCTGGCTTTACCGCGAGCGCGGGCCGCCCGGCTCGGGGATGAACTTGGTGTCGCGCATCTTCAGGAAGGCGCCGAGGCCCTCGTTGCGCTGCACCTCGTACATGTCGGCGACTTCCTCGGCGTCTGCCGAGGCGTGCGCGAGGATGGAGATCAGTCCGCCGGTCTGGACGGCGTTACGCAGGCCCATCGCGTGGAAGCCGAGTGTGGTGAGCTTCTTGTTGAGCCGCACGGAGTCAGACGGCACCATCGCCAGCCGCTTCGCCATCTCGCGTGCGCGCGACATCAGCTCGTCGTGCGGGACGACCTCGTTGATGGCGCCGATGCGCACGGCTTCCTCGGGGCCGAAGTGGTCACCGGTGAGCGCGTAGCGGGCCGCCACCTTCCAGCCGACGAGGGCAGGGAAGAGGAACGAGGTGTTCGACACCATGCGCACCTCGGGCTGGCCGAACGCGGCCTGCTCGGACGCGATGGTGATGTCGCAGGCGAGGGTGTACCAGAACCCACCGCCGAGCGCCCAGCCGTTGACGGCGGCGATCACGGGCTTGTCCAGCTCCATGATGTGCATCACGTGGTCGGTGTGGTTCATGTCCTTCGGCATCCACTGCGCCAGCGTCGCGCTGCGCGTGCTGGGCGCCTCGCGCTCGCGGCCGATGTCGTAGCCCGCGGAGAACGCACGACCCGCGCCGGTGAGGATGATCGTGCGCACCGAGTCGTCAGCGGCCGCCTCGTCGAGGGCCTCATGGAGCTCGCGCTCGAGGTCCGGGGAGATCGCGTTCATCTGGTTCGGACGGTTGAGGGTGATGGTTGCGATCTGGTCGTCGTCGGTCTCGTAGAGGATGTTCTCGTAGTCGCCCACCTCGGGCCTCCTTCGGTATGCGTGGCACGTCGCGATGCAGCCACGCATCATAGACGCCCCGCCAGGGCGCGCCGCGGTGATCACGGGCGCCGGTCGCTCCTCTGCTGCGGCGCCCTACGCCGTGCGCTCGACGAAGCGCTCGATCAACCGCGTGCTGCTCGCGATGTCGAACGACGTGATGCACTACTCGCTGGCCGCCGAGGGCATGTCGATGATGACCGCTGACCACAAGGAAGCCGTCGCCGCCTTCATCGAGCGGCGCGAGCCGCGCTTCACCAACAGCTAGGCTGTCTACGCCGTCGTGTGGGCTGCGACCGCGGCGAGCCGCTCGGAGAGACGGTCCTCGGCAGTCTCGAGGTCGTACTGGCTCTGCAGGCCCATCCAGAAGGCTGCGGAGTTGCCGAAGAAGCGCGAGAGCAGCAGGGCGGTCTCCGCGGTAATGGAGCGCTGCCCGTGAACGATGGAGTGCACGCGGCGCGCGTCGACGCCGATCGACTTGGCCAGCCGGTACTGCGTGATCCCCATCGGGATCAGGAACTCCTCGTTGAGGATCTCGCCCGGGTGGATCGGAGACAGGCACTGCGGGCCAGGGGCCGTGCTAGTAGTCATGGCGATCTCTCCCTCGGCCGCCCTCAATGGTAGTCCACGATCTCGACCTGCCAAGCGTTCCCCTCGCTCCACACGAAGCAGATGCGCCATTGGTTGTTGATCCGAATGCTGTGCTGCCCATCCCGATCTCCCGACAGGGCCTCGAGGCGATTCCCCGGCGGCACTCTCAAGTCGTTCAGGTCCACGGCGTTGTTCAGGATCATGAGCTTGCGCTGCGCCCGGCGCTGGATGTCCTGGGGGAGTCGCCTGACGCGCCGCCGTTCGGCGACCGCACGGGTCTCTCTGTCCCGGTAGCTCCTGATCACCTACGCATAATAGTACCATCCACTAATAGTGTTGTGCACCATTATGGCTGCGGCGCCGGACCCGGAGCGCCCTCACCCCCTCCCTCTCCCTCGGGGAGAGGGGGCCGGACAGAGACTCCCCATCGCGGTGTAGCATCCGCGCGAACGCGAGAGGAGGCGCGCCATGGCCGGGACGATCGAGGTGCTGAACCCGCGCGGGCGACTGCACCAGGCCGCCATCCCCCTCGCGCCGCGGCCCGCCAGCCTCGACGGCCTGCGGCCCGGCATCCTCGAAAACCGCAAGGCGAACGCCAAGCTGCTGCTCGAACAACTCGTCGAGGGCCTGCGCGAGCGGCACGACCTCGGGCCGACGGCGCTGAGGTCCAAGAACGCCTCGGCGCCCGCGCCGGGCTCCGTGCTCGAGGCATTCTCGAAGGAGGCCGACTTCGTGCTCGTCGGGAGCTGCGACTGAGGCAGCTGCACGACGTGGAGTGTCCACGCCTCGATCGCCCTCGAAGCCCGCGGAGTCCCGACCGTCACGATCGGCACCGACGCCTTCAGCGGCCTGATTGAGTACGAAGCCGAGCGGCGCGGACTGCCCGCCCTGCCCTACGTCACCGTGCCCCACCCGCTCGGCGGCATCCCGCCCTCCGCCGTCGACGGCCTCGCCACGCCCGCGACGCCCGAGGTCGAGCGGCTGCTGACTTCGTCCAACGGCGACGGCGCAGGTAACGAGGGCGCTGCGCCGGCAACCCTGCCCGACCGCGGCGAGCCCGCCGAGCGGCTTGCGCTGCCCTCGGAGCCGCGCGCGCTGCACGAGGCGGCGATCGCGAACGGCTGGTCGGACGGGCTGCCGATCATCCCGCCGACTCCCGAGCTGGTCGAAGCGCTGATCGAGCGCGGCGACCGTCACGCCCTCGACGTGCT
>VXOS01000073.1 GCA_009839925.1 Chloroflexota bacterium
CGCAGTCACCTTGCGAAAGCGCACGCGCGCCCGGCGACGCCCGTCGCTGCTAGGCTCATCCCCGGCCGTAGACGCGCGCGGGACTCGAGGAGGACGGGATGGCGGATGACGGATTCACGCCGGACTGGGACGCGCTGACCGAGGAAGCGACGGAGCTGCTCTCCGCCTACATCCGCGTCGACACCGTCAACCCGCCCGGCAATGAGACCCGCGCCTGCGACTTCTACGGCGCGATCCTCGATCGCGAGGGCATCCCCTACCGGGTCTACGAACCGGCCGACGCGCCCGGCCGCGGCACGCTCGTCGCCACGCTGCCCGGCGACGGCACGGGCGGCAAGCAACTGATCCTGCTCAACCACACCGACGTCGTCCCGTTCGAGCGCGAGCACTGGACGGTCGACCCGCTCGGCGGCGAGGTCAGCGACGGCTACATCTGGGGCCGAGGCACGCTCGACATGAAGGGGATGGGCATCATGGAGCTCATCACCCTCCTGCTGCATCACCGCCACGGCCTCCCGCTGCGTCGCGACCTCACCTTCATCGCCGTCGCCGACGAGGAGGCGGGCAGCGTCTATGGCGCGGAGTTCCTCGCGCGCGAGCACCCGGAGGTGATCGACTGCGTGTGCGTGCTGAACGAGGGCGGGCGCGGAAGCACCCGCGCCTTCGGGGTCGAGCGCCCGCTGATGCAGATCGGGGTCGCGGAGAAGATCCCCTTCTGGGTGCGTCTGCGCACGCAGGGCCGCCCCGGCCACGGCTCCGTGCCAACGCCGGACAACGCCGCCGACCGCCTCGTGCGCGCGCTGCAGCGGATCCAGGACTGGGAGCGTCCGGCGCGGATCACCCCGGAGCTGCAGGCCTACTTCGACGGTCTCCATGCCTCCGGCCTCTTCGAGGACGAGCCGACGCCCGAGGTCATCGAACGGGTCGCCGCACGTCAGCCCCGGGTGGAGGCGCTGCTCAGGAACACGATCTCCGTGACGACGCTGCAGTCCGGTGTGAAGCACAACGTGATTCCCGCCGGGGCGTCGGCGACCCTCGACTGCCGTCTACTCCCCGGCGCCGACCCGGACGCCTTCCTCGAGGAAATGGTCGAGGTGATCGACGACGACGAGGTGGAGGTGGAGGTCGTGCTGCGCAGCTACGGGCCGCCCTCGTCGATCGACTCGGAGCTGTACGAGACGCTGGCGAGGGCCGTGCGTAACACCGTCGAGGACGCCGTCGTGGTCCCCTGGACCTCCACGGGCTTCACCGACTCGCGGGTGTTCCGCCGCATGGGCTATCCGGCGTACGGCTTCGTGCCGGTCTTCGTGCCGCCCTCGGACCAGGCGCTCGGGCATGGCAACGATGAGCGCATCGCCATCGAGGGTCTGCGGATGGGCATGCAGATCCTGCACGACACCGTGCGCAGCATCTGCGGGTAGGCGGTCCGACGATGGCGCTGCCCGAGGTCATCGACGTGCACGTGCACCTGACGCGCGACCCCGCGCAGGAGCGGCTCGTCTTCCCCAAGCCCGGCTACCCTGACGAGTGGTATCGGGCCAACGAGCCGCGCGTCCTCGACTGGATGGACGACGAGGGCTTCTCGCACCTCTTCATGATCAACTACATGGACACCAACCGGATGATCGCGAGCCGGCTGGCCCGCATGCCGGGCGCCTCGGAGGCCGAGCTCGAGGGGGCGCGCGAGCAGCTCCGCGAGGAGCATGTGCAGCGCCTGCGGCGCTTCAACGCCTGGTGCTGCGAGCTCGGCGCGAGGGAGCCGCGCCTTATCCCCTTCCCCTGCGTCGACATCGGCATCTTCTACGACGTGACGGTGATGATGGAGGAACTGGAGACGCGGCTGGCGCAGGGCGCGCGCGGGATTAAGCTGCACCCCGGCCTCGGGCACTACTTCCCCGGCGACGAGCGGATGTTCCCGCTCTACGAGCGCCTGCAGGAGGCGGACGTCCCGGTCCTCAGCGACACCGGATCGCTCTCCCCCGCGCCCGAGGGCGGCGTCTACGGCGAGCCGCTGGAGTTCGTGCCGGTGTTCGAGCAGTTCCCGCGGCTGCGCTTCATCATGGCGCACGCCGCCAGCGCCTTCTGGGACGAGCGCGTGCCGATCGCCGAGCGCTTCCCGCAGGTCTACTTCGACCTCGCCGGCGGCTTCCAGGGCCCCGGTCACCACGCCCGCGACGGTCACCGCGCCTGCCCGATCGACGACGCGCCGCGCTTCCTGCGCGCGCTCGGGATCGAGCGCGTGCTCTGGGCCTCGGACGCACCGGGCCACGAGGCGGGCCCGCAGCTGCGCAGCTTCATGAGCATTCCGCTGAGCGACGAGGAGCGCGAGCGGATCCTCGCGAAGAACGCCCGCGAGTTCATCGGGCTCGACTAGAACGCACCCGCCGAGGGCGTCCGCCTCGTTTGACAGCGCTCGCCGCGCCAACCTAGAAGGGCAACGTCCGTGATGCCCGGCAGCCGGGTTCTCGGTTCGCGCCGGAGGTCGCCATGGCAGGCCCGCTCTCCGGCCTTCGCGTCATGGACGTCTCGCAGCTGGCGGTCGGGCCGCTGGGCGCGGCCTTCCTCGGCGAGCTCGGCGCCGAGGTGATCAAGGTCGAGGTTCCCGCGGGCGACCTGATCCGCACGCTGCTGCCGCACATGAACGGCGTCGCGACCTACTACACGTCCGTCAACGTCAACAAGAAGAACATCGCCCTCGACCTCAAGAACCCGCGCGACCTTGAGATCGCGCGAGGGCTCGCCGAGCGCAGCGACGTGTTTGTCGAGAACTTCCGGCCCGGCGCGATGGAGCGCCTCGGCCTCGGCTACGAGGCCGTGCGGGCGCTCAACCCGCACATCGTCTACTGCTCCTCCTCCGGGTACGGCTCGCGCGGCCCGCGCAGGCGCGAGGGCAGCGCCGACGGCTATGCCCGGGCCTTCACCGCGTTCGACAGCTTCACCGGGCCGGTGGGCGGCCGGGCGGAGCGCTTCCGCAGCAACGGCCACGTCGACCACACCTGCGCGGCGGTCGTCACGCAGACCGTCCTCGCCGGGCTCTGCGCGCGCGAACGCTTCGGCATCGCGCAGTTCGTCGAGACCTCGATGATGCAGGCCGCGGCCGTCTACCAGACCACCCGCATCGCCGAGCACTTCGCGGGCGGGCAGCACGCGCCGCTTGGCAGCGCGACGACGAACCTCGTGCCGCACCAGGCGTTCCGCGCCAGCGACGGCTACATCGCCGTCGGCGTGAACACGCAGGCAGAGTGGCAAGGGCTCTGCGCCGCCCTCGGCCTCCCGGAACTCGCCGAGGACGCGCGCTTCGCCGACAACGCCGCCCGCGTCGAGCATCGCGCCGAGCTGCTCCCGCTGCTGGAGCGGACCTTCGAGGGCCGGTCGGGTGCGGACTGGCTCGCGGTCCTCGAGGCGCAGGGCGTGCCGTGCGGACCGTTCCTGACGTTCCCCGACCTCTGGGCGAGCGAGCAGGTGCAGGCGAACGAGCAGATCGTCGAGCGTGAGCACCCCTGGGGCGCCGTCAAGGTTGGCGGCGCGCCCTGGCGCTTCAGCGCCACGCCGGCCCGCGTCGAGCGCGCCCCGGCGATCGACGAGCACCGCGACGAGGTGCTGGCGCTGATCGAGGCGGAGCCGCCGCGCCGGGACAGCCCGCGCCCCGAGCCTCAACCCGCCGCCGCGCCGCTCGAGGGCGTCACGGTGGTCGAGCTGGCGCAGGGGATCGGCGCGCCGCTGGCCGCGATGCAGCTCGGTGACCTCGGCGCGGAGGTGGTCAAGGTCGAGCCGCCGGGCGGCGACTGGACGCGCACCGTCGGCCCGCCGTTCCTCGGCGATGAGAGTCCCGTCTACCTGGCGCTCAACCGCAACAAGCGAGGCGTCGTGCTCGACGTCGAGGACGCCGCCGGCCGGGCCGCCCTCGACGGGCTGATTGCGGGCGCCGACGTGCTGGTCACGGACCTCGCTCCGGCTGAGGCGGAGCGGCTGGGGTTGCGTTACGAGGACCTGGCGGCGGCGAACCCGGACCTCATCCACTGCAACGTCACGCCGTTCGGCGAGCGCGGGCCGCTGCGCGACAAGCCGGGCGCCGAGATCGTGCTGCAGGCGATGGGCGACATCTGGCGCTACCTCGGCCGCCCCGATGAGCCGCCGTTGCGCCACGGCCAGGACGTCTCGGCGACGGCGGCCGGGTTCTTCGCGGTGCAGGGCGTGCTCGCCGCCGTCGTTCACCGCGCGCGCGGCGGCCACGGGCAGAAGATCGAGGTGTCCGAGCTCGGCTCGCTGCTCGCGATCGAGACTCAGCTGAACGCGGCGCAGAGCGACGACTCGCTCGAGGGCGGCTGGCACCTCTCCGCTCCCACCGACCCGCCCGAGTACGACCTCTACGGCAGCGACCTGCAGGTCGACATCGGCTTCGTCCGGGACCAGACCGGCTGGCTGCGCTTCTGCGAGCGCATCGGCGTCCCGGAGGAGGTGGCGACCGACCCGCGCTGGGAAACCACGCTCGACCGCACGCTCAACGCCGAGGCACTGGGCGAGATCTTCGAGCCGTACACGAGGAAGTACCGCGCCGCCGAGCTGAAGGAGATCATCGAGTCGTGCGGCGGCATCGCCGTCGTCTGCAACGACTACCGGTCGCTGTTCGAGGATCCGCAGATGGTGGCGTACGAGATGCTGCGCCACCTCGATCATCCGACGCTTGGCCGCATCGCGACGATCGGGCTGCCCTGGCGCCTGGACGAGACGCCGGGCTCGCTGCGGCGTCCGCCGCCGCTGCTGGGCGAGCACACGGACGAAGTCCTCGAGGGGATTCGGGAGGCCGGTCGTGTCGCTCGCCGATAGCGTCCTCGGCAAGGTCTGCATCGTCGGCGTCGGGGCGACGCCGCAGGGCAGCCTGCCCGACCACAGCGCCGACGGCATCGCGATCTGGGCGTTGCGCGAGGCGCTGGCCGACAGCGGCCTGTCCAAGGAGGACCTCGACGGCCTGATCGTGCAGCCGAGCTTCGGCGGCCAGGGCGACATCAAGGAGATCGGCCACCGCCTCGGCGTGGAGCCGCGCGTCGGCTCGAACCTCAGCCACCACGGCGCGGTGATCCAGTACGCGGCAATGCTGATCGCGAGCGGCATGGCCGAGGTGGTCGCCTGCGTCTACGGCACGAACCAGCGCACCAACCGCAACCGCTTCGGCTCGAGCGTCTACCACCTCGGAGGCAACTTCGACGACGTGTACGGGCTCTCCAACCCGGGCGCGGTCGCCGCCTTCAACTACCGCCGCCGCATGCACGACTTCGGAGCCACCGAGGAGCAGCTCGGGGCCGTCGCCGTGGCGCAGGCGCGGGCGGCGGCGCTCAACCCGCTGGCCGTCTACCGCCAGCCGCTCAGCCTCG
Source organism: Chloroflexota bacterium (assembly GCA_009839925.1). Classification (GTDB taxonomy): domain Bacteria; phylum Chloroflexota; class Dehalococcoidia; order UBA2979; family UBA2979; genus VXMT01. The sequence goes on from VXOS01000073.1 coordinate 5,373, forward strand.
ACGACTACCTGGACACCCGCTACGTGATCGCGCCGCTGCGGCTCGTGGATTTCTGCATGGTCAACGACGGCGGCTTCGCGATGATCCTCACCAGCCCCGAGCGCGCGGCGGACCTGCCGGTGCAGCCGGTCACGATCGTGGGGATGGGCGCGCAGTCCAGCTTTCTGGAACTGGAGCACCCCAACAGCATGTATCACCCCTCGCAGCTGCCGAACGCCGAGCTGCTGTGGGGCGCCTCCGGCCTGGGCCCCGAGGACATCGACGCGCTCTACGTGCAGGAGTCCTACACGCCGAACGTGCTCTCCGCCCTCGAGAACTACGGGTTCTGCGAGTTCGGCACGGCCCAGGACTGGATCCAGAGCGGCCGCATCGAGCTCGACGGCGACCTGCCGGTCAACCCTCATGGCGGTCAGAACCGCATGACCTACATGGTCGGCTGGCACAACACCTTCGACGCCGTGAAGCAGCTGCGCGGCGAGGCCGAGGAGCCGGAGCGCCAGCTCGCCGGCCTCGAGACGGTGCTGTGCACCTTCTCGACCGGGCACTGGCAGTCGACCTGGTCGCTGATCTACCGGGGCGGCGCATGAGCGAGTACGCGAAGCCGCTGCCGCGCATCACGGAGCTCAACGAGCCGCACTGGGAGGGCGCGAAGCGGGGCGAGTTCCTCGTGCAGCGCTGCACGGCCTGCGGGCACATCTGGTTCCCGCCCTCGCCGAACTGCAGCGACTGCCTCTCCGAGGACTACGAGTGGACGGCGCTGTCCGGCACGGGCACGGTCTACTCGTTCATCGTCTACCACCAGGGCTGGCTGGCCGGGTACCGCGACGAGTTGCCCTACAACGTGGCGATCATCGAGCTTGACGAGGGCGTGCGCTTCATCAACAACCTCGTGGGGGTGGACAACGACGCGATCGAGGTCGGGATGCGCGTCGAGGTGGTCTTCGAGGAGGTCGCCGCGGACGTGGTGGTCCCCCGGTTCCGGCCGGCGGCCTCGTAGGACGGACGGAGGAGGAGGAGAGCAGCATGGCGAGTGGTCCCGAGATCATCGACGTCCACCTGCATCTCTGCAGGGACGTGAATCAGGAGCGGCTGGTCTTCCCCAAGGACGGCTGGCCGGACGAGTGGTACTGGGGCAACCCGGACGCCGTGATCCCCTACATGAACGAGCGGGGGGTCAGCTACGTCGCCACCCAGAACATCATGGACACCGGCCGCATGACCGAGGCGCGCCTCGCGCGGGTTCGCGCCGGCGGCGCCTCGGACGAGGAGGTCGAGCGGGTCCGCCTCGACCTCGCCGAGCAGATGCGCGAGCGGGTGCGCGGCTTCAACGACTGGGCCTGCGAGACGCACGCCGCGGAGCCGCGCATCATCCCCTTCGTCATGATCGACCCGGTGCTCTTCGGCGAAGCCGCGGTCGAGGAGCTGGATCGCTGCATTGCGAACGGGGCGAAGGGCGTCAAGGTCCATCCGAGCATCTGCCAGCACATGCCGGACCACCCGAACATGCACGCGGTCTACGAGCTGCTGCAGGAGGTGGAGCTGCCGATCCTCACCGACAGCACCTCGCGGGTGACGAACGGCGAGCAGTATGGGATGCCCTTCAACTGGCGTCCGGTGCTCTCGCGGTTCCCGCGGCTGAGGTTCATCATGGCCCACTTTTGCGACCAGATGTGGGACGACCGCTTGGACCTCAGCCGGGAGTTCACCGACAACCTCTGGTTCGACATCTCCGGCGGTCTCGTCGACGACCATCACCCGCCGGGCAGCCACTCCTGCATGCCCGCCACCCAGGCGGCGCGCGTCTTCCGCAAGGTCGGCATCGAACGCATCATGTTCGGCTCCGACGGGCCGGGCGGCGGCTCCGGCGAGGACATCCGCGACATGGCCGCGCAGGTGATGGCGCTCGACCTCACGGACCGCGAGAAGGAGCTGATCCTCGCGGACAACGCGAGGGCGTTTCTCCGCCTGTAACGCTGCCCTTCAGCGGACGACGCCGTCCGCCCTCAGCGCGGCGATGCGCTGCTCGTCGTAGCCGATCTCCGCGAGGATCGCGTCCGTGTGCTCGCCGAGGGTCGGCGGCGCGAGGCGCACCGATCCCGGAGTGTCCAGCTTCCAGGGCAGTCCGATGGTCCTGACCTCGCCGCGCGTCGGGTGCTCGACGGTGAGCAGCATGTCCTGCTCGAGGATGCCCTCGTCGTGGAACATGCTGTCGTAGTCGTGCACCGGCGCGCACATCAGACCGAAGTCCTCGATCAGTTGCAGCACCTCGTCGCTGTCGTAGTCGAGGAACGCCCGGTCCAGGTGGGGCTGAAGCGCGATCTGATCCTCCGCCACCAGATCGCGGTCCGCGAACCGCGGATCGGCGCGCACCTCGTCGAGGATGCCGACGCGCTCGAGCAGCAGCTGGAACGCGCGCGGGTCACGGGCATAGGCGGCGGTGAACTCGATGTTGCGGTCCTTCGTGGGGTAGCCCCGCACGGGGGACCTCAGGTGCGCGCTGTAGAAGGGGCCGCCGAAGTCGTCGGGGTCGCTGTGTGCGGCGAGGTAGTTCTGCTGCGTCGCGATCATCGCCCGCAGGTAGGAGGTCTCGACGTACTGGCCCTCGCCGCTCCGTCGGCGCCAGAACAGCGCCGCGAGGATCGCCTGTGCGGCGTACATCGCCGCGGTCACGCCGGCGTAGTTGCTGCCGACGCGCAGCGGCTCCTTCCCGCGCTCGCCGACGAAGCGCGTGAGGCCGCTCAGCCCCTGCACGATCAGGTCCGTCGCCGGTTTGTCGGCGTGCGGGCCGCTCCGCTCGAGCAGCGAGAGGTCGCAGTAGATCAGCCCGCGGTTCGCCGCCGAGAGCGTCTCGTAATCGAGCCCCAGCCGCTCGGCGTCGCTTGCCCTCGGAAAGGACTCGACGAGGACGTCGGCGCTCGCCGCGAGGTCGCGCGCGACGGCGCGGCCCTCCTCGCGATCGAGGTCCAGCGCGATGCTGCGCTTGTTGCGGTTCATGCCCATGAACAGCGGGCCGTCGCCGTCGTCGAAGGGCGGCCCGAGGGGGCGCGCCCAGTCGCCCGCGAGCGGCTCGACCTTGACGACGTCCGCGCCGGCGTCGCCGAGCTGCATGGTGCAGAAGGGAGCGCCGTCGCCCTCCGTGAGATCGAGGACGCGGACGCCCTCGAGCGGGGCGCTCATCGCCGTGCGTCGCCGGTGGCCGTCGCGGCGGCGTGATCGCGGACGCCGAGTTCGGCCAGCAGCTCCTCGCGGTCGCGGTCCATCGCAACCGCCAGCTCGCCGTACTCTGCGGGCGTGCGGCTGAACAGCCAGGGCACGGCGTTGGTGCGCACCCGGCCCATCTCCGGGTGCTCGCGATCGATCAGCAGCTCGTTCGCCACGACCTGCGGCTCGTCGTAGAGGTCCTCGATGTCCCAGCGCACGGACCCGCAGGGCACGCCCGCCGCCTCCAGCCGCTGGAGCCAGCGCTCGCCCCTGTAGCGCAGGAACGCCTGCGTGAGGAGCGGCAGCAGCTCCTCGCGGCGCTCGACGCGCTTCGCGTTGGAGTCGAACCGCGGGTCGCCCGCCAGCTCCGGCAGCCCGAGCGTCGCGCACAGCGCGCGCCAGCTGTCCTCGGTGGGGCACTCGACGAGGATGTAGCCGTCGGCCGCGAGGAAGGCCTGGCTCGGCACGACGTGCGCGCTGCCGCTGCCCCAGGGCTGCGGCGTCTCGCCGCTCGCGAAGTACTCGGCCGCGCGCACCGCGCCGACCGCGATCATCGTCTCCGTCTGCGAGCAGCGCGCCCACTGGCCTCGCCCGCTGTCCTCGCGCGCCAGCAAGGCGAGCAGGATCGCCTGCACGAAGGTGAGCGGCGAGGTGAAGTCGATCGCGATGAAACGCGGGCGCTCGCCGGGGCCGCCCTCGGGGCCGGTCAGCGAGAAGTAGCCGCCCATCGCCTGCGAGATGTAGTCGACCGTCGCCTTGTGGGAGTACTTGCCGGTCTGCCCGAAGCCGCTGGCCGAGGCGTAGATGAGGCGCGGATTGATCTCCGCGAGCACGTCGTAGTCCACCTGCAGGCGCTCCGGGACGCCTCGCCGCCAGTTCTCCATGAAGACGTCGGCGTCGCGGATCAGGCGCAGCAGGATCTCGCGGCCCGCCGGATCCTTGAGGTCGAGCACGATGTTGCGTTTGCCGTGGTTGAGTCCGGCGTTGGGCAGGGCGTGCCCGCCCTTGAGCGGGCCGGAGCGCCGCATCATCTCGCCCTCGGGCTTCTCGACCTTGATCACGTCGGCGCCGAGGTCGGCGAGCAGCGCGCCGGCCCAGGGGCCCTGCGCGCCCTCGGTGACGTCGATCACCCTGATGCCGGCGAGTGGTCCCGTCATCCCTGCACCTCCTCGCGGCTGATCGCGGGTGGCGTCCTGCTCCGAGCATAGCGAGGCCGCCGGCCGCTGCCATCAGCCGCGCGACGACGCTCCCCTGAACGTCGCGGGAGATTGGCTATGCTTGGAGCCGCGTTTCGGCCGCACGGGGAGCGATCATGGGCGTCACCGAGTTGAGCAAGCTGCGCGATCAGGTCGCGATCGTCGGCGTCGGCACCACCCGCCAGGGCACGATCCCGGGCAAGGACGGCAACGAGATCGCCGTCGATGCGTTCAAGCTGGCCCTCGACGACGCGGGCCTCGAGAAGGACGACATCGACGGGCTGCTGACCTGCCGCTCCTTCGGCGACCTCGGCGTGGACACGCAGATCGCGCCGCTGATCGGGCTCAACCCGCTCTACAGCGCCACGCTCGACTACGGGACGTGCAACTTCTCGCTGCACTTCGCGGCGATGCTGATTGCCGGCGGGTTCGCCCACACCGTGGCCTGCATGTACGGCACGAACCAGCGCTCCAACCGCAACTTCTTCGCGGGCACCTCGGCCGCCGACTACGCCCTCGCACACGGCCTCTTCAACATCGCCGGGCCGGCCTCGATGGCGCTGCGCCGCCACATGCACGAGTACGGGACCACCGAGGAGCAGATGTCCGCGATCGCCCTCACCGAGCGCGCGCACGCCCGCCTCAACCCGATCGCCGTGATGCGCGACGAGCTGACGAAGGACGACTACCTCAACTCGCGCTACATCGTGGAGCCGCTGCACCTCTTCGACATGTGCCTGATCACGGACGGCGGCGCCTGCGTGATCCTCACCTCGGCGGAGCGGGCGCGGGACATGAAGCAGCCGCCGGTCTACATCATGGGGATGGCGGAGAACACCTCGCTGCGCAACTTCCAGAACGACGACCAGCTGATGCGCCCGTTCATCCAGACGGTGCGGGACCAGATCTACCCGGCCGCCGGCGTCGGCCGCGAGGACGTGGACGTGCTCTTCATCCAGGACCCGACCAGCGTCTGGGTGCTGCAGATGCTGGAGTGGTACGGCTTCTGCGAGGTCGGCGAGGGCGGCTCCTTCATCCAGGACGGTCGGATCGGCCTCGGTGGCGAGTTGCCGCTCAACACCAACGGCGGCCAGCTCTCGGAGAGCTACATGTGGGGTTGGCTGCACATCCCCGAGGCCGTGCGCCAGCTGCGCGGCCAGGCGGGCCCGAGGCAGGTCGAGGGCGCGGAGATCGCCCAGTACTGCTCGACGATGGCTTTCAGCAAGGCCGCCTCGACGATTATGCGGAGGGACTAGCGCGATGACCGACTACGCGAAGCCGCTCCCCGACGTCGCGGACCCGAACATGGCGCCCTACTGGGAGGCCGCGAAGCGGCACGAGCTGCGCATGCAGCGCTGCGACAGCTGCGGCTACGTGCGCTTCCCGCCCGCGAAGCATTGCCCCGAGTGCCTCGACGAGAACCACGACTGGGTGCTGCTGAGCGGGCGGGGGACCGTCTGGTCGTTCGGCGTCTACCACCACCTCTTCAATCGAGCGTTCGCGGACGACATCCCCTACAACGTCGCACTCGTGCAGCTCGAGGAGGGGCCGCGCCTCGTGACGAACATTGTCGGCGTCGAGAACGAGGCGATGGAGATCGGGATGCCCGTCGAGGTCGAGTTCGACGACGTGACGGACGAGGTGACGCTGGTCAGGTTCCGCCCGCGCGGGTAGCGGGGCGCGCCCTTCAGGTTTGTTATGCTCGCCACGGCCTCGGGCGTACGGCCACGCGGCTGATCGCGCCGCCCCGTACCCCGGCCCGCCCGCTGCCGGACGGAGGTGCGCGATGAGTAACGGACCGCTGGCCGGGGTTCGCGTCTTTGATCTCACGATGTGGATGGTGGGGCCGTGGTGCTCCGTCCAGCTCGGCGCCCTCGGCGCGGAGGTGGTGCACATCGAGCAGCCGGACGTGGACTGGAGCACGCTCGGCGCGGGCGTGCCGCCGCTGATCAACGGCACCTCGGTCGGCTACATCGCCTGGAACATGAACAAGCGCGGCCTCTCGCTGGGCATGAAGTCGCCCGAGGACCGCACCGTCGCCTACGAGCTGCTGAAGACCAGCGACGTCTTCCTGATCAACATGACGCCCGGCGTCGCCGACCGGCTGGGCGTGGGCTACGACATCGTCTCCGAGATCAACCCGCAGATCGTCTACTGCGCCATCACGGGCTGGGGCGAGAGCGGGCCGATGGCGCTCCTGCCCGGCGCGGACACGCCCGCCCAGTACGTCACCGGCTTCGCGACCGGGACCGGCGTGCCCGACGGCGACGACGAGATCAACCGCCACTTCACCCAGATGGACGCGACCAGCGGCAACTACGCCGCGCAGGCGATCCTGATGGGCCTGCTCGCCCGCAAGCGCACCGGCAAGGGCCAGCGCATCCACGTCTCGATGCTGAGGGCCGGCTCGGCGCTGCAGAGCGTGCGGATCGGCGAGTACCTCGGCAGCGGCCACCAGCCCCAGCGCCTCGGTTCGGGCTCGCAGAACACCGCGCCGGACCGCGCCTACGTCTGCGCGGACGGTGAACTCCTCGGCCTGTCCGTCACCAGCGAGGACCAGTGGCGGGGGTTCTGCGAGGTGATCGGCCAGCCCGAGCTCGCCTCCGACCCGCGCTTTGCGGTGAACGCCGACCGCGTCGACAACCGCGAGGAACTCGACGGCCTGCTGGAGCCGGTCCTCGCGGGCATGGTCCGCGACTACTGGCTGATGCACCTCAACCGCGCCGGCGTCCCCGTCGGCTACCCGATGACCTGGGCCGAGCTGCGCCACCACGCGCAGGTGCTGGAAAACGACTACATCGTGCCGGTGGAGACGGCGGCCTGGGGCCAGGTCTGGACAGGCGGCCCACCCTGGCAGCTGTCGGAGACGCCCGCGCGAATGTTCAGCCCGCCGATGCCCGGCGAGCACTCACAGCAGATCCTCGCCGACCTCCAGCAGCAGCGCGCCGCCGCGGAGCAGCCGGCCGCCGCGCGGGAGTCCTAGGTGGGCGGCCCGCTCGAAGGCCTCCGCGTCGTTGAACTCGCCGAGGGCGTCGCGGGGCCGTACTGCGCGCAGGAGCTGTCCGACGCCGGCGCGGATGTGATCAAGGTCGAGAAGCCCGGCGGCGATCGCACGCGCGGCTGGGGCTCGCGCAAGCGCGGCGACGTGGGCGTCGCGTTCCTCTCCGCGAACCGCGGCAAGCGCGGCATCGCGCTCGACCCGGACAGCGAGGCGGGCGTCGAGCTTCTGCGCAAGCTGATCGCCGGCGCGGACATCGTGATCACCGACGCAGGCTGGTCCGCCGCCGCCGCGCTGCAGTACGACTCGCTCGGGGAGTTGAACCCTCAGCTGGTCTACTGCCGCTTCTCCGAGTACGGGAAGGGCGGGCCGTGGGCCGACCAGCCGCCCTACGGCGAGCTGGTCGCGCAGCTCGCGGGCGACGGGACGGGCTCGCTCGGCGCGATCGGTGAGCCGCCCGTGCGCATGGCGACGGACATCGCGGGCATGTACGCCGCGATCTACGCGGTGATGAGCATCTGCGCCGCCGTCTACGCGCGCGACGAGAGTGGCGGCCAGCGCATCGACGTCTCGCTCTTCGGCAGCATCCTCGTGATGCGTTCCACGCTCTGGGTGGCGCTCTCCAACCCGGACGAATGGTGGGGCTTCCACCTCGACAGCTACATCAAGCCTCCGGACACGGGCTACCACTGCAAGGACGGCGCGATCTACTTCTCGCTGGCGCGCACGGGCCCCGAGCAGCGCGAGCAGCTGTACCGCGAGCTGGGCATGGACTGGGTGGAGGGCGACCCGCTGTTCGAGCTCGTCAAGATCGACACCGGCGGCGGGGGCGGGCGCTACTCGCACCTCGCCCGGCCGGTCTGGGAGCGGGCGCTCGCCAACTTCACCGTCGATGAGGCGATCGAGATCACCCGCCGCTACGGCGGCTGGGCGTACCCGAAGAACGACTACGAGGCGCTCGTCGCCGAGGCGCAGGCCCGGCACGTCGGCGTGATCGAGGCGGTCGAGCAGCCCGGCGTCGGCACGCTGCGCCAGGTTGCGCCGCCGTGGGACTTCGAGGGCACCCCCGCCGCGATCCAGGGCCCGGCCCCGCAGCTCGGCGAGCACAACGCCGCCGTCCTCGCCGAGGCCGGCTACTCCGAGGCCGAGATCGCGCGCCTCCGTGAGGACGGCGTGCTCGCCAGCTAGCTGATGACGCCCGCCGCCCGCAGCTCCGCGATCCGCTCGGCCTCGTAACCGAGCGACGCGAGCACGTCGTCGGTCTGATCGCCGGGGGAGGGCCCGGCGGTCCTCGGGCGCCCCGGCGTCTCCGACAACTTCGGCCCGACGCCGATCTGCGCGACCTGCTCGCCGCCGGGGCCGGCGACGCTGGAGAGCATCCCGCGATGGCGGTTGTGCGGGTCCTCGAGCGCCTCGTCCAGCGAGTAGACGGGCGCGATGCAGAGTTCCGTCTCCTTGAGCTGCTCGAACCACTCGTCGCGGGTGCGTTGCCGGAACGTCGCGGCGAGGTGATCGCGGATCTCCGGGTGGCGTGCGGTGTCGTGCTGGAGCGGCTTGAAGTCCTCGCGGCCGACGATGTCGCAGAGGTTCTCCCAGAAGTGCGCCTCCTGCGTGCCGAGCGAGATGTAGCCGCCGTCCGCGGTCTCGTAGACGTCGTAGTGAGGGTTCAAGCCCGAGTAGCTGCTTGCGCCCGGGCGCGGCGGCTCGCCTCCGGCGAGCATGCGCGAGACGGCGGCGGCGAGCAGGTAGAGCACCCCGTCCGACATCGCGAGGTCGATGTACTGGCCTCGGCCGCTGCGCTCGCGCGCCATCAGCGCCGTGGCGACGGAGAAGGCGGCCATCGTCCCGCCGCCGGCGTAGTCGGCGAGGATGTTGAGCGGAATCGACGGCTTCTGGCCCGGCCGCCCGATCGCGCCCAGCGCGCCGGCCATCGCGATGTAGTTGATGTCGTGGCCGACCATCAGGCGGTAGGGGCCGTCCTGCCCGTAGCCGGAGAGCGAGCAGTAGACGATGCGCGGGTTGATGCGCGAGACCGTCTCGTAGTCCACCCCGAGCCGGTCCACGACGCCCGGCCGGAATCCCTCGAGGACCACGTCGGCGTCTTCGCAGAGGGTGTAGAAGATCTGCTTGCCGGCGTCCTCGCGGAGGTTGATGACGATCGAGCGCTTGTTGCGCCGCAGCGCGTCGTGGCGCAGCTCGCGCGCCTGGGCCTCCACGGCCTGCTCGTCCGGCTCCTCGGCCGCCGCGCCCCGGCTGACGAGGTGTCGCGGCCCTTCGACGAGCAGCACGTCGGCGCCGAAGTCGCTGAGCAGCATCGTGCAGAACGGTCCCGGCGCCAGCCGCGACAGGTCCAGAACCTTGATGCCTTCGAGTGCGCTCATGGCGGTGCTCCCTCCCCCGGACGGTGCGGCGGTCAGTCTAGCGGCGCGATCGCCGGCCCGGCGCTCCGGCCGGGGCGGCCAGGCGTTGTGATACGGTCGCGCCGCCTGGGGAGGGCGCGCGTGGCAGCTCAAGCGGACCTCGATCGGCTCTGGCCCCTCAAGGATGTCGCCGCCATCGTCGGCGTCGGCGAGACCGACTACGCGGCGGACTACCGCACCGCGCGAGGCGAGGCGACGGCAACGGGGAGCGGTGGCGGCGACTCGTACGTCCTCGCCGCCCGCGCCTTCCGGCGCGCCCTCGACGACGCCGGTCTCGAGAAGGGCGACATCGACGGGCTGTGCGTGGGCGGGCCGCTCGCGCACGAGCGGATCGCGGAACTGCTGGGCCTCAACCCGCGCTGGAGCAGCGGCGGCGACGCGCCGCGCAGCGTGATCGACGCCGTGCAGGCGATCCAGGCGGGACTCTGCACCACCGTCGCCTGCGTCTACGGCAACGCGCAGCGCTCGGCGAACGTGCAGTACGGCGGGCCGCAGGCGATGGGCGGCGGCGGGATCCTCTCCTACGTCTACTACGCGCCGTGGGGCCTGACCTCGCAGGGCGCGCTCTACGCGCTGATGTTCAAGCGCCACCAGCTCGTCTACGGCACCACCGAGGAGCAGCTGGCCGCCATCCCCGTCGCGCTGCGCAAGCACGCGACGCTCAACCCGAACGCGATCATGCGCGAGCGCCCGATGACCACCGAGGACTACCTGAACGCGCGCTACATCGTCGAGCCGCTGCGGCTGTTCGACTATTGCCTCGTCAACGACGGCGGCGTCGCCCTGATCGTCCAGCGCGCCGACCTCGCCCGCGAGCGCCGGCACGAGCCGGTGCTGGTCAGCGGCTTCGGCTGGTCCGAGCTGAGCGTCGACGCCACGCAGCTACGCCCGCGCATCAAGGACTTCTACTTCCCCGCCCACCACGACGTGGTCGCGCAGGTCTACCCGATGGCCGGGGTCACCCAGGACGACATCGACGTCTACGCCACCTACGACAGCTTCAGCGTCCACCTGCTCTTCACCCTCGAGGGCTTCGGGTTCTGCGGCGAGGGCGAGAGCGGCGCCTTCATCCAGGACGGACGCATCGAGGTAGGCGGCGAGCTGCCCTGCAACACCAGCGGCGGAATGCTCTCGGAGAGCTACATGCAGAGCTGGAACCAGCAGGTGGAGCTGGTGCGCCAGCTGCGCGGCGGCCTGGGCGATCGCCAGGTCGAGGGCGCCGAGGTCGCGCAGTACGCCCACGACGTGGCGGGCAAGTGCATGAGCCTGATCTACACGAAGGGCGGGTAGCGGTGGCCACGCAGCGCCCTCCTCGCGTGATGGATCCCTACGCCGAGCGCTTCTGGGAGTTCACCGGACAGCGCGAGCTGCGCCTCCAGCGCTGCACCGAGTGCGACCGCTTCCGCTGGCCGCCGGGGCCGATCTGCGACAGCTGCCTGTCCGAGGACTACGACTGGTCGGAGGTGAGCGGCCGCGGCACGCTCCTCACCTGGGTGACCTACCGCCGCCCGTACTTCCCCGAGTACCCGGCCCCGCACACCGTGATCATGGTCGAGCTCGACGAGGGCCCGCTGTTCGTCACCCAGCCGCACGAACTGGAGACGGGCGGCCTGCGCGACGGTCTGGCGATGGAGCTCGACTGGCTCGACGGCGAGGACCAGTACGGCGAGTACCAGCTCCCGGTCTTCCGGCCGGCCGGGTAGCGGCGGCCATCGCGGGGGGAGGGCGTGATCGGACGCATCGGTTTCGGCGCCTTCTACTCGCACCGCTCCGGGCTGACGCCCGGCGAGTTCGCACGCCGCCTCGAGGACCTCGGCTTCGACGGCTTCTGGGCGGGCGAGACGCCCACGAACCGCGATCCGTCCTACGACTCGTTCACGACGCTCTGCTTCGCCGCCGCCGCCACCTCGCGCATCACGGTCGGCTCGGACGTGCTGCTGCTGCCGCTGCACCACCCGGGCTGGGTGGCAAAGCAGTTCGGCACGCTCGACGTGCTCTCCAACGGCCGCGCGATCCTCGGCGTGGGCGTGGGCGGGGAGTTCCCGAAGCAGTTCGAGGGCTTCGGCATCCCGCTCAACGAGCGCGGCCGCCGCACCGACGAGGGCATCGAGATCATCCGCAGCCTCTGGACAGAGGACGAGTCGGGCTACGACAGCCCTCGCTTCCGCTTCGAGGGCATCACGATGGAGCCGAAGCCGGTGCAGCAGCCGCACCCGCCGATCTGGGTTGGCGGGCGGCCGGGCGGCATCGAAACCGGCCCGGACGGCGAGCCGCGCTTCAAGAGCACCACCGGCGCGATCCAGCGCGCGGCAAAGTACGCCGACGCCTGGGACCCCTACTACATGACGCCCGAGATGTACCGCGAGAGCGTGACGGCGATCCGCGCCCACGCCTCGGAGATCGGGCGCGACATCTCCGGCATGGAGTGGGCGCTCACGACCTTCTGGCTGATGCGCGACTCCTACGACGAGGCGCTCGAGGCGGCCGCCGGGAAGCTGCGCTACGGCCGCGACCTGTCCGCGCGCGTGGCCCGCTACGACATCCTCGGCAGCCCCACCGACGTGATCCGGCGGCTGGAGACGTTCATCGACGCCGGGGTGCGCTACTTCATCTGCAACTGGTCGTGCGACCCCTCGGAGGTGCCACGCCATCTCGAACTGATCGGCAGCGAGGTGATCCCGCACTTCCGCTAGCGGCGGCTACTCCAGTTCGCGACGGCGGGCCCAGCGGCGGATGATGAGTGCGGCTGCGGCTATTCCCGCGAGGAGTGGCGTCCACCAGGCGAGCGACGGGAGAGAGTCTGCGGACGCCGGCATGGCTGCTGTGATGCCGAGCTCCGGGGTGCGTCCCGCCCCGAGTACCTGCAGGTCGTCCTCCGCGTACTCGAGCGGCCGGGTGCGACTGCACTGATGGACGAACAGGGTGCTTTCGTCCTCAACACGGAAGACATTGTGCTCGGCGTAGACGAGGAAGTCCTTGCCCACCTCGAACCGATCGTATCCGCAACTCGCCCCGAACCAGACGTACACGAAGGTGGTTGACGTGACGGACCCCTTCCACACCGTGTCGACTTCGATCTCCACCGACGCGAAGTGCTTGAGGGAATACTCTCCCCCCGGTCCGACGACCCTCCCCGAGAAGACAGCGTCGACGTAACCCAACTCCTCGGTCGGTGGCGGCAGCGGCGGGCACGAGCAGGCCTCGGCGCGCCCGGCGCCTGCCGAGAGCTGGACGGCGAGCAGCGGGGCCAGCAGCAAGGCGCTGCCGGCGAGGAGCATCAGCCGCCGCGGCATCCAGCCCATACGCACCCCGCCTCAGCCTACTCCGGGAGTCGAGGCCGCACCGCGAGCCGGATGAGGACCGAGGCCGCCACGAGGCCTGCGAGGAGCGGGATCGCCCAGGCGGGCGGCCCGTTGGACTCGTAGGGCGTCGTGGCGACATCGCTGGGACCGGGGCCGGCGGGGCGGTCGGCGTCCTCGAACGCCGGTCCGTGGCCGGTTTCCGCGAGGGTCGGGCCGCGTGGCGGATCGTCCGAGGTTGGCGCGGGGTCTGGGGTCTCCTCCTCCCCGGCGCTCGATGCGGGGTCGGCGCCCTCGATGCCGGGCTCGGGGGCCTGCCCCTCGCCGAGCGCCTGCAGGTCTTCCCCCGCACCTTCGAGGGGCTGGGTGCGGCTGCAGAAGCTGACGAAGAGGGTGTCGGCGTCCACCCCGGGGAAGTCGCGCCGGTCGGCGTAGACGAGGAAGTCGTCGCCGACCGTGAAGTTCCCGTAGCCGCATGCGGGGCTGTGCCAGATGTACACGAAGGTCGTTGACGTAACGGATCCTCCCCAGACCCTGTCGACATCGAACTCCACGGACCAGAACGACTCCGACCTGTCGGACCTGAAGTCCACCTCGAACGCGTAGGTCTCGAAGGAGACGACCGTCCCCGAGAAGACGGCGGCGGCCTGCTCGAGCGCCCCGAGGGGCGGCGGAGGCTCGACGCACGAGCACGCATGCGCCCGCCCTGCGCCCGTCGCGAGCTGGGCAGTGAGCAGTGGGGCCAGCAGCAAGGCGCTCGCCGCGATCAGGAGTATCGGTCGTTGCAGAGTCCGGCTCATGGGCACGGCTCCCTTTGTGTTGCCCCGGCGCAAGCGCCGGAGATCAACATGCCCCTGTCTACCAATACGCGATCTGTCGCCTCGCGGTTCCCGCGGAACGGACGCCGGCGCTGGACAGTCGCACGCGGCGAGGGTAGGAAGAGCGGGCAGCCGCGCGCGCGGAAGGAATGTGCGATGACCGACTCACTGCTCTGGGAAGACGTGAACGAGGGCGACGAGCTGCCCGTGCTCGAATACCCGATCACCGTCAAGAACCTCGTGATGGGGGTCGTCGGCACGCGCGACTTCATGCCCTACCACCACGACTCCGCCTACACGCAGTCGATCGGCAGCCGCGACCAGTTCGTGAACACGATGTTCAACCAGGCGCTGTTCGGGCGCTTCGTGACGGACTGGTGCGGCCCGGACGCCGACTTCCGCGCGACCACGCTGAACATGATCGGCCAGGTCTGCCCCGGCGACACCGCGATCCTCGAGGGCCGCGTCGCGAGCAAGCGCCGCGAGGGCGACGACTACCTGGTGGAGCTGGAGCTGAACTCCCGCAACCACCTCGGCTCGGCCTGCATCTCGACGGCGACGATGGCGCTGCCCTCGCGCGAGGGCGGCGGGGTGAAGCCGCGGCTGGAGCTGGCGAAGCCGCAGATCGAGCTGGACCCGGGCTTCCCGGACTTCGCCCGGGAGTGGCTCGGCAAGGAGTCGGAGCCGCGCTACGGCGCCTACCCCGTGAGCGAGGTCCAGATCATGTACTGGGCGGACATGGTCGAGGATTCCAACCCGCTCTACGAGGACACCGAATACGCACGCGACAGCCGCCACGCCGGGATCATCGCCCCGCCGATGGCGCTCATCACCTGGACGATGGACCGCCCCGGCCGCAGCGGCGTCAACCCCGAGGCGCCGGACGTCGGGCAGCCCGAGCGAGGGCCGTGGCCGCCGCGCTCGGGTCCGCCGACAGCCGCGGCGCGCTTCGACCCGCCGGGTGCGACGGCGACGGTCGCGACGATCTCGGAGCAGGCTTACGGCAAGCCGCTGCGCCCGGGCGACCGGGTATCCGCCTCGACGGAGCTGGTGAACTGCTCCGGTCTCAAGCAGACGCGGCTCGGCCCCGGCTACTTCACGACGGTGCTCAACAACTACTACAACCAGGACGGCGAGCTGGTCGGCACGAACCTGTTCACGCTGCTGCGCTACACCGCGCAGGAGGGCTAGCGAGGCCCGCGCGCGGTTCGGTTCCGCGAGGGCGTCCGGCAGGGCCGCTCCTGTGTAATAATGCGCGCAAGCCGAGGGATCGGATCCGCGGCTGCACGGAAGGCGATAACGATGGCGATTGCACCTCCACCCACCCCGACGAATCGCTCCACCGGCACGACGGTGATGGGTGAGTCCGGGATTCCCACCTCGGAGATCCCGCAGCGCTACTTCATGGTTTCGGCGGACAACCACCTCAACGGGCCGCCCGACCTCTTCGAGAAGCGCGTCGACAAGCGCTTCCGCCACCGCCTGCCGCGCCAGGAGGTGGACGAGAACGGCGTGAAGTGGTCCATCACCGAGGGCCTGCGCCCGATGAAGATCCGCGACTTCAAGCTCTCCGGCGAGGACCGCGAGCGCTCGATGGGCGGCTACTTCGACTGGGAGAAGCGCTGGGCCGACCACGGCCGCGACGGCGTGGACGCCGAAGTCGTCTTCCCGAACGGTGGCGGCCTCATGGCCTGGGCGACGCCCGACCCGCGGCTCGCCACCGCGCTCTGCCGCGCGCAGAACGACTGGTACTACGAGGTCGTCGGCGATCACTTCGACAGGACGATGCCCGCCGCGCTGATCGCCCCGGCCGACGTGGACGAGGCGATTAAGGAGGTCGAGCGCACGGTCAAGATGGGCTTCCGCGCGCTCAACATTCCGGTTCGGCCGTTCCATGAGAGCGCCGGCGCCAAGAGCTCGCAAATCGGCTACAACTCGCCGATGTTCGAGCCGCTCTGGAACGCCATCGAGGATGCCGACGTGCCGCTGACCTGCCACGTCGCCACGGGCAAGGATCCGCGCACGGCAAGCGGCGAGGGCGGCGCGGTGATCAACTACGTCACGCACGCGCTGACGCCGGCGATCGAGCCGTTCACGCACTTCTGCGCCTCGGGCATCCTGGAGCGCCACCCGAAGCTGCGCTTCGGGACCGTCGAGTCCGGCATCGGCTTCGTGCCGTGGATGCTCTCCGGCATGGACGAGGCGTACGAGAAGCACCACTTCTGGGTCTTCCCGAAGCTGAAGATGCTGCCCAGCGAGTACTTCCGTCAGCAGTGCTTCGCGACGTTCCAGGAGGACCCGGCCGGGATCATGCTCGCGCGTGACTACCAGATCACGAAGAACGGGCTCTGGGGCAGCGACTACCCGCACCACGAGGGCTCGTGGCCGCACTCGGACGAGGCGATCGCCCGCACGATGGGCAACCTCACCGAGGAAGAGCGCCGCGACGTGCTCGGCCTCAACGCCGCTCGCCTCTTCGGCTTCGAGGTGCCGGACAAGTACAGCTACGACATCGACGGCAACGACCGCTAACGCCGTCCAGGCACGCAACCGACGTGGGCCCCCCCCGGGGGCGGCGGGCGCGGGGGCGGGCGCGGCGCCGGCGCCCCGCGGGCGCGCGCGGCCCGGGCCCCGGGGGGCCCCGCCGCCGG